>DATECY010000052.1:0-6390 GCA_035286665.1 Acidimicrobiia bacterium
CGACCGTGCGATTTGGAGATTGGCCCGCGCTCTGGCTCCGAACACGGGTATCGGGGAGATCAGGATGCCGGTGGCTGCGACGATCGATGTCGGTGCACCCGCACTTGCCGCGACGGCCGATCCGATCACGCCGACCAGGAGAGCCGTCAACGAATTGGGAGGAATGCGGGGGATGACGATCGTCGTCGGCATTGGTCGCCATCCGACGCCGAGGACCGCTCCACCTGCACACAGCACGGCAACTGCCCTCACGCAGGGTCCGTCTCTCGTCGGTAGATGTACTCGACTTGAAACGAGCCGTTCGCCACCCCGGTCACGTGCAAGACCTCCTGCACGAACCTGGCGGACGGTGTGCGTTTGAGAAACACGACGAGGTCGGCAACCGAGGCCAGTGCCGTCTGCACGTAGTCGACGAGGACGTTCTGGCCGGCGAGGACGCAGTATCCGACGATCTTCTGAAGCGCATCGACCGCCGAGTTGGCATGCACCGTGGCCAGACCGGAGCACCCCGCGTTCAAGGCAAGGAGCAGGTCCAGAGCCTCAGCACCCCTGACTTCACCGACGACGATGCGGTCCGGTCGCTGGCGCAGTGAGGACCGGACCAGGTCTCGCACCGTGATTTCGCCTCCACCGTCGAGGCCGGCGTCGCGGGTCTGCATCTGGGTCATGTCCGGCAGATCTGCTGAGATCTCGAACACCTCCTCGCAGGTGACGACGCGGCGATCGGGTCGGACTTCGGAGAGCAGGCAGTTGATCAACGTCGTCTTTCCGGCTCCGGGAGCGCCGGCGACGATCACGGTGCGATCGTCGCGCATGGCCTGGCTCAAGACCTCGGCAACATGGCCGGGCATCGAACCGAGTTCGACGAGGCGGTCCAGGCCCCCTGCCGCCAGTACGAATCGGCGGATCTGAACGTTCATGCGAGCGGGGTGGGTCACCGGCGGCCCGGTGATGTGTACCCGGCTGCCGTCCTCCAACTGGGCGGAGACGATCGGGCTGGCGAGGTCCAAGCGTCTCCCGGTGCCGGCGAGGAGCCGATCCACGAACGCCCGAAGGGAGTCGGTGTCGATGACCTCGGGCAACAACTGCTTCACGCCGTCACGGACGACGAACGTTCGCCCGCCACCGAGGACGATGACCTCTTCGACGAGAGGGTCGGACAGCACGTGGCCGAGGAACGTCATGTCGATTCCACCACCAACGGCACGAGAAGCGACAGCAGCCGGCGGGCCGGTGCGTCGCCCGTTCGGGCGGTGGCCGGGACCCGGCTGATCGGTGGGAGGAGCACCACCGGTTCGAGGCCGGTCCACCGCCGCACCGCAGTGCGCACGTCTTCGCGCTGGGCTCGCGGCACCCGGTTGACCACGACGACGGGGGGAGGGCCGGTCCACTCGGCGACCACACCTGCGGCTCGCACGATTCCCAAGGGGGACCCATCGATGACGACGATGGCGTCGGTGGCGGCCTTGACGATCTCCACTCCGTCGGGCCACGCGCCGGTGTCGACGACCACGCATCCGCGCGATCGGGCGGCGTCGATGACGTCGAATACCGGCTCGGCACGAAGTTGTGGATCTCCCGGACGGTGGGCTCCGGGGATGACGCCGAGACGCCCCATGACGTGGAGGCAAGTTCGGGGGACGACGCCGTCGGCGTGAACCCCGTCGACCGCGTCGGCGAGGTCGGGTCGGGGTGCCATGCCGAGGCGCACCGCGATCGCCGGTGCCGCCAGGTCGGCATCGACGAGCACGGTCGGCTCCCGACCGGCGAGCAACCAGGCAATGCCGAGAGCGATCTCGGTGCGGCCGGGGGCGCCGTGTCCCCCGGTCACGGCGAAGAGGCGGGCAGTTGCAACATCTCGGTCGGCGGCAGGTTCGAGGAATCTGATCTCCCGCAGGATCACCTCCACCGGGAGGTCGTCGGGAAGCACCAGATCAGCCTGGCTCGACGCCAGCCGGGTGGCTGCGGGCCGATCGCCGGCGGGGTGGATCCCGACGACCCGAATGCCGATCCGGTGCCACGATGCCAGCCTGGCCGGGGTGGCCCACGGGGTCTCGGAGCCGACGACGACGACGTCCAGCTCTTCCGCCCGATCGGACACCTCCGACGGCAGGAACGCCCTGAGGACGAGCCGCACGCTCGCCGACGATCGGGCTGCGGATACGAGTCGCGCCTCCCACTCGCGCGCCGACAACACCGTGGCAACCCGCAGCGTCATCGGCCTCTCCGCACCAGGTCGATCGATCCGGTGTGCATCGCCGTGATGATCTGCTCGGCGAGCGCGGTGTCGACGGCAAGCAGCACGGCGACTTCATTCCCTCCGAGCCCGCCACCCCCCACCACGACGTCCGCCACGGTCATCGACTCGGCGATGCGGCGAGTGCCGACGTCGTCGCTGACGTACACGTCGACCCGGTCACCGGGCCGGAGGTCGCCTTGAACGGCGTTGCCGGGCTCGAGGGTGACGGCGACGACGTCACTCGTCGGCCCACCCGGAGGGGCGAGCATCGACATGAGCAGCGGGCTGCCCGCTTCGACCGGAACCAACAGGACTCGGTCGGCGAGGCCGGGCATTTCCTCCGCGGTGATCAAGCCTGCGATCGGCTCCGTGAGCCGTTCATCGACTGGAAGGTCGCTCAGTGCCACGCCGGGAGGAAGTGGCGCCCCGGCGACGAGCACCGAAACGCGCTCGCTCGGTCGTGTCAGTGTCATCACGATGATCGCGGCGATCAGTGCCAGCACGCCGGTGACGGCGAATCGAGCGTCGATTCGGATCCTCCGGCTCATCGGTCGACCTCGACACTGACGAGGTGCGAGAGCACGACGATGCGCGCCGTGCCATCCCTGGTGATCTCGAGGTGGTCTGCTCCAACGGCCGTGATCGTTCCGACGTGCGTGGAGCCGTCGTCGCTGAGGAGGTGAACGCGGTCACCGCGGTCCTCGGCCGCGAGCAACATGTCCCGGGTCGTGCGGCTGCGCCGTGCCGCTGCCCTCGCCGCCTCCATCTCGGCGTCCAGAGTGCGATCCATGCGCTCGCGGAGCACGCGGCCGATGTGGACGAGATCGGGATGCCCGTTCGACTCCACGCGTCCCCTTCCGATGCCGCCAGGGGAGGTCTCGCCGGTCGGCGGGTGGCGGTGCGACGACTACGTATCAACCCGACGGGTTCGACTCAAGGGGTCTGGTGGAGGAATGTTTTCGCGTGTGCTTGGAAACGACGGCTGGCGACGGGTGTTCGCCGTGGGATCGCCGCGGAGGCCGGTTCGATCCCAGGCTCGGTCTGCTCCTCATCGGGTCCGGGGTACGCCGTGTGGTTGGGCCGGGAAGGCCCGCCGGGAATTGAGACGTCCGGACCCGAGGAGGAATGCTGTTCTAGACGACCCTCGCCTGTTCGGCGGGTTGGGTGAGGCTGACCGAGTCGGACCACCTGGTCCAAGGGCCGACGATCACCATGCCGACGGCGGTGTCGCCGCCACGGCTCTTGGCCTGGTACATCAGCTGGTCGGCGCCGGAGATCAGGGCGTCCACCGTTGACGGTGGGAACCGGTAGGTGGCGATCCCCACCGAGGTGGTGATGGGGCGATCAGCGGTGACCGACTCGTGGATCAACCGGCGGATTCGGTCGACGACGATCATCGCCTCGCGGGCATCGGTGTCGGGGAGGAGCAGGACGAACTCGTCGCCGCCCATCCGGCACACGATGTCGGTGCCACGCACCGCCCCGGTCATGGTGTCGGCGAACTCCGAGAGCAGGGTGTCGCCGAAGCCGTGACCGCGGGCGTCGTTGATGTCCTTGAAGCGGTCGATGTCGAAGTAGGCGAGGCTGATGGCTCCACCGTCGCGGCCGGCGCGAAGGCGTTCCCGCTCGGCGACGAGCTGGAAGGCGCGGCGGTTCATCGCTCCGGTGAGCGGGTCGACCATCGCCATGCGCCGTTGATCGATGAGGGCGTTGCGCAGGGTGCCGAGCAGGGCGCTGACGAGCACGAGCACGCCGAGGCGGGTGGTGGCGTTCCACAGGGCCGACATGGGGAGGTGGCCAACTTCGACGACGCCGGCGAGCAGGCCTTGGGCGGCGGCGAGGCCGGCGACGAGTGCGCCATGGCGGCGGGTGCCCGCCCAGGTGACCGCCATGACGGCGATCACGTAGAGCAGGGAGACGTCGACGATCGGCCCGGTGGCCCAGTCGAGTGTGGCGATGGCGCTCACCGCCAGCACGCCGAGCACGATCGGCGCGCCGTTTGGATGGCGGCGAATCAGACCGATACGGACGAGTGAACGGTCGGCGTGGTCCGAAGAGTTGGTCATTGGCGTGTCCCGGTGAGTGGTGTACTGACTAGTTCTTCGGCACTAGTCATCCCTCCCTGAAGCGGAATGCTGGGTCTGGGTCGGCTTCCCGGCCGTGCCCCACCCCCTGGTCGAACGGTGGCATTCCGCCGCCAGCGGTGCCCTTTCGCCGGCGCGCCCTCTGAGCTGATGGCTCTTCGGCCGGAGGCCTCATCGCGGTGCGGTTGGGGTCCCCAGCCCCAACCGCCGAGTCCGCGCCTATCGGCGCGCCCTCTCAGAGTCGGATCAGGCCGGCATCGGTCGGGGTGAATCCGCAGGCGTCGAAGTAGAACGGGCGGAGGTGCTCGTCGAAATCGACGTGGAGCCATTCACAGCCTGCAGCCCGAGCGTTCTCCGTCGCGATCGCGATGAGTCGGGTGCCGACACCCTGTCTCTCGGCTCGCCTGGCGACCAGCGTGTCGAGCACGAAGGCATGGGTGGCGCCGTCCCATGCCACGTTCACGAATCCGACGAGGCCGGCGTCGTCGCGGGCACAGACCCATCCGAGGCTGTGGGTGGTGAGTGTGGTCACCCAGTCGGCGGTCGCCAACGGAGCGTGGTCGAAGCCTGCGGCGTGGAGCATCTCGACCTCGGGGTTCTCGAAACCTCCGCGCCACTGGTAGGTGATGGACACGTCGAGAGCGTAGGGGAGGAGGTCCCTACAGAATGTGGAAGAAATCCTCTCTAGAAGAACTTGGTAGGGGCCGATGATGGAGTCGACGGCGCGGAGGCACAGTCCCTTCGAACGGAGTGGTGTCCCCGATGGATCGCTCGACCTCGCGCCACGCGGGTGAAGCTCCCTCCCCAGGGGGCTTCACTTCGTTCCGGCTCCCTTCCGTCCGTGGTGGCGCGCCGGTACCCTGGGGCACGTGGAACGCATCACGGTTGATCTCGCCAAGGATTGGCTGTCGGTGGCAGACGTCTGCGAATACTTGGACGTGTCGCCCTTCGTGGTGACCCGCGTGCTGCGGTCCGGCGAACTCCCGGCGGTGAAGATCGGCAGGGAGTGGCGGGTGTCTCGGTTCGACTTCGAGGACTGGCTCAACGCCCAACGCTTGGCGGCCAGGCTCGACGGCCGCCACCAAACGGCATGACGACCCCGACCACTGCACCCGTCCACCACCCGGAGTCCGAACAACGTGACTCCCTCGATCAGGCGTGGCAGGTGGTGGTGTGGAACGACCCGGTCAACCTGATGTCCTACGTCGTATGGGTGTTCCGCAAGCTGTTCGGACACCCTGAGCACGAAGCGACCCGGCTGATGCTCCAGGTTCACCACGAGGGCCGAGCCGTGGTGTCGAGCGGTCCCCTGGAGAAGGCGGAGTCCGATTGCCACCGTCTCCATCATCACGGCCTGTGGGCCACGCTGGAGCGGGTGTGACCGAACCGTTCACCCGCTCGGGCGACATGGTGCAGGTTCACCTCTCCCGCAGCGAGATCTCCGTGCTCGAGGATCTGCCCGAGCTCGTGGCCGGCGAAGGGGACGTCGGTGGCCGCCTCGCCTACACGGCTCACCCCGGAGACGCCGAGGCGGAGGCCCGCTATCTCGATCTCATCGGCGACGACCTCGACCGCCTTCGCGCCGCCGATCGGAAGGCATTTGCCGGTGGTCTCGGCGCCACGTCGATCACCCTCGAGGTCGCCGAGGCGTGGATGCGGGTCGTGGGAGAGGCGAGGATCGTGCTCGCCTCCCGTCTCGGCATCACCGAAGACGGCTGGGAAGAAGAAGCCGAGCGAACCCGCGACCCGGAGATGGCCCTGCTCGGGTATCTGGGATACCTGCAGGACGCGTTGGTGGGGGCGCTGGAGTAAGAGGGCGCGCCGCTAGGCGCGGACTCGGGGGCTCGCTTCGCCCGCGGCGCCTGCTGCTTGCTGCTTGCTGCTTGCTGCTTGCTGCCTGCTGCCTGCTGCCTGCTGCCTGCTCCTAGATCCCCACTGCCGCCGCGGCACTCACCAGGTCGGCTCCGAGGGACTCCGCAACCGCCTCGTTGGTGACGGCTCCGGCGGCGACGTTGACTCCGCCCAGCAACTCGGGATGGCGGATCACGGCGTTGCGGACCCCGTCGG
>DATECY010000053.1:0-2915 GCA_035286665.1 Acidimicrobiia bacterium
ACGGACGCATCGCCAGGCTTGCGGCAAGCTGCTCACCCCAGTAGTAGATATCGCCCTCAGGTACGAAGCCCGGCACCTCAAGGATGGTGTACATCCCACCGACGAGTCCGAGAGTGCGGCCGTCGGGGTCGACCGACGCGCTGAAGAGGTGTCCGGAGCCGATATGCGACTGGTGGTAGTAGTCGCCGACGACGTCCGCCGGCACCTCGTTCGACTCGTAGGGGTACGCCGCCCCACGTGCGACGACTGTCCCGTCCGCCGAAGCCACTGCCCATCCAGTGACGTTGTCGACTCGGCCGACAGCCAGGCAGAGGCCATCGGGCACGCTCTCTCCGAACAATGACCGGCGTCCAAACCGAGGCATGGCGACGGCTTCGGCCGCTCGCAGGGGTGTGACCGATTCGAGCGACCCCACGGTGTCGGGGAACTCTTCGGCAATGAACGCGGCGACTGCTTCCGCGTCGGCGCATGCCGGGAGGGTGATCACCGGGATGAGAGCCGGGTCGTGCCATCCCGACGGGGGAACGAGGGTGACGGCCGGAACCCCGTTCGTCATCGTGCTAGTGGTCGTGGTGGCGGCCCCTACCGCCGTGCTCGCCAAAGGCGGCGACGACGAGGTCGTTACCAGTCCGTCCCCACGGGTGAGCAGCGCCACCGAGACCGTCACTCCGACACCCAGCATCACCACGATTGCATAGACCACCGGTCGAGTGACCTGCCGAATCGGCGGTGCAGCCGAGCCGACGATCTCCACCAGGTCGGCGGGAGGAGCAACGCCGTCGATCGACCTGCGGATTCGATCCCCAATCTCACTCATCGTCGACCCCCAAAGATGCTCTCAGGGCCGCCAACCCTCTGGCGAGATGGGTCTGCACTGACGCCGGCCGAATGCCGAGAAGATCGGCCGCTTCGCGTTGAGTCCACTCGTAGCCCTCGACCAGCACCACCACCTGCCGCTGCCTCGGGGTGAGTGCCCTGAGGGCGGCAGCCAAGGCGGGCTCGATCCACGGTGGACCCGAATCGACCAGAACCGGGAGCGCCCGCAACCGCTTGCGGCGCCGACGACCAGCCCGCTGGCCGACTCGGTAAAGGTATCCCACCGGGTTTCGCATCGCCTGCACCCGCTCCCAATGGCACCAGCCGTACAGAAGCGCGTCGTTGAGCGCCTCTAGCCCGCGCTCCGGTCCGTGGTAGGCCACCAGCGCCCCCCGCAAGCCCGGCTCGACGATGCGTGCGAAACGCAGGAATGATGACTCCCTGTCCACAGGCGGCATTCTCACCCGTAAGGGACATCGAACCGCAGAGTCACATGACACGAAGTCCGTTACCCGTTACCCCGAGCAGTGTCAGGTGCCAGATCGCTCCCCTCCCCGACGGCGATCACACTGGAAGCCGGACCCCTAGCCCCCGGCACCTAATGCCTGGCGCCCAGCCATCAGGCCCTACCGAGGGAAAACCCTCTTCTCACGCTGACCATCTCGGCGAGGATCGCCACCGCGATCTCCTCGGGCGTGACGGCACCGATCGACAAACCCACCGGACCGTGAATCCGCTCGATCGCGGCGATATCGAATCCGGCAGCGAGCAGCCGCTCCACCCGGGCGGCGTGGGTCTTACGCGATCCGAGCGCACCGATGTACCGCGCCTCCGAGCGCAGCGCCAGCGGGAGCAACACGTCCTCGAACCGCTCGGTGTGCAGCAGCGACACGACGAAGCTCCGCCGGTCGAAGGGGAGGGCGGCAACCAGGTCGTCGGGCCATCCACACATCACCGAGGTCGCATCGGGGAATCGCTCCGGTCGGGCATGGGCGAGGCGGGGATCGCCGACCACGACGCCGAACCCGGCCCGGGCGGCGAGGGTACACAGTGCCTCGGCGACCGGCCCGGCACCGAAGAGCCGCAGGGTCGGCGGAGGGACGATCACGTCCACGAACGTCTCCACCCCACCGGCGGCGGCGACCCCTGCACTCTCGGTTTCGATGCGGCGACGCACCTCTGAGGCGACCACGGCCGGGAACGTCTCGCCGGGGTCTCCCGCAAGTACCTCACCCGCGGCGTCGATGAGAAAACGCGTGCCGCCGCGGTCGCCGTGGATGACCGTCACCAGGGCCCCGGTCCGTCCGGAGGAGGTCAGGGCACGGGCGGCGGCGAGGACGTCGGTCACCAGCGCTCGATCAGAACCCGGATCGTCCCGCCGCAGGAGAGCCCCACTTCGAAGGCCTGATCGTCGGAGATCCCATAGGTGACCACCGTAGATTCGCCCCCGGCGAGCACGGCCTCGGCACGTGCCGTGACGTCGCCCTCGACGCAACCGGAACTCACCGATCCGACGATCTCGCCGGCCGACGACAGCAGCAGCCGCGCGCCGGGAGGCCGGGGCACGGACCCGACGCCGGAGATCACCGTCGCCGCGGCCACGCGCTTGCCTTCCGCGACCCACCGATCACGGATTGCCAGGTCATCGGCGAAAGCCATGCCGGAAGTATCCCAGGATCACACAGCGGCAGGTGCGCTCCTATCCTCGGCCCCACCGCCATGCGCAGCTCCCACCACGCCATGTCCGTGTTCGACCGTCGGCGCCGCGGGGTGTCGCGGCTGCGACGCCGGAGCGCATTGCGACCGGTATCCCGACCCGCCGCGGTCACCACCAAGCCGCACAAGTTACGGCGCAAGCACCACTGGGGGCGGTCATTCCTCCGGGTGCTGACCGTGGTCGTGGTTTTCGGCGCCCTGATCGGAGGGTTCATCCTGTTCCGCACCCTGACCGCCACCGACCAGGTGCGCATCCAGGTGCTCGGCGCCGAGGGGAGGCCGCTCTCCGGAGCGGTGGTCACCACCGATTCGGGGAAGGAGGTGACCACGGTCGAGGGAGGGCTGGCGAACGTGCCGTTCGAAGTGCCGGGAAGCCTGACCGT
>DATECY010000054.1:0-12670 GCA_035286665.1 Acidimicrobiia bacterium
CTGGTTCTCCTGGTACTCCTGCTGGTGGCGGCCGGGTGCGGTGACGACGGCTCGACCGTCACCGAGCCGACCACACCGGAGGACGGTGGGGTGGTTCTTTCCGACGTGTTGCCGCCGGGGGACGACACTGTCATCGAGACCGCCGCCTGGGGTGCGGTGTTCGACCGGCGGATCGTGGTGCGTCTCGCCGACGATGCCGGGCCTGACGCTGCCGACCGGGTGGCGGAGGCGGTCGGGGGGACGGTGGTGGAGAGGATCGAGGACTTCTCGATCGCCGAGATCGAGCTCGCCGTTTCGGGTGAGGAGGCGTTGGCTGCCGCGATGGACACGCTGGCCGGCAACGGGGATGTGGCGATCGTCGCGCCGTCGGAGGTGGTGGAGGCCGACTGGGACGTGGTGGACCGGCCCTGTGGCCGGCTGGACGACCTGGTGCTCCAGCAGGGGAACCGGAGTGACCAGTATCGGCTCACCGGCGTGGAAGACGCCTGGCGGCTGATCAAGGCCACCGGGGTGACGACGACCCCGCCGATCGTCGGCGTCGTCGACGGGTTCGGCCCATCTGTCGGGTACCACGGGTCGTGGGTCCACGAGGTCGTGGACGCGAGTCCGGGCGGTCCACCGGGTGTTCTCGACGCCATCCTGGGCGACGGTGCGTTCACGACGACCAGCGTGGACGTGTTCGGCTCGTCAAAGAAGACTTCGAACGCGGCGTGGATGGCCGCTGTGACACAGCTCGTGGGACCCCCGGAAGGCGCCACCGTCGGACCCCCGGTAGGCGCCACCGTCGTCAACCTCTCGCTCGGTGGGAAGCAGACGCCCCAGGGACAGGCCCTGGTCCGACAGTTCTTGCGGGATCTCGCCGTCACCCATCCCAAGGTGCTCGTCGTCGCCGCTGCGGGCAACGACGCTGGCGACGCCGCGACCTTCGGCCCGGGTGGCCTCGACGAGCCCAATCTGGTCACCGTGGGCGGCCTCAACCATCACGGCGGCCGGTGGAAAGAGACCTGGACCGACGCCAACGGGGTCCAGCACACGGAGGGCTCCAACTACATGAGCTCGGGCGGCGAGGTCACCCTGGCAGCAATCGCCCAGGACGTCTACACCGGCATGACCGACAATGGGGAGCCCCATGTCGCGAGTGGAACATCATTTGCCACCCCGCAGGTGACCGCGGCGGTGGCGGTGCTGCAGGCGCTCGACCCCACCCTCACCGCGGCGGAGATCAAGGAGATCCTGGTCGACACCGCGGCTACCGAGATCTCCGATCCGGCGATCAGCAACCGCATCAAAGACATCGACCCGGCATTGGGGGGACGGGTGCTGCGCATCGACAACGCGGTGTGGCAGGTGCTGCAGGAGCGCCTCCAGGTCACCGGCAGCGCCGACTTCGACCAAGTGATCGGCGATGCCACCCTCAATGCCAGCGCCCGGGTCACCGAGGACGACCCCCTCACCTACAAGATCGTGGCCACCGCCCCGGGCGGCGGCAACACCACCACCGTGCAGATCGCGGTCAACGGGCCCGGGGGCCAGATTCCCGGTGACACCAGCCTCACCACCAGCGACGAAAAGGCCCGCTGGAGTTGGCTGTTCAACGACTTCGGCGAGTCCGCCCAGGTCACCCTGACCCGCACCGACACCGGGGCATGCGCCCGCCTCGTCCTCAGCGCCGGCGAGGCGTCACCCTACGCCGGCACCTACGAGGCGTCGTTCAACTATCTCGAGACGGAAGGGTGGTCCGCCAGGGTCACGTTCACGCTGACCATTGACGAGCAGGGGACCGTCGCCGCCGAAGGCGAGGATCGATCGAAATTCGAGTCCGCCGATGGAACCGTGAGGTCCCAGCTCGCCTTTCACTGCGGTGGGTCCGTCGGCGATGACGGCAATGCTGCGTGTTCGGGGTCGGTCTCGGTGACCGTGAAGGTGGTTGGTTCCGATGGAGTAGTGGCGCTCGACGAGACCCACGAGGGAGAGTTCACCATGTCGTTCACGATCGGTGAGGATGGCACCCTCGATGGCTCCCTCTCGGATCTTGGAGGCGAACTACACCCCACCCTCGAAGGTCACGCGGTGTCGGGTGGACCCGGCGGCTGACCGCGGGCAGTTCGACGGCCGCTCCTCGTGGTCGGGCGGCCCGCTGCCGACCTTCATTCGAGCCCGCGGTGATGGTGGCCGTCTGACGCGTACGGAGGTCCGGCAATCCCCGCTGCTGTCGGGTAGCTTCCCGTCATGAACACGCTGGCCCGACTCGGGATCACCGCCCTCATCGGCCTCTTCGCGGTCGCTCCTGTGGCTGCCGGTGAGGTGCCCGACGGCAGAGCGCCGACGTGCGCCGGCCGGACGGCGACGATGGTCGGAACGAGTGGGGATGACGTCCTCGATGGCACACCTGGAAGTGATGTCATCATCGGTCTGGGCGGGGACGACGCCATCAACGGTCTCGGCGGCAAGGACTACCTGTGTGGCGGTTCGGGTGACGACACCATCGACGGCGGGAGCGGCCCGGACCGCATCTATGGCGGCGGTGGCAATGACACCCTCGACGGCGCCCAGGGCGGAGACCGTCTCTACGGCCAACGTGGCAGTGACACCCTCAACGGAGGCGCCGGCGAGGATGTCGCCAACGGGGGTTCCGGTACGGATGGCTGCACTGCCGAGACGACGATCAAGTGCGAGTCCGCACCGCCGGACGGCATCTGGCATCCCCAGCCGGGGACGACGTGGCAGTGGCAGCTGTCGGGCGAGATCGACACCTCGGTGGATGCGGAGATGTTCGATGTCGACCTGTTCGAGGCGCCCCCGTCGGTGATCGCCGATCTCCACGACCGGGGGCGCGTCGTGGTCTGCTACATGAGCGCCGGTGCCTGGGAGGAGTTCCGTCCGGATGCCGATGACTTCCCCGACTCCGTTCTGGGACGCACCAATGGGTGGGCCGGGGAGCGGTGGTTGGACATCCGTCGTCTCGACGTGCTGGGACCGATCATGGAATCTCGAATGGACATGTGCCGGGATCGGGGGTTCGACGGCATCGAGGTGGACAACATCGACGGCTATGCGAACAGAACCGGCTTCGACCTGACCGCGCAGGATCAGCTCGCCTTCAACCGTTTTCTCGCCGGGGCGGCCCATTCCCGTGGCTTGTCGATCGGGTTGAAGAACGATCTCGACCAGGTGGAGCAGTTGGAGCCGGACTTCGATTGGGCGCTCAACGAGGAATGCGCTGCTTTCGACGAATGCGAGGCGTTGGTCCCCTTCATCGAGGCCGGCAAGGCGGTGTTCCACGTCGAGTACGACCTGGACACCACCGAGTTCTGCGCGTTGACCACCGGACTCGGGTTCAGTTCCCTGCAGAAGCACCTCGACCTCGACGCCTGGCGCCGCTCCTGCTCCTAGCGCGGTCACACAGAATCCGACGACCGCGATCCGTCACGACCGCCCCGCCATCTCGCCGGCGCTAGGGGACCACGACCTTCGCCGACGGGACGCACAGCAGCTCGGGGTTGATCGCCTTCATCTTCTTCCGTTCGAACTGGTTCTTCACCTCGACTCTCACGTTGACCTCGGCTCCGGCGATCTGGTAACAGACCAGGTGGCTCACCGGGTGCTGGATCTGGCTGCCGTTCTTGTCGACGGGGGTGCAGAGCCTCACCGCAGCGCCGATGCTCACCCTCTTGTGACCGAACTGATCGGTGACCAAGACCCGGCCGAGTTGTCCTACTCGCTGCAGTGAGGTCAGCGGTTCCACCTTGTAACACTGGAAGTGATCGATCGGGACCCGGATTCCTCTGAACGAATTTCCGATCTCACGCTTCTTCGAGGGAACGCACACCGTCTCCGGCTCGCCAACGACGAGCCTCTGCGAGCCGAACTGGTTGCGAACCACCACCGCCGTGTTCAGGTCGGGGCCCGTGGTGGTGTAGCACACCAGGTGGGCGCGACGATTGACGAAGGGCTCGTTCCCCTTCCTCGCCGGGTTGCAGAGGCGAGCGCGGTCGGTCACCTTCGCCTGACGTTGCCCGAATTGGTCGATCAGCTGGACCGTGCGGTTCTCGAACCTCGTCGGCGTCACCGTGTAGCACTTGAAATGCTCGAGCGCGGCCTGCGCGGGACGGACCCCGTGGGTGGCGAGGAGTGCCTCCTCCAGCGTAAGCAGCTTGTGGCCGTCGAAGCTGGGGCAGAAGCCGTCGTTCAGGCCGGGCACGGCGAGCGCCGGGAGCACGCAGGCGTTCCGCCACGGGACGCCCTCCGCCTGCAAGATCTGCGGCGGCAGGTCCCATCCGTCGAGCATCAGCGTGGTGCCGTCGGAGATGCGGGTGAACGTGAACAGCGGCACGACCGGCAGCTGGGAGTCGAACGTCCCCCCATCGGTGCCGTGGTGGATGGTCATCCGACCCTTCGAGGGTTGGGTGGGGGAGAGGCCGACGTTCACGTCCCACTGGTCGGGGTCTCCACCTCCGCACTGCACCGTGATCGGCTCCATGCTGACCAGGGAGAGGGCGACGAGCTCGATCTGGATGGTGTCATCCGGCATCGGGTTGGCCGCTTCGAGGCGCTGCACCACGGTGTCGGCGTCCCCCACATTGTGCCCCATGAAAGTCTCCAGGGGCACGCCTGCGAACTTGACCCTGCCGACCCATTCCTGGCATCCGGGGCCGAAGAATCCGGCAGGTAGCTGGAAATCGAAATGGGTCGACTGGGGATCGGTCTCGAAGAGGTCGTAGCCCGCCGGGATGGAACTGGTGTCCGCCCACGCCGTCCCCCAGAGACTGGTGCCGATCAGCGAGATCCCGAGCAGCGCAGCCGCCGCTCGCCACGTGAGCCGCTTGCGTGTCTTCATGACCCCCTCCTTGAGAAAGGGAACCAACCCGCTTCTTGTGCGATAGGGAAACCTATCAGGGTGAGCCGACCGGTGCACGGGGTCGGGGCCTGCGCCCGCCTTGCGCTCACCGCCGACGAGGCGTCATCCAGCCGGCACCCGTGGGGCGGCCTTCGTCTCCCTGAGGATCGACGCGTGGAAGACCACGATCACCTTCAGGCCGGTCATCGAAGAAGGGGGCACCGTCGTCGCCGATGAGGAGGTCGGTCGAGGCATGAGGGTGAGATCATCGGCTGTCATCGGACATCTGCACTGCAATGGCAGCGTCGATGACAGCGGCCGCCTCGCATGCCGGGGACGCTGCGGCCTACGCTGACCGTCCGTGGATTCTCCGTCGCTTCTCACCCTGATGCTGCTGGCGGCCCTGGGGGTGGGCGCCGGGTGGTTGGGGGCGCTGGTCGGGATCGGCGGCGGGGTGGTGATCGTGCCCACGCTCGTCCTCGCCTTCCACGTGGACATCAGGGTGGCGGTGGCGGCCTCACTGGTGGCGGTGATCGCCACCTCCACGTCTGCCGGGAGCGTGTACCTCGGCAAAGGCCTCACCAACATGCGCCTGGGGATGACCCTCGAGGTGGCCACCACGATCGGCGGGATGACCGGTGGCCTGGCGGCGGTGCTGCTCCCGGTGGACGCCATCGCCGCCCTCTTCGCGTCGGTCATGGGGGTCACCGCAGTGCTCGTCCTGCGCGGCGCCGGGCGTCCCCCGCAGCGCCGGGTGGAGGCCGTGGTCGGTGACGAGACCGGCTGGGAGGAGCCGGGGACCCTCGCCGGGGCCTACCTGGATGAGACCAAGGGAGGCCTGGTCCACTACCGGGCCCGGCGGCTCTGGGTGGGCTCGGGGGTGTCGCTGCTCGCCGGGTCGGTGTCGGGGATGCTCGGCGTGGGCGGCGGCTTTCTCAAGGTGCCGGCCATGAACCTCGGCATGGGCGTCCCGGTGAAGGTGGCGGCGGCGACTTCCAACTTCATGATCGGTGTGACCGCCGCGGCCAGCGTCTTCATCTACTTCCAGCGCGGCTTGGTCGAGCCGCTCGTGGCCGTGCCGATCGCACTCGGCGTGGTCGGGGGCTCGCTGGTTGCCACCCGCATGGCCGGGTCGACGCCGGCACCGCTCGTGAAGCGAATCCTCGGGCTCGTCCTCGTGGTGGTGGCGGTGGAGATGGCGCTGCGGGCGATGGGGGTGGGGCCCGGTGGCTGACAGCGCCGTCGTGGAGGCATCGGATCGCGGCCACCGGCGCATCCAGTGGGTGCTCCGGGCGGGGCTGGGACTCGGCGTGACCGCCATGGCGATCGGCCTGGTGATCGATCTCGCCGAGGGCGACCTGGCGGTGGTGGCGGTTCCGCTGTGGTCGCTGTTCGGGGTCGGGCCGGTGGGGGACCGGGCGATGGCGCTCGGCATCCTCGTCCTCGCCCTGACCCCGGTCGTGCGGGTGGTGGCACTCGTGATCGTCTGGTGGCGGGAGCACGATCGACGATTCGCCGCCGTGGGAGCAGCCGTGCTCGTCGTCCTCGCCCTCGGGGTGCTCCTCGGCCGGGCGTGACCCGGTGGAGTGCGTCGGCGCCTCCGGCCTGCGAAGATGCCCCGTCCTCGGGGGAGGACTGCAATGAATCGGGCGGCCGGGGGGTTCTGAACGACCATGAGCATGCAACGCACGACGACCGCCCCGTCGGACACCGCCGAGAGGTCGGACCGGGAGTCCTTCGCGGCACTCGACTGGATTCTGTTCGTTGCGGTAGGCCTGATCTGGGGGGCGTCGTTTCTGCTCATCAAGGTGGGTCTGGAGGCGTTCCATCCAGGGTTGATCACATGGGCGCGGGTGGGTCTCGGTGCAGTGGCGTTGTTGGCAGTGCCTTCGGCTCGCAAGCGCATCGAACGGCGCGACCTGGGGCGGCTCGTCCGCATGTCGGTCATCTGGGTCGGCATCCCGTTCACCCTGTTCCCCCTCGCCGAGGAGCACATCAACAGTGCCGTCACCGGGCTGCTCAACGGGGCGACCCCGTTCTTCGCCGGGATCTTCGGCGCCTTGTGGTTCGGACGGGTGATCGGCCGATCCCAGCGGTGGGGGATCGCCGTCGGATTCCTCGGGATCGCCCTGGTGAGTGCAGGCACCAGTGCCGAGGGCGGGACGGCCGTGATCGGGGTGCTCATGGTGATCGCCGCGACCGTCTGCTACGGATACGCCACCAACCTCGCCGGGCCGCTGCAGCGCAAGTACGGATCGGTGGCGGTGATGGGCCAGATGCTGGCTTGGGGGACTCTGTGGACCACCCCGTTCGGGATCCTCGGTGCGCTGCGATCGGACTTCGCCTGGCGCTCAGCCGCGGCGGTGTCCGTCCTCGGGGTGGTGGGGACCGGCATCGCCTTTGCCATCATGGCAACCCTCGTCGGCAGGGTCGGTGGGCCGAGGGCATCGTTCATCACCTATCTGATCCCCATCGTGTCGCTGGCCCTCGGCGCGATCTTCCTCTCCGAGAGGGTCGTCCTGCTCGCGCTCCTCGGCGTGGTGTTGGTGCTCTCAGGCGCCCTGCTGGCGTCACGCCGCGAGCACTGAGAGCACCGTCTGCAACGAATCAGCCCCGCCCTGCGGCGCGCCTGATTCATGATGCTGTCGTTTCGCTCAGCCGTTGAGGAGACCGAGGGGGTCCCGCCAGTTGGGGACGTCGGGGGCGTTCTCCTCGAGGCTGCGCAGATAGGTGGCGAGGGCCGTGATCTGCTCGGACGTGAGCGGGCCGTTGAAGTCCTGGGCGTAGGCGCTCATCTGCGAGCCGGGCACGCCGGTGGCGATCAGGCTCTCCATCTGATCGTCGGTCACCGAGCCCAGGAACTGCTTGGAGTTCAGTGCCGGCCCGATGCCCCCCTCACCGCTGGCGCCATGGCAGGCGATGCAGTTGACCGAGTACAGCTGCTGGCCCTGGTCGGCCAGGCCGGCCAGTTGGGCGGTGCGGGCAGCCTCGCGATTCGACGGCTCGTAGAAGCGGTACACGGGGAAGGCCACGACCATGAGGATCATGATCCCAAAGCCCCACGCCATCCACCGGTTGGTGGCCCGTTCCAGCACTGGATCAGGGGGTCGTTCCGGCATCAGGCGCCTCCCTCGGTGCAGTGCGGACCCTTCGCCGGCTCATCGATGGTGAGCTTGCCGGGTGCGAGGCCGTCGATCTTCTTCGACGTGTCGATCACCGCGATGCCATCCACGATCGACACCGCGTACTTGTCCATCCCCCGCGGGGTCGGCCCCTCGAGGTAGTCGCCGGCACGATTGAACTTCGATCCGTGGCACGGGCACTCGAACTCGCCCGACGAGTCGCAGTAGGGGACCCGGCATCCGAGGTGGGGGCACACTTCGGAGAGGGCGACCACTTCGCCGTTCACCTTGGTGAGGTATGCCCGCGCCTGGCGGATTTCGACGACGGTGTCCGACGGCACCGCGTCGGGACTCACCGACTTCACCTCCGTCCCGAAGCCGGCGGCCAGCCGGGGTCGGAGCAGGTCCCACGAGGTCCAGGTGCCGGCGACGGCGAGGAGCGCCGCACCGCCTTTCCAGGCCCGGGAGAGGAACTTCCTACGGTCGAGATCACTCATAGTTCACCATGCCATTCCTGCCACGGCCACACCCATCCCCAGTTGGGCCCACGGAAGGCGAACCCGATGAGGGTCAGCGCGATCCACGCCACCAGGAACACGGTGAACGTGGTGCGGGCGATCCTGCGGGCCCGGGGAGTGATGACCGGGTTGCGGTCGATGTACGGGAGCGCGGCGAGACCAAGGATGATCGCGGTCGGGACGAGTACCCCGGCGACCAGCGGATGGAAGTGGGACAGCAGCTCCTGCAGCGCCGCGAAGTACCACGGCGCCTTTTCCGGGTTCGGGGTGAGTGCCGGGTTGGCGATCGCCCGCAGGGGAGCGTCGAACGCCAGGCCGAGCAAGAGCACCACGAACAAGACCACGAGCGCTGCCACTGCGTGGCGGACCAGGAGGTGCGGCGACACCATGACGGTGTCGTCGTCGTTGAACTCCTTACGGTCCCCCACCGCCGGCTTTCCGGGCACGACCCCGAGGAGCCGCTGTCCTTCGATGATGGTCGGATCCTTGTCAGTCATCGGATCCCCCTTCCTGGTCCATCTGCAACATCGAGTCCTTGCGCCATCTCCACAGATGGAACGTGAGCACGCCGGTGAGCAGCAGCGGCAGTACCGCGACGTGCAACACGTAGAAGCGCAACAGGGTCGCCGATCCGACGGTGGGCCCACCAAGCAGTATCTGTTTGACCGAGTCGCCCACGAGCGGCACGTAGCCCGCCATCGAGGTGCCGACCGTCACCGCCCAGTACGCCAGCTGATCCCAGGGCAGGAGATACCCGGTGAACGAGAGCAGCAGGGTGAGAACGAGGAGGATGACTCCGAGCACCCAGTTGAACTCCTTGGGCGGCTTGTAGGCCCCCCGGTAGAACACCTTCGCCATGTGGGCGGCGACGGCGATCACCATGAGGTGGGCGGACCACCGATGCACGTTGCGGACGTACTGGCCGAACGCCACATGGGTCTGGATCGTCTGCATGTCTCCGTAGGCGTTTCCCGGTGAGGGAACGTAGAAGAACATCAGGTAGATGCCCGAGACCACCAGCGACACGAACAGCGTCACCGAGGCCACTCCCAGGAACGCGGTGTAGCCGAAGGACAGCTCCTTGCGGTGCACCTTCACGGGATACAGGTGGAGCAGGAAGCTCGCCCAGTGGCCGGCGGCATGATCGCGCTCGGTGACCCGATCCGGGACACGGAAGATCGATCGGCCGATCGTCGACTTTCTCACTCGATCCATCACGTTCACACCGGTACTCCTATCCCCGTCCACACGGCCATCGACAGCGCCTTGGGCGGGCACCGTTCGATGCACAACCCGCATCGAATGCATGCACGCTCGTCCAAGAGAAGCGCGGTGCTCCCGGTTGCCCCCAGGTGCACCTCCTCGGCAGGGACGAGCGAAATGAGATCGAGCGGGCACACGTCGGCGCAGAGGGCGCACAGGACGCATTTGTCGACGTCCAGCTCGATGTTGGCGAAGCAGCGGAGGCAGCGGGCGGCTTCGCACCGCGCCTGCTGCTCGGTGAATCCGGTTTCGACCTCGAGAAGGCCGATCCGTCGGTCGGTGGCGAGCGTGGGCACCGGCAGGCGTTCCACCCTGTCGTAGGTGTCCTGAAGGCGATGGAACTGCTCGAGCTCGACGAGCTGGCCGTCGATCGAGTCGAAGGTTTCGCCGGTGAACTTCTTGTGGATGTCGGCGGCGGCCTTGCGCCCATCGGCGATCGCCTCGATGAGCGTGCGAGGGCCGTGGGCGGCATCGCCGCCGGCCCACACCCCGTCGAGGGAGGTGGTCATGTCGGGCTTGATGGCGATGGTCTTGCGGGGCGAGATCTCGGGCCCCGAAGCGCCCAGTGCCTCGACGTCTATGGACTGGCCGATGGCGAGGATCACGGTGTCCGCCTCGTACGAGGTGACGTCGGAGCGGTCGAAGGTGGGGGAGAAGCGGCCGTTCTCGTCGAACACCGAGGTCACCTTGACCGTCTCGAGGCCGACGGCCTTGCCGTTCTCGGTGAGGATGCGCGACGGACCGCGGCGGTGGATGAACTCGATCTGCTCGGCGCCTGCCTCTTCAAGTTCGAACGGCGACGCCGGCATCTCCTCCTCGGATTCGAGAGAGATCACCGTGACGTGGGCGGCTCCGGCGCGGCCGGCGGTACGGGCAACGTCGAGGGCCTCGACCATCGACGACCGCTCCTCCTGGATCGTCTCGGCGTCCTCGCCCTCGACGCCGTATGCCTCACGGCGGAGCGCGGTGCGGGCGGCGTCCATGGCGACGTCCCCGCCGCCGATCACGATCACCCGGGCGCCGACCTCGACCTCGAAGCCCTGGTTGGCGTTGATGAGGAACTCGATCGCCTTGACCACGCCGTCGGCTTGGTGGCCCTCGATGTCGAGGCCGCGGCCGAGTGAGGCCCCGATGGCCACGAAGACCGCGTCGTGGCGGGAGCGGATCTCCTCGAAGGTGATGTCGCGGCCCAGCCGGGTATTGAGCTTCACCTCGACGCCGAGGGACACGATGGCATCGAGCTCGGCCTGGAGCAGGGTCCGATCGAGTCGGTACTCGGGGATCCCCAGCTTCATCATCCCGCCCAATTGGCCCGTCGCCTCGTACACGGTGACCTTGTAGCCGTGACGGCGCAGGTCGTGGGCGGCGGACATGCCCGCCGGCCCGCCCCCGATGATGCCGATGCTCTGCGTGCGATCAGGGCCGGTGGGCGCCGCAACGGTGCGCCAGGTGTCGCTGCCCGACTCGACGCCGTATTTCTCGGTGACGAACCGCTTCAGGGCGCGAATGGCGATCGGCTGATCGATCTCCCCACGACGGCACGCCTTCTCGCAGGGGGCGGCGCACACCCGGCCGCAGACAGAGGCGAAGGGATTGGGGAGGCGGGCGGTCAGGTAGGCGAACTCGTCGTCGCCGTCGGCGATGGCCGCCACGTATGCCCCGGCATTGGTGTGCACCGGGCATGCGGCGAGGCAGGGGATGTTCTCGTCGTAGTAGCGCAGCGGCTGCATCAGATGATCCTGCTCCGTTGCGCTCGACGGAGGAGGTACATGCCGCCTGCGAGGGCGACGAACCACACCGCGAGGCCGATGAGGTCGCGCAGCAGGCTGGGCAGCGATGAGAGGGCGCCCCATTTGATGATCATCGAGGGGAGCCACACCGTGAAGGCGACGAAGAAGAGGACGATGATGAGCGTCTTGACCCAGACCTGATCGGTGGCGAAGCCGGTGCCGTCGCCGGCCCGATGGGAAGCGGCCACCGGCCGGAGCACCCACCCCGCGGCCCCGAGGAAGGCGACGCCGGCCACGGTGAGGAGGAGGCGGAGCACATTCGAGCCTGAACTCCCCGAATCGGTCGAACCGGTGGCGGCGACGGTCGTCGTGGCCCCGGTGGGGGCGTCGAGGCCGTACTGCACGTAGGCGATCACCGATGTGACCTGATCCTCGGTGAGGGCGGCGAACGGCGGCATGACGCTGTCGTAGGTGACGCCGTTGACGACGAGTTCACCGGTCTTGCCGTTGGCGAGCACGTCCCGGACCAACTGGGAATCCATGACGGCCTCGTTCCCTGCGAGCGGGGGGAAGATACCGGCGAGTCCCTTGCCGTCCGCCTGGTGGCAGGCGGCGCAATTGGCCTCGAAGACGACGCGTCCCTCGGCGATGACCTGGTCGGTCGGCTGGTCGGTCTGGGCGAGGGACGTGCCACCGAAGACGAACACCAGGCCCAGTCCGAGGAGTGCGATGCTCGTGGCCCTCGTCGCTGCTCTCCTCATCCGGTGCCTCTCCTTTTGCCCATGCGCGGGGATGATCCTCAAAGTCACTCGGCGGATGCTACTTGGCCGGGTGGCAGCCACCGGGCGCCGGAGGCCTCTCATCATGGGACGAAGGCCCCACCATGGCTCCGACGGTACGAGATCCGCGCAGCGACATCACCCACCCCCAAGGAAGCCCGGCGTCAGGCGGTTCCCGTGGCTTCGGCGGTGATGAGCTCCAACCATTGCCGGTAGGTGTCGACGTTCGCGCTGAGCCGCCGTGCGGTCTCACATGTGGTGTGATCGCACTTGGGCTGACCATCGTGCGCGAAGAAGTCGAACATGCACTGGTCGCAGGTGACCTTCAGCATTTCCGGCAGGCCGGGGCAGTCGTAGTAGCTGCACGGTTTGGCGCCCGTGGAGAGAACCTTCTTGGGCGTGCACCCCGGGCAACGGGGAC
>DATECY010000055.1:0-3964 GCA_035286665.1 Acidimicrobiia bacterium
CGGAGGACGTGTCGCAAAACCCACTTGGCACCTTATCAACAGGCCGCTGACCAGGGGTTTTGCTGACGGAAATCCGCCAAGTCGGGGTAAAGCGACACTTCCCGGAGGGGGGAGTACGGCGAAGCCGGGAGGGGGGCGGCAGACCAGCCGCGCTGCCCCCTCCGGCCCTCCATGCCACCTCCCCTTCCGAGGGGAGGAAACTCCATCGTCTCTCTCCCCGGAGGGGGGAGTACGGCGGAGCCGGGAGGCGGGCGCCAGATCCGACGCGATCACTTGACTTCGTCATTGTCGCCAGGTGCTGGACGCTGCCACGGCAGACGACGCGACCGCTCGATGTTGGTCACCGACCGACAACGCTCGATGGCATCCACCGCGTCGTTGCCTCTCTCCGTACACTTCCCCCTCGATGGACTTCGCCTTCGACCAGGCCGCACTCGACTGGCAGGCCCGCATGCGCGCCTTCATGGACGAGGTCATCTTCCCGGCCGAGCCCGGTTACGAGGCGGCAGTGGCCGAGGCCGGTCATCCCCACGGCGACTTCCCTATCTACGCAGGGTTGACTGCCGAGGCGCGCCAACGAGGTCTTTGGAACCTCTTCCTTCCCGGCGACGAGTGGGGGGCAGGCCTATCGGTTCTGGAGTACGCCCCCCTGGCGGAGTTGTCCGGGTGGAGCCCCTTCCTCGGACCGCGTGCCACCAACTGTGCCGCCCCCGACACAGGCAACATGGAGATCCTGGCGATGTTCGGCACGCGGGAACAACAGCAGCAATGGCTGGTGCCCCTGCTGGAGGGCGAAATCCGGTCCTGCTTCTCGATGACCGAACCGGGCGTCGCCTCATCCGACGCCACCAATATCGCCTGTCGGATCGAGTCGGATGGCGGCGATTACGTGATCACCGGAACCAAATGGTGGTCGAGTGGGGCGATGTCACCGCGCTGCAGGATTGCCATCGTCATGGGGGTGACCGACCCCGACGCCGACCCATACCACCGCCAGAGCATGGTGCTCGTCCCACTCGATGCTCCTGGGGTGACGGTCGTGCGGGACATGACCGTCTTCGGGTACCACGAACCGGGCGGCCATCCCGAGATCCATTACGAGGGAGTGAGGGTTCCGAAATCCAACCTTCTCGGTGAGGCGGGGAGCGGGTTCGCCATCGCCCAGGCGCGGCTCGGCCCCGGCCGCATCCACCACTGCATGCGGCTGATCGGCATGGCTGAGCGGGCGTTCGACGTCATGTGCCGCCGCGCCCTGGATCGGACCGCATTCGGCAGGACCCTCGCCGAGCAGGGTGTGATCCAGGAGTGGATCGCCGAGGCGCGTATCAGCATTGAACAGGCCCGCCTCATGGTCCTCAAGGCGGCATGGCTCATCGACACGGTCGGGGTCAAGGGAGCCCGAATCGAGATCTCGGCGATCAAGGTGGCAGTCCCGGAGATGGCTACGCGGGTCATCGATCGCGGCATTCAGCTGCTGGGCGGCGCCGGGGTCAGTCAAGACTTCCCGTTGGCGGCGCTCTACGCCCACGCCAGGACGCTGCGGATTGCCGACGGCCCCGATGAAGTACACAAGCGTTCGGTGGCGCGCCGCGAGTTGCGCCGCTTCACGGAGACCAGGTGAGCGGGGGGATCTTCGAGCCGGACGGCGATCGGTTTCACCCTGCCCCAGAGTCGCGTGCCCGTTGGTACGCAGATGCCCTCCACGGCGGCCCGGTCGCAGCGCTGTTCGCCCGGGCCTTCGAGATTCAGGAGTCGCCGGTCCCGATGATGGTGACTCGGCTCACTGTCGACCTGATGCGACCGGTGCCGACGTCGTCTCTCGGAGTGTCGGTGCGAGCGGTGCGGGCCGGCAAGCGGATTCAGGTGCTCGATGCGTCGATGGACTCAGAGGGTGTCGAGGTGGCCCGCGCATCGGCGCTGCGTATGCGGCTCACCGACGTGGCGGTGCCGGCCCACCCTCGACGTGATCCGATTGGTGGTCCGAGTCTGGCCACGCCGTACGAGATGCGTGAGGTCGACGGGGAGTTCTTCCACACACATGGCGTCGAGGTTCGCTTCCTGGAGGGCGACTTCTACGAGGCAGGGCCGGCGACGGTGTGGATGCGCCTCGCCATGCCGCTGGTGGCGGGGGAGGAAACGACGGCCCTACAGCGCACCGCCGCCGTGGCCGACTTCGGCAACGGGTTGAGTCGCGTGCTCCCGAGCGGATGGCTGTTCATCAACCCCGATCTCTCCGTCCATCTCAGCCGTTACCCGAACGGCGAGTGGGTTGGCCTGCGTAGCCGCACCGACGTCGACGACGACGGAGTCGGGCTGGCGCAGAGTGAGCTGTTCGACGAGACCGGTTTCATCGGCCACGCACTCCAGGGGCTGCTGGTCGACACGGGCTCGGACTGGGTGGAATAGGGCACCATTCTCCCCGGGGGAGCAAACTCGTTTCTCCCCCCGGAGGGGGGAGTACGGCGAAGCCGGGAGGGGGGCAGCCCACCCACCTTGAACCGCCACCCTCCAACACGGCCCCGGGTCGCCCCCTCCGGCACTTCGTGCCACCTCCCCTTTGTGTCAGTGTTGGGGGGTGGGAGTAGGGCCCGGGGTGTGACTCGCACCTCCCCTGTCCCCCCGGTGGGGTGACGTTCTGAGGGTCTGCCCGCCCCGGGCCCTTTCTCCGTGATGACGTGGCCTGATAGAAGGATGCGCCAGTAGGGCTGGCCCTTCACAAAGGGTTGCCCGTCATCTCGGCCACTCCCTCGCGAGCGAGAACGAATCCCCTGGAGGGAGGGCATGCAATGTCTATTCAACACGCCGTGGTCGTGGGTGTCGACACCCACGCCGATACCCTCGCCGCCGCCGCCATCGACGCTGCCGGGGCGGTGGTGTGGCAGGCCACGGTGGCCAACACTACTGAAGGCGTCTTGGGTCTAATCCAAGCAGCCGGCAACGGTGCCCGACGTTGGGGTATCGAAGGCACCGGCACGTTTGGGCGCCTCCTGTGCGACGAGCTGCTCACCACAGGTGCCCGGGTCCTCGAGGTGCCCACCCGGCTCACCGCACGGCTCAGACGCCGCAGCGGATACGCCAAGACCGACCCCATCGACGCCGCCGCCATCGCCCGCGCCGTACTCGCCGACACACTGGGCCCCGTACGGCATCACCCCGTCGTCGAAGCACTCAGAGTCCTTGTGCGGCAACGAGAAACACTCGTCACCGCCCAGGTGCAAGCCACCAACCGTATCCGTTCCCGGCTCCGCGAACTCGACCCCGCCACAGCCCGAGAACTACCCCGACTCCGCAGCCGCGCAACCCTGAACCGCCTCACCGAACTCGTCACAGACAACCCCAACCCGCATCACCAGGCCCTGGCGTTCACCATCCGCCTCGAAGCCGCCGAAACCCTCGAACGCATCAAGCACATCAAACAGCTCGAAACCCGGATCCGACACACCCTGCCCCACCCCGGACACCAACTGATGACCATCACCGGCATCGGGCTCGTCGGCGCCGCCACCATCATCGCCAACACCGGCGACATCAACCGGTTCCCCACCGACGGCCACTACGCCACCTACTGCGGCACCGCGCCACTCGACGCCTCATCAGGACGCCAACAACGCCACCGACTCAACCGATGGGGAAACCGCACCCTCAACCGTGTCATCCACACCGCCATCATCACCCAACTCCAACGACGAGCCGAAGCCCACCACCACATCACCCGACGCCTCAGCCAAGGCAGCACCAAACCAGAAGCCATCCGCACCGCCAAACGACACCTCACCCGCCGCATCTACCGGCTCCTCAAACACCACCCCTTGACATAGGAGGACCCTCCGGGGGAGGGAGACCGTCGCCCCGCTCTTGCCTGATATCTGACATCTGAGACCTGACATCTTCATCGGGCGTCGGTGAGCAGGCCTCGGTAGCCTTCCCCCATGATCCTCTCTGACGTCTCCATCCGGGCTGCCAT
>DATECY010000056.1:0-10468 GCA_035286665.1 Acidimicrobiia bacterium
TCAGGCCCCGATGCAAGTCGGTACCGAGCGCAGCGGCGACCTCGTCCACGGTCATGGCGTGCCACGTCATTCCGGAGAGGATCGCAGCCAGCCCATGAGGCGCAAGTCGGGCGATGAGCCAAGAGCGATGAGCGTTCTCCTCCGTTTCGCTCCGGCGCGCCTGCATGCTGCCTGCTGCCCTTCCCCGATACCCTCGCCTTCCGATGCAGCACATCCTCGATGCGTGGCGGGACGACCCCGAGACCGACGAGCGGATCGTCCACGTCGAGACCGTCCCTGCCCACGGGGCGATCTACGAGGACCTCGACCCGCCGTTGCCCGGGCGGCTCGTCGACGCGCTCGCCGCCCGTGGGATCAGCAGGCTCTACCGCCACCAGGCACAGACGATTCGCCGCGCCCGCGCCGGCACCCACACCGTCGTCGCCGCCGGGACGGCGTCGGGCAAGTCGCTCTGTTACCAGGCGCCCATCGTGGAAGCGGCTCTCGGTGATCGTCCCTCCACTTCACTGCTGCTCTTTCCCACGAAGGCGCTGGCCAGGGACCAGTTCCGCTCCCTCCACACCCTCGGGATCGCCGAGATCACCCCGGTGGTCTACGACGGCGACACCGACGGGGACTCACGGGTGTGGGCCCGGCGACACGCCACCGCGGTCCTCACCAACCCCGACATGCTCCACATCGGCATCCTTCCCTCCCACGGCAAATGGGCTCCCTTCTTCCGCCACCTCGAGTTCGTCGTGGTCGACGAGGTGCACACGCTGCGGGGCATCTTCGGGAGCCACGTCGGCAACGTGCTCAGGCGCCTCCGCCGCGTCGCTCGCTTCTACGGAGCAGACCCGACCTTCATCGGATCGTCGGCGACCATCGGCAACCCGGGCGAGTTGATGTCCGAGTTGATCGGCCTGCCCGTGGAGGTCGTCGACCACGACACGTCCCCGTCGGGAACCCGCCACTACGTGTTGTGGAACCCTGAGCTCGAAGAAGGCGACCTGAGACGCAGTGCTCTCGCCGAGGCCGCCGACGTGTTCGCCGACCTCGTGAAGCGCGGCGAGCACACCATTGCCTTCGCCCGCAGTCGCAAGGGGGTAGAACTCGTGTACCGATGGGCGCGCGACCGGGTGGGGCCGGACCTCGCTTCCCGGATCGCTCCGTATCGAGCCGGCTACCTGCCCGAAGAGCGCCGCAAGGTGGAGCAGGCGCTGTTCTCCGGCGAGCTGCTCGGGGTGACCGCCACCAACGCACTCGAGTTGGGCATCGACGTGGGCAGTCTCGACGCCGCGGTGCTCGCCACCTTCCCGGGCACCGTCGCCTCGTTCCGCCAGCAGACCGGCCGAGCGGGACGATCCACCGACGAGTCCCTTTCGGTCCTCATTGCCGGACAGGACGCACTCGACCAGTGGTTCATGCATCACCCCGACGATCTGTTCGGCCGCCCATCGGAAGCCGCGGTCATCAACCCTTCGAACCCGATCGTGCTCGCTGCCCACATGGGATGCGCCGCGTACGAGATCCCCATGGAGACGAATGAGGCGATGGCGGCATTCGGGCCCGCCGTCGAGGAGATCGCCGCCGATCTCGTGCGCGAGGGCACGCTCCGGGTCCGCAACGGGCGGCTGCTGTGGGCGGGACGGGAGGCGCCTGCCCCAGGAATCGACATCCGCACATCCGGCGGTCCGCCGTTCACGATCGTCGACGAGACCGGAACGGTCATCGGAACGGCCGACGAGAACCGGGTGTTCTCGCAGTGTCACCCCGGTGCGGTGTACCTCCATCAGGGTGACGGGTACGTCATCGACGACCTGGACGTCGATAGGCGGGTGGTGCGAGCCCGGTCCGGCGAGGTCGCCTTCTACACCCAGCCGGAGGAGGACACCGACGTCGACGTGATCGAGGTGCTCGCCTCCGGGAACCTGGGCCGGTTCGGGCATCGCCTGGGCACGGTCGAGGTGGAGAGCCGGGTGGTCGGCTTCAAGAGGAAGCGGGTGAGCGACCGCAGCATGCTCGCCTACGAGGCGCTCGACCTGCCCCCGCGGCGATTCACCACCCAGGCGGTGTGGTTCACGGTGGACGAGGAGACCGTGCGGGACTCCCGGGTGCCGCCGGCCGACCTGCCGGGAACGCTCCATGCCGCCGAGCACACCGCCATCGCCATGCTCCCGCTGTTTGCCATCTGCGACCGGTGGGACATCGGCGGCCTGTCGACGGTGTGGCATCCCGCGACCGGCTGCCCGGTGTGGTTCATCTACGACGGATACCCGGGTGGTGCCGGGATCGGGCCGCTCGCCTACCAGGCCGGTGCCAGGCACTTGCGGGCCACACTCGAGGCTCTGCGCGACTGCCCGTGCGAGTTCGGATGCCCCTCCTGCGTCCAGTCGCCCAAGTGCGGCAACTTCAACGAACCGCTCGACAAGGCCGGGGCGATCCGGCTGCTGGAAGTTGGTTTGGGGGGTTGACCCCAAACCAACGGTCGGCCGGGCAGGGACCCGGCCGACACCGCGATGAGGCGTCAGCCGAAGAGCAATGGGCTGATCTCCGCCTCCGGCGCCGGCGTGCTCGTGTTCGGGATGGGGACCTCGGCAGCATCCCTCGGCTGCCTACACACCGTGATGTCCTCGCGGACTGCCGTTACCGATTACCCGGTTGCCGGTTTCTCGCACGTGCGAACGACGAAACCCGATCAACGACCCCATCCCTCATGCGATCTGTCGAAGGTCCAAGGTCTGCTCAAGGGGCTTGATCCCCAGGTCCGATCGACCATATGCTCTACCATATGGTCGTGGCCCGTAAAGAAGTCCTGGTCCAACTCGACGATCAGCTCGTCCGTGACCTCGATCGGATCGCCGACGAGCGGGGGATCAGCCGTTCCGAACTGCTTCGCCGAGGGGCCGAGGTCATCGTCATCGCTGACGACGAGGCCAAGGCAGATGCCGCCCTGGTTGCTGCCTACCGGGCCCAACCCCAGGATCCTCTCGAGACCGAGGCACTGATGCAAATCGCTCTCGAGGTATGGCCCGAGTCCTGAGAACCCGCGAGATCCGATGGGCCCACCTGCCTGAGCCGTATGGTCGTCGGCCCGTGTGCGTCTTGACTCGTGATGCCGCCCTCGGAGTCCTCGGCCGGGCGACCGTCGCTCCGATCACGAGCGTGATTCGCAGCATCCCGTCGGAGGTCCTGGTGGGGTCAGACGAGGGTCTCGAAATCCCCTCCGTGATCTCGTGCGACAACGTCCTGACGATCGACATCCACCGCCTCGGCGACGAGGCGGTGGGCTTTCTCGGCGTCGCCAAGCGTCGCCAACTCGACCGAGCCCTCCGCTACGCCCTAGCGATCCGGGGATGACCAAGAGCACCCGCCCTGACGGCAGCCGATCCCGCAGCTGATCCATTACCGCATCGTGCGGCCCGTGCGGGCCGCACGATGCGCAGTGTGAGAACCAGGAGGGAGGTCCTGGTCAACCACATGGCTCTTCGGCTGACGCCTCACTACGGTGCCGCCCGGGTCCCTACCCGGGCGGCCGCGGTGCGGCCGGAGCCGCACCCGCTAATCCCCCGAGAGGAAGTACACCCAGGTCCCGTCGTCGAGGATCCCGACCCGATAGCCGATGTACGCCCCGTTCTGGGCGAATCCGGCGATCTCGGCGTCCCCATAGAGCGGGCGGAGCGCATCGATGTCGGCCTGGGAGAGGTCCTGCCAGCCGCTCTGATTGAACGCCGACGGCCACGTGTAGTACGTCTGGTCCTTGTCGCCCGGGAGGGTCCCGAACGGGCGGTTCAGCAACTCGGCCAGGTAGTAGATCGGATCGTCACCGTCAGCCTCCAGGCCCTGCCAGAAGGCGATCGCATCACCGGAGCCGCCGAACGAGTAGGAGAACCCGGCCCCGAGCAGTCGCTCCAGCTGGTCCCAGTCGCACTCGACCGCGGCATCCCAGATGGCGTTGCGCTTCTGCGCCACCGCCTCGGGGAGACCGGGCTGCTCCTCCAGGGTGGTGGTGGCCAGCATCCCGGAGCACTCGGACTCCACCACCGGGCTCGTCGTCGTCGTGGTCGATCCCCCTGCCGGCGTCAGCCACACCAGGTGGGTGCGCACGTTCACCGGACTCCCATCCATCGCCGACGATTCGAACGCCTCGAGACGACCCCACTGGGCGGTGTCGACCTCGTAGGGGATGTCGAGCTCCCAGGCGCCGCGACAGCCGGTGCCACAGGTGGCCGTGGTGAACCCCTCGAACAGGACGCCGCCGTCGGCGCCGCGCAGCACGATGCTCACCGTCGCCTCGAACACGTTGGCAGTGCCGGCGGCGCTGAACACGCCCTCCCCGACGACCGCCCCGAAGGCCGGCGACTCGATCATCACCGCGGGAAGCAGGGTGTCGTCATCCGGACGGGTTGCCGGATCGTCGACCGTGACGCCTTCACCGCCGAACACCGTCGTCGGGGTCCCGTCGATGAGAAAGCGCACCCCGTCGATCTCGGGGAACCGGGTCATCGTGTAGATCACCTGGGCGAGACGTCCCATCATCGAGAAGGAACCACCTCCCGAGGTGAACTCCGCTGACAGGTCCACGACCGCGATGGCGCCCGACAGAGTCACTCCGTTGAGCGTCGTGCCTTCGGGGATGGCGGTGCTGATCTCGGGGGTGATGCCACCTTCACCGGCCGGAGGTCCGTCGAGGAGCGCCTGCATCGTCGAGACGTACGGCGCGCTCGGGTCGATGAGGCGAGCCACCGGGATCAGGTACGGGCCCGATGCAGCGATGTCGCGGTCACCGCCACCGAGGAAGTACACCGCGCCCTCGGTCTCACCCGTGGTCGACGGGGTCAGCCAGATGCGGTGCTCGCGCACGTTGGTCTGGCTGCCGTCCATCGCCGACGCCTCCCACACGATGATGCTGCCCCACTGGGCCTCATCGACCGTGTACGGGATCGTCACCGTCCAGTCGCCGCGGCACCCGGTGCCACACGTCGCCATCGTGGTCCCCTCCCAGCGGATGAGCCCGTCGTCGTCGACCAGGGCCAGGCTGATCACGGCCTCGAACACGTTGGCCGTCCCGGTGATCACCGCCGGGTTGCCGGCGGCACCGTCCCAGGCGGGCGTCTCGATCATGACCGCGGGGAGCGCACTCTCGAAGTCGGCTCGGGTCGCCGGGTCGTTCACGATCACGCCCTCACCACCGAACACCGTCGTGGGTGTCCCGTCGATGAGGAAGCGGACGCCGTCGATCCCATCGAGGCGGGTCAGGGTGTAGACGACCTGGGCGAGACGCCCGGTCATCGATGCCGAACCGCCACCCGAGGTGAACTCGGAGGACAGGTCGACCGTGACGACACCGGCGTCGACCGTGAGCGCCTCGAGGCTTGTCCCCTCGGGGATCGCCGTCGAGAACGCCGGCGTCTGCGCCGCCTCCTCGCCGGTCGGACCCGCCAACAGAAGGCCCATGGCGGCGACGTACGTGGGGCTGGAAGAGCCGGCCGGCCCGGGCACCAACACCTCGCGGCTCACGGGAATCAGGTACGGGCCATCGGTCCAGCCGGGCGACGTCGGCTCGACGAAGAAGTAGGCCACCACGTCCCCGAGGGTGTCCCCTCCGCTCACCGTCGTGGCCGTCGGCGGAACCGTGGTCGCCGTCGTGGTGCTCGAGCTCCCGGCGACCTCGGTGCCGCTTCCGCTCAGCCACCACAGCATCCCGCCGCCGACGGCCAGGACGAAGGCAGCGGCAGCAGTCGCCACCACCCAGCCCGGCCAGCCGGCGCGGACGACCGCGCCACGACCCACGATGCGATCCGCCACCGACATCGGGGCGGCCGGAGCCTGGTCGTCGGGCATCGGGTTACGGCTCTTCATCTGATCGAACGGGTCGCGGCTCATCGGCCACCTCCAGTGCTACCCCAGACCTCGGACAGTCGCCCCCGGGCCCGGTGCAACCGGACCGCGGCAGCATTGGCCGAGCACCCCAGTGCCCGGCCCATCTCGGAGGGCGTCAGCCCCTCCCACGCGGCAAGCATGAGGACCTCGCGGTCGTCCTCGCGCAACGAGGCGAGGGCATCGTCGAGATCCGCCGGATCGGCATCGGACCATCCGATCCGTGGCATCGCCGCCACCTCGGCGTGGAGGCGGATGCGCCGCCGCTGAGAGCGCAGCTGATTGGCGACGACCCGGCGGGCCACCCCGTAGAGCCATGGCAAGGTGCCGGGCTCGGCGGGTACCGAACGGAACTTCCTCCAGGCGACCGTGAGCACCTCCGCCGTCACATCGGCCGCCTCGTCCCACCCGACCCGACGGGCGGCATACGCGAACACCGCCCCGTAGTGACGGGAGAAGAGACGACGGAACGATTCCTCCGGAGGGAGCGTGCGGGCACCCGTGCGTGGGGCGGTCATGGTGGCCTCCATGATCCCCTATGTCCGGGTGGGGTGGGGGATTACGGGGGAGTGCGCGATTCGCAATTCGCAATTCGCAATTCGCAATTCGACGGATTCGGCTCGGTCGCATTGCGAATCGCGCCGAGCGGCGCGCAAGCCGCGATCCGAGAACCTCTCAGAGACCCGACGACGCGAGCCGCGGGACTTGCGAATTGCGAATTGCGACCGAGCGAAGCGAGGCTACCCCAGCAGCAATGCCGGGACGAACTCGGCTCTTCCGATTGCTCGCACCTCGAAGGTTCCCAGAGGCCAGATCTCGACCACTCGCATCGTCTCGACCTCCACGGTGCGCGGCTCCCAGGACGGGTCCAGGTCGCAGCGGCAGACCGTCAGGGAGGCGTGATTGAACGCGGCGAAGCGGGCGGCCTCCTCTGTCGGGGTGCCGCGCGCACCGAAGGGAAGAAAGGTGACGGGTGCAGCAGCCAGGGCGGCGGCGTCGGCGGCCATCTCCGCTTCCGCCTGCGCACGAAGATAGGCGCCGACCGCGCCGAGGCCCGCCGCGAGCACGAGGACGACCGCGCCGACCCCGAGCACGGCGAGGGAAACGCTCCCCCGCTCGCTCATCGCTCGACTCGCATGACCGCCCGGCCGACGAGGGTGACGTCGAACCCGCCGAAGAGCGGGGCCGCCACCCGATGACGGAGCCGTACGACCACTTCGGCCGACCCGCCGACCACGTGGTCGCGGGAAACCGACACTCGCGCCCTGGCTCCGGCATCCGGTCCGAGGGCATTGCGTACCGCGGCGACGGCTCGTTCCGGCTCGGGAGTGGTCGCCGCTTCCCGGGCACCCTCACGAGCCGCCTGGGTCACCTCGAGTTGGACCCTGGCGGCAACGGCCACCTCGACCGTGGCGAGCAGCAGCGCCAGCACGACCGGTAGGACGAGGACGAATTCCACCGCAGCGCTTCCCCGTTCCCGGGTCATCCGCCACTCGTGGCAAACCCGCGCACGCGACTGATCACCGCGTTGAAGAACGACGGCAGCACGTCGGAGCCCGCCGCCCAGGAGATGAGGGCGAGGGCGACGATGGCAGCGGCGACGATGACCAGGGCGTACTCGGCGGTCGCCTGGCCCGATTCGGATCTCATGGAACAACCTCTCGACTAGGGGATGGGACCGAGCCGCGCCAACGACTGGATGACGGCCGGGCCCACGGCGAGCACGACGAATCCGGGGAGGATGAGGAGTGCGAGCGGCAGGAGCATCCGCACCGGAAGTCGACGGGCTCGCTCGATCGCCGCGGTGTGCTCGGTCTGTCTGACGGTGGCGGCGAACGAACCGATCGCGGCGGCGACCGGAGCGCCGCTGATCGCGGCTCCGGCGGCGACCCTCCCGAAATCGGCCAGACGTCCATCGACACCAGCGAGTGCTGCGGCGACTCCGCTGCGGTCCATCGATCGCACCACGTCGTTCACCTCCTCCTGGAGTTCGACGACGACGTGTCGCCCGGCCTCCTCGACCGCCGCTCGCAGACTGAGACCGGCGCTCACCCCGAGCACGACGAGATCGGCGAACAACACGACGTCCTCGTCGGCGGTGCGAAGGCGAACGGTCTCACGCGCCGCCCGACGCCAGCGATCTGCGGCGACCAGTACGGCGATGCCTGCCGAACCCAAGAGCGGCTCCACCACGACCGCCGCCGCGGCCGTCGCCGCCAGGGCAGGTCGGTGCCACCCGGCCCTGCGGCCGAACCACCAACCGCCTACACCCGCGCCGAGCGGAATCATCGGGCACCGCGCAGCATGAGGACGACGGCGCCGACACCGGCGGCCTGGAGCGCGACCCCGACGACCACGACACCGGCCAGTGCCGGATCGCCGAGGCCGAGCCGGCCGGTCAGGGCCATCACCGCCAGCAGCACCACCGGCAGTCCCGCCACCACCCATGCCGACGCCCGGGCTTGGGCGGTGAGCGCCCGGCGCTCCCGGCGCAGTGCCCCCTCCTCGGCGGATCGCAGCGCAAGCGAGTGGAACACCCCCACCGCCGGACCGCCCGAGCGAGCGGACAACAACCACGCCCCGGCGACGAGGCGGCCGTTCACCGGCAAGGCCGCGGCGAGTGCGGGCGCCACCCGCTCGGCGGGCATGCCGGCCTCGGCGAGGCGCACCGCCCGTGACAAATCGAGGCGGGGCGCCCGTCCTGCTGCGGCGGCGAGGGCCGCACGGGGCGCCGCTCCCCCGGCCATCTCCGCGGCCAGTCCATGGAGCATGGCCGCCTCGTCGTCGGGGCCCGGTCTCGTCGCTCCGGCACGGCGACGAGCCACCCATGCCCACGCAGCGATGACGGCAACGCCGGGTATCGGCAGCGACGTCGCCAGCCACACCGCCCCCAGGACCGGCAGCGGCACACCCGAGAGCATGGCGATCGCGCCGAGTACCGCCCTCAGCACCTCCACACCTCCGCCACCCTCCCATCGACCACCCGAGAGATCGAGGCCACCGAGCGGGCGGCACCGCGCCGCCGCAGGTGGACGATGGTGTCGATCGCCGAGAGCAGCATCCTGCGCACCGCCTCCTCCGGGGCGCGAGCACCCGACAGCGCCAGCGTCTCGACACGCCACAGCGCCTCCTCCGGCCCGTTGGCGTGGACGGTCCCCATCGAGCCGTCGTGGCCGGTGCTCATCGCCTGGATCAAGTCGAAGGCTTCGGGTCCACGGACTTCGCCCACGACGATGCGGTCGGGGCGAAGGCGCAGGGCGTGTCGCACCAGAGTCCGGACCGTGATCTCGCCGGCGCCCTCGGCATTGGGGGGCCGTGCCTCCAGGCGGACGACGTGGCCGGTGAGGCGCAACTCGGCGGCGTCCTCCACGGTCACCACCCGCTCCTCGGCGGGGATCTCGGCGGACAGGACGTTGAGCAGGGTCGTCTTGCCCGAGCCGGTGCCGCCCGACACGAGAAGGTTGCGCCGCTCGACCACGGCGGCGCGCAACACCCCCGCCCCTTCGACGTCGACGGATCCGCCGGACACCAGATCGTCGAGTCGGGTGACCACCGACACGAACCGCCGGATGGCCACCACCGGCCCGTCGACCGATGCCGGGGGAATCGCCGCATGGAGCCGGGATCCGTCGGCGAGCCGGGCGTCGACCGCAGGTGAAGCCCGATCGAGACGAAGGCCGAGCGGGGCGATCACCCGCTCGACTGCGGCCACCACCGCGTCGGGACCGGAGAACCGCACGCTGGTCCGTTCGAGGCGTCCCGCCCGCTCCACCCACACCTCGTCGTAGGCATTGACCAGCACGTCGCTGATGGTCGGATCGGCGAGCAGGGGCTCGAGTGGGCCGAGGCCGACGATCTCGGCGACCGCCCGCCCCGCTGCCTCCCGATCGAGCGGCGCCTCATCGCGCGCGATCCGACGAGCGGCGGCGGGCACCGCGCGCCGCGACAGCGGGGTGTCCGACGCCAGGAGGCGATCGACGATCCGGGTCACCGCGTCCACGACGCCCTCCACGCCTTCTTCCAGGCCTCGATCCACCGATCGCGGGCACCCGGTCGTCGACCGCAGAGCAGCGCGGCAACGGTGCCCATGGCCGGGACCGGCAGGCGGACTCCATCCCCCGGCATCCGCTCCCACGACGGCGTCGCCTGATAGACCGCTGGGCCGTCCTGTGAGAACCATCCCCCCGGCACCAGCAATCGGACCGGGACCACCGGCACCGGGATCGACCCAGGGATCGGGCGGGGCGGCAGCCGGAGCACGACGACCGGGTGGTTGTCGACGAGGGCGCCGACCACCTCCCCCGCCTCCGACGGCGCCACGCCCCCATTGCGCAGGACGACGACACCGGATCGTGGCTCCAGGTCGGGGCGCCGAACCCCGTCGGCGACGAGATCGGCGAGCGACCGATCACCGGGATACCGGGGGCCGCCCGGATCCAGGTCGATCACCAACGCCGAGCGGGCGGCGAGCGCCAGACCGAGCGGGGCGAGCGCGCCGAGCAGACCGTCCTCCGGCGTCCAAACGGCGAGCGCCGGCATCTCCTGCTCCTGGTGGGGGTCTGCGCAAAGTACGGGAGGCAGCGACACGTCTCAAGGGGGTTGGTGGGCC
>DATECY010000057.1:0-7117 GCA_035286665.1 Acidimicrobiia bacterium
AGGGCGCGCAGATAGGCGCGGACTCGGCGGTTGGGGCTGGGGACCCCAACCGCACCGCGATGAGGCCTCCGGCCGAAGAGCCATCAGCATTGCGCAAGAGCGCCCGCCTATTGGCGGACGCTCTTAGCAGGGTGCGCGCTCTCAGGAGAGCTTGCGCTGCGCCATCCCGTTGAGCAGTTCGAGGATCACCCTGTTGGCGAGCAGGGCGGTGATGTCGGCGTTGTCGTAGGCGGGTGCGACCTCTACCACGTCGGCTCCGACCACGCGGAGTTCCCGCCCGAGGCGTCGCACCGTGTCCAACAGTTGGCGGGAGGTGAGCCCGCCGGGCTCGGGTGTGCCGGTCCCGGGGGCTGCGGACGGATCGACCACGTCGATGTCCACCGAGATGAACACGCCTTTGGCTCCCTCGGCGGCATGGGTGACGGCGTCGTCGACGACGGCATCGAGGCCCCGGTCGACGATCTCGCTCATGAAGAACGATCGCATGCCCTGTTCCCGCATCCACGCCACCACCGGCGGATCGGGCCAATACCCTCGAAGGCCGATCTGGACGAAGCGATGGCCGGGCACGGCTCCCGACTCGATGAGCCGCCGCATCGGCGTCCCGTGCCCGAGGAGCTTGCCGTAGTGGCTCTCGGCGGTGTCGGCGTGGGCGTCGAAATGGATGAGGGCGATCTCGCCGAACCCGTGCACGTCGGCGACGCCCCCGGCGTCGGGGAAGGTGATCGTGTGATCGCCGCCGATGACGAGCGGAGCGGCACCGGCAGTGGCGACGGCACGTACGGCTTGTCGGATGGCGGTGATGCTCTCCTCGACATAGCCGGGAATGAGTGGAACGTCGCCGATGTCGACCACGCCGAGCACTGCGAGTGGGTCGATGCCCGTGTCGAGGTGCGGCCGTGCGCCGTCGGGGTCCAGATAGTCGGCCTCGCGTACCGCCTTGGGACCGAACCTGGCGCCGGGTCGATGGGTGGTGCCCCAGTCGAAGGGAGCGCCGAGGATCACCACGTCGGCTCCGGCGATGTCGGTGATCTCCCTCTCGGGCACGCCGACGAAGGACGACTGCGCCCCGTATGAGGTGAGTCTGAACCCGGTCATGGGGGGCAGGCTATCGCAGCCTGGTGCGGGATTCGGCCAAGATGGGGGCGTGGACATCGCCGTCAGCCTCGTCGAGAGCTACCTCCGCCTCAACGGGTACCTCACGCTGAGCGAGTTCGAGATCCAGTCGCGCGTCGCCGACGGCACCTTTGAGACCTTCACCGACATCGACATCATGGGGATGCGGTTTCCCGGAGAGGTGTATGCCGGCGACCCCCACGATGGGGTCGATGCCCGCCTCCTGCTCCTGCACGATGACGCGCTTGGCCTGGTCGACGGCCAGATCGACGTCATCGTCGGTGAGGTCAAACAGGGTGCTGCCCAGTTCAACCCGGGGATCCGTCGTCATGAGGTACTCCACCAGATCCTCCGTCGCGTGCAGTGGCTGTTCGAGATGAGCCTCGCTGAGGTGGTCGACGATCTCGCCAGGCACTCTCTCTGCATCGTCCCCGCAAGGGGAGGGGGGACCGTCCGGGTGCGCTTGGTGGCTTTCGGGCGGGCCCCGGCGAACGACCTCCACACGATCACCCATGCCCACATCGTCGAGACCCTGGTCCGCTTCTTCTTGGGAGAAGATCACGCGTTCCGACCTGCGCAGTTCTCGGCACCCGCGCCGGCAATGCTGAACCTGCTGCTGAAGTCGGGATTCGACCTCAGGGGCACGACGGGAGGCGGGTCCTAGTCGGCGTCTCCCCACAACGACAGCCCGGTCGGCTCGTCGAACAGCCTGACCGGCGGGTCGCCGCTGAGCTCCTCGAGGCGGATCTCGAGACCGAACACGATGCAGCCGGTGTTGAGGTGGCCGCCGAACGCGTGCCCGTCCTCGTCGGCGAACGCGGCGTGGGTGTGGACGAACGGCGCGCCGTCGAGGAGGGACACGTTGCCGACCCCGGAGAGCACCTCGAGGTGGCGGTCGATGGTGAAGTCGCGATAGACCTTGTCGTTCTGGTCGTAGTACCTCACCGCCGCGGTGCTCACCGCACCGAGGTAGGTGAACCAGGCGGCACGGATCCCGTTGTCGGCGGCGTATCGGGTGATGGTGGCGAGGATGTCGTCACCCGTGTCCAGCCGCATGAGATGGATCGTGCCCGGGTGGTAGCGGTGGACTTTCATCGCGCTGCCGCGACGAGGGCAGCCGCACGGCCCGGGTCGACGGGGGCGGTGGTCACCCCGCCTTCCTTGATCGAGGTGCCCACGATCACCCCGGTGCAGATCCGGAGCAGGCCGGCGACCGTGGCAGTGTCGACGCCCGATCCTGCGTAGAGCGGGGCATCGGGGACCGCGGCATGGACCGCATCGAGCCGTGTGGGGTCGAGGGGGTGGCCCGTTCCGGAGCCGCTCACCACGAGTCCGTCCGCCCCGGACCGTTCCCAGAGATCTAGTGCCGCCTGTTCGACGGTGAGGCCGGTTGGCGCGACCGCGTGCTTTACGAACACGTCGGCGAGCACCCTCACCGTCGGCGCGATCGATGCGCGCAGTCGGGCGACCTCAGCGGCCTTCCCGGTGATGGTCCCCTGATCGGTGTGCATCAGCCCCGACAGGACGTTCACCCTGATGAATGTCGCCCCGGTGGCGGCGGCGACGGCGATCGCGGCCAGGGCGTCGTTGCGCAGCACGTTGACCCCGACGGGAATCGGCACGGCATCGACGACGGCGGTGACGGCCCTCGTCATCGCGGCGACGGTGGCTTTGGGGACGTCGTCGGCGAAGAAGGGGGCATCGCCGAAGTTCTCCACCATCACCGCATCGAACCCGGACGCAGCGAGAATGCGGGCATCGTCGACGGCGCGTTCGAGCACGCGGTCGAACTCCCCGGTGTGTCTCGGCGATCCCGGGAGCGGCCCGAGATGGACCATCCCGACGATCCGCCCTGTCATTGGAAGATGCCGGCGACCTCGAGGGCGCGCTCGGCGACAGGTCCGGTGGCCTTCACGCCGGCCTTTGCCGGCGTGACCCTGCCGACGATGAGCCGACACCAGTCCCCAGCCGTGCCGCGGACGACGTCGGTGGCGCCGTCGGGCCCGAACACCCAGCGGGCGTACGCCGGACCGGTCACCTCCACCCTGATCGGCTCGTCGTAGTCGTCCTCGGCGAGTGAGAACGCATAGGGAAGCGTCGCCCAGCCGAGCCACGCGATGTGGCGCAACCGGGCGGTATCGACGATCTCCTTGTCGAGAGCGGTCAGGACGGCAAGTCCTCTCGCCCACGTTTCGGCGAGGCGCAGCGTGGCGAAGGTGCGAGCGCTGACGTCGCCCCCCACCCACGGGACGCGATCTGAAGGCTTGTTCAGGTACAACGCCGACACGACGTCGGCGCGAGCGAACCGCCACCACTCGATCACTTCTTGGGGACGCTTCCCGCGGCCTTCGGCCACCGCCTTCTTGAGGTGGCCCCCAAGGTCGGCGTACTCATCGACCTCGTCGAGAACCGACTCCTCACCGGTCAGGGCCAGGGCGGCGTTCTGCTCCTCCCAGGCGAGGATGGCAATGGTGTCCTGGACGGTGGTGGGCGTGCCATCGACGCGCTTCTTCCAATCGCGGTCGGGTGACCGCTGAAGCGACTGGTCGAGGCTCTGTTGCTCGGCCACCAGGTCGGCGAGGATCTCGCGCATGACCCGTAAGGGTACTAGGGGTTCAGACCCCAACTCCCGGGGCCGAGGCCGTTGACCACGTCGACCATCTGGCGGAGGCGTCCCAGGCTTCTGCGGTCGAAGTGAAGCCTGATGCGGGGAAGATCGGTCACATCGTGGTCTTCGATCTCGTCCGGTGTGGCATCGATCGCCTCGATGCGTCCATCGGCGAGGATGTCGCCGAATTCATCGTTGAGTCGCTCGATGTCCGCAGGGGACAGGGCATGCCGGAAACGGAGCACCAGGCGATCGTCCACGTACCGCTGCGAGTGGTAGTTGGAGTAGAAGCGGGCGATCTCCCCCGCGGCCGTGTCGACGTCTGTGGCGTGTTTGAAGAGAGACAGGTCGTCGTGAGTGATCATCCCCTGCTCGACGAGCGTTCCTTTCACGAAGTCGATCCACTTGTCCCAGTATCCGGTGCCGGGAGCCTCCATGAGCACGATCGGGTGGAGGCTCGTCTTGCCGGTCTGGGTGAGCGTCAGCAACTCGTACGTCTCGTCCTGGGTCCCGAAGCCGCCGGGGAAGAGGGCGAACGCGTCGGACTCCTTGACGAACACCAGCTTGCGGGTGAAGAAGTACTTGAAGTTGATCAGGCGGGCGCCGTCGACGTAGGGGTTCGCCTCCGCCTCGAACGGGAGGCGGATGTTCACGCCGAACGAGTAGGCACCTCCGGCGCCCCTGTTGGCGGCCTCCATCGTTCCCGGTCCGGCGCCGGTCACGACCATCCAGCGGAGGCTCTCCACCATGTACTCGGCGAACGCCGACGCCAGCTGATAGTTGGTGTCGCCAGGCTGGGTTCGGGCCGAGCCGAACACCGTCACCTTGGGAATGTGCTGGTACTGGGAGAAGACGAGGAAGGCGTACCGCATCTCTTTGAGTGCGGTGTTGACGAGCTTGATGTCGCCTCGGTCCGCCCGATCGCGGTGGAGTCGCAGCGCGGTGACCATCATCTCCGAGATCAGGTCTACGTCCTCATGGCCGTGGCCGGTGCCGGCCACGGCGTCCTCGGCGAGCGCGCGGATGCGCGCGTCGAGATCCGGGTCGCCGAGGCGATAGGAGCGCATCAGAGAGAGGGTAGGCAGTCTCTCGTTTCTCGTTTCTCGTCTCTCGTCTCTCGTAAGGGTGGGTTCGTCGTGTCTTGCGCATCGCGCATCGCGCATCGCGTCTTGCTCATGGCTCATGGCTCATGGCTCATCGTTACTCTCGCGGCGCTCATGCCCCACGTGATCTGGGATTGGAACGGGACCCTCTTCGACGACCACCATGTCGTCGTCGAGGCGGTGAATGCCTCCCTCGAGCACTTCGGGGTGGCGCGCATCGACAGCACCGTGTACCGCCGGGAGTTCGTTCGGCCGCTGCAGGTGTTCTATGCCCGCCTGCTCGGCAGGGACGTCGACTCCGAGCTCATGCAGCAGATCGACGACATCTTCCAAGAGGCGTACCGCCGCGAGTTCGCCTCCGCATCGCTGACCGGCGACGCCGCCGAAGCGATCGGCATGGTCGGTGGCGCCGGGGTGTCACAGTCGATCGCCTCGATGCTGTGGCACGACATGCTCGTGTCGGCGGTCACCCAGTTCGGTCTCGACGAGCACATGCTCGCCCTCGACGGCCACCGGGGCGCGGTGGGCGAGACCAAGGAGCTCCATCTGGCTGGCCACGTGGAGCATCTGGAGAGCATGTATCCGAGCCTGCGGCGTACCGCAATGGTGGTCATCGGTGACATCACGGACGACGCCGTCGCGGCCCGGGGCGCAGGAGTCGGATGCGTCCTCTACGACGGTGGCAGCCAAGAGAGGGAGGCTCTGGAGGCCGAGGGGTTCCCCGTCGCCTCGAGCCTCGTCGAGGCTGTGGCCCTCGCGCTCGGCTGAGAGCCTGTGTGCTCGGCACTGCGATCGCGCTCTGAGTCATTCGAGAGACGGGAGGATCTCGGTCGGATCGCGTAGCGTGGATGGCGACGGAGGGGAGGCCGATGGAGATCCGTCGGTTGCATCAGGTGGCACAGCAAGCGGAGGACCTGCAGAGGGCGATCGCGTTCTATCGGGACACCCTGGGCCTGCGATTCATCGCCCTGTTCGATCCCCCCGGCCTGGCGTTCTTCGAATTGGGAGATGCCCGTCTGCTCATCGAGCGAGGCGCCGCTCCTTCGCAGATCTACCTCGAGGTGCCCGACATCGAGTCGGCGTACGCCGCCCTCGGAACGGCGGGCGTCGAACTCGTCGACCCGCCCCACCTGATCTTTCGTGACGACCAGGGCACGTTCGGCCCCCCCGGTGTAGAGGAGTGGATGGCGTTCTTCAGAGACTCGGAGGGGAATCTGGTGAGTCTGGTGGAGCGGAGGAGCTCGTTGGATCCTGGACAGACCTACCCGGCAAGCGTCGTGCCGGTGACGGGTGACGGGTGACGGGTGACGGGTGACGGCTCCGGGCTACTTCTTCGCGTACGGCGGTCCTTCGGGCCCACGGCGTGCGACGGCCGACCACACCGTCTCGTAGTGGTCGGTGTCGGCGGGGTCGATGTGGCTCAGCACGAACTCCTCCCACGTCCGGCGCAGCGGGTCCTCGTCCTTGGCGTACATCCACAGGCCGGCGGGCATCCGGTCGAGGACGGTGCGAAGGCTCATCGGCGTGCCGACCCGCGTTCGGGCGTCCGAGGAGGTGAACGACTCGTTGACCTCGGTGGCGAGGCGGGCGATGGTCGTCACGAACGGGGCGCCGAGTCGGGGGTAGCGTCGCGTGAGCATCGCCTCGATCTGCTCGGGCGAAGGGAACGACTTCTCCCAGATCACCCAGCGGTCGGCGAACGCCTTGTTGAGTGTCTGCGTGCCGGCGTAGTCGCGGAGATCGGTCGGGTTGAGCGTGCCGTACACGCGTGTGTCGTCTCGGAGGTGCACGGTTTCCCCGGTGGGCAGGTCGAGGGCCCGGTAGCGATCGAGCAAGGCGTGCAGCGCGAACAGGGTTTCGGCCCCTGCGGCGTTGAGTTCTGAGAGATTGATCAAACTCGGACCGCGCAGGGCGCGGGTGATGTCCCCGTCCTGCCAGCGGCTCTCGGTGCCTCCGCGGCCGTCGCCGAACAGCTTGACGGATCCGATGAGCGTGATGTCGCGCACCTCGCCGGTCAACGGGATGCGGTAGTAGGGGAGGCGGAGCAATGAGGCGAACTGCTCGAGGTCGTGATCCTTCCCGGTCCCCATGTGGCCCCTGAGGGCCACGTGGAGCGGGGTGTCCACCAGCCCGCTGCGGCGTACCGCCTCGATCGCGGCCAGACGGTACAGCATGCCGAGGTCCACGTAGTGGGGATCTGGCTCAGGGATCTTGCCGCTGCGTTGTTCGGCATCGGGCAGGTCGTCGGGCACCATGAATGTGGCGAGCTTGATCGGCTCGCCACGGCCGG
>DATECY010000058.1:0-3113 GCA_035286665.1 Acidimicrobiia bacterium
GAGCGCGACGAGGCGGCCCGGTTGCCGTGCTTGGCCACGTGCGCCCCGGCACCGGCGGCGATAAAGGAGGCAGTCGTGGAGATGTTGAAGGTGCCGGCCCGGTCTCCCCCGGTCCCGGCGGTGTCGACGACGGGCACCCCGACGTCGACCGTGACCGCGGCGTCGTACATCGCCCGCACCAGGCCGACCATTTCGTCCACGGTCTCGCCCTTGGCGCGCAGGGCCACGATGAAGGCGGCGACCTGCGCCGGCTCGGCCCGGCCCTCCATGATCTCGGTCATGGCGGCATGCGCCGCCGACTCCCCGATGTCCTCTCCGGCCATGATCGGGCCGAGGACGGCGGGCCAGTCGAATGCGCTCAGGAGAACGCCCCGATGCCGGTGATCGCCTGTCCCAGGATCAGCGTGTGGATCTCGTTGGTGCCTTCGTAGGTGTACACCGACTCGAGGTTGTTCATGTGCCGCATCACCGGGTACTCCAGGGTGATCCCGTTGGCCCCGAGCACGCTGCGGGCGGTGCGGGCCACCTCGAGGGCCACGCGCACGTTGTCGAGCTTGCCGACGCTGATGTGGGCCGTGGTGATGGTCCCGGCATCCTTCATGCGACCGAGGTGCATCGCCAGCAGCATCCCCCGGTTGGTGGCGACCATCATCTCGACCAGCTGCCGCTGGATGAGCTGGAACGAGGCGATCGGCTTGGAGAACATGATCCGGGTGCCCGCGTAGTCGAGCGCCGCGTCGTAGCAGGCGCGGGCTGCCCCCATGGCGCCGAACACGATCCCGAAGCGTGCCTCGCTGAGGCACGACAGTGGTCCCTTCATGCCGGCGACCCCGCGAAGCATGGCCCCCTCCGGGAGCCGGACGTCATCGAGGACCAGTTCGCTCGTGACCGAGGCGCGCAGCGACAGCTTGTGATGGATGTCGTTGGCGGTGAATCCGGCTGCGTCGGTGGGGACTATGAACCCGCGAACCCCTTCGTCGGTGTGGGCCCACACGATCGCTACATCGGCGATGCCGCCGTTGGTGATCCACATCTTCGATCCGCTCAGGATCCAGTCGTTCCCGGTGCGGCGGGCGGTGGTGCGCATCGAGCCGGGATCGCTCCCGGCGTCGGCCTCGGTGAGACCGAAACACCCGATGACCTCGCCGGCCGCCATTTGCGGCAGCCACTCCTGCTTTTGTTCCTCAGAACCGAAGGCCCAGATCGGGAACATGGCCAGGGACCCCTGCACGCTGACGAACGAGCGGGCGCCCGAGTCGCCGTATTCGAGTTCGGTGCAGGCCAGTCCGTAGGAGACGGCGCTGGTGCCGGCGCACCCGTACCCCTCGAGGTGCATCCCGAGCAGCCCCAGCTTGCCCATCTCCCGCGCGAGTTCCTTGGGGAACACCCCGGCCTCGAACCATTCCGCCACGTCGGGGAGGATGCGATCGGAGACGAACCCCCGGACCGTATCCCGGATGAGTCGCTCCTCGTCGCTCAGCAGTGAGTCGAGAGCGAGGAAGTCCTTGGGGTCGGATTGGCCCGGGCGAACCGGATCGTGGGACATGCCGTCATTGTGGCACCACCGCCGCGTCGAAGCGCCCGCTCAGGCGGTGCGCCGCTGCAGCCGGCGGCGATCCCGCTCCGTGGTACCACCCCACACGCCGTAGCGGATGCGGGAGTCGAGCGCCCACCCCAGGCATTCCTCCCGAACCGCGCATCCCCGGCAGATCTTGATTGCGGCCTCGGCATCCTCGTCGTCGACGGGGAAGAACAATTCGGGATCGGCGCGCCGACACGAGGCATAGGCGGCCCACGGCCGCTCCTCGAGATCGACCATGAACGAGTCGGTGGGAGGTGGTGTCTGCATACATCTCTTCTCGCCGGCATCCATTGAGACGATCCGACCCCCAGATATGGTTCCCGGGAGAACTCTGCGACGGGCACGGGTACACTCGGGCGCCGTCGTCGAACGAAGGAATCCACCCGGTGCTCTACTTCGCCTACGACGCCAACATCGATCCCGGGCGCCTCGCGGTGTTGGCGCCCGGTGCCGAATTCCGCTTCATCGCCCATCTTCCCGAGTGGAAGATGGAGTACACGATCGCCAACGGGTCGGGCGGGCTCCCCTCGGTGCGCCCCGAGCCGGGCAACACGGTTTGGGGGGCGGTGTTCACGGTCCCTGCCGCCGAATTGGCGAAGATCGACTCGGCCGAGGCATCGGAGAGCAGGGTCCGGACCACCACCCAGGCGATGGACCGCGAGGGGAAGCGTCACGACGTCGTCACCCACGTCGGCAACCGCAAGCCGCGCTCCTCGCTCACCCCGGAGGCGCGGCACGTCCGGTCGATGGTCGTCGGGGGTCGCCACTGGAAGCTCCCCGCCGGCTGGGTGGCGGCCCTCGAAGAGCACCTGGACTGAACCCGATAGCCGCTGGTCAAAGCCGGAGGCGACGGGCATACTGGAAGCGAGTCCGCCGGGCGATCGCGGCGCCGCGTTGGGCGACGCCGAGGAAAGTCCGGACTCCACAGGGCACGGTGCTGGGTAACACCCAGGCGGGGCGACCCGACGGAAAGTGCAACAGAGAGCAGACCGCCGATGGCCTCCGGGCACAGGCAAGGGTGAAACGGTGGTGTAAGAGACCACCAGCGTCCCGGGTGACCGGGCGGATCGGCAAACCCCACCGGGAGCAAGGCCGAGCAGGGACAGGGCTGCCCGCCCGTCACGTCCCGGGTTGGCCGCATCGAGCTCGTCCGGCAACGGCGAGCCCAGACAGATGATCGCCGCCGGCTACGGCCGGCACAGAATCCGGCTTACAGGCGGACTCGCAACTCGTGAGGGGCCCTTCGGGGCCCCTCACCCGCGAGTGGGAGTCACGACCGCGCCACACCTGGGGCCACGCCGTCCGCGACTGCCTCGCCACCCTCCGCGTGGGCCACCACGACGCCGCCGAACAGGATCGCCAGCGCCCCGAAATAGAGCCACATGAGCGCAACCGCCACCGCGCCGAGGGTGCCGAACATCGGCCCGAGGTCGGGTGCCCATCGCAGGTAGAGCCCGAAGAGAAGGCTCCCCGCCACCACCCCTGCGGTGGCTACCAGGGCTGCCACCCACGCTCGGGGAAGCGGCGAGGG
>DATECY010000059.1:0-2434 GCA_035286665.1 Acidimicrobiia bacterium
GACCAGGTCGGGCACGAGGGGGAGGCCCTCCGGGTGGTACGCGGGACCGCCGGGATCGCTCGACTGGCCGAGCCCGCCCATGTACCGGATCATCGAGATCGGCCGCACGGAGTCGTAGTAGCCCTTGGCCCCCCACGCCGCTATGGCGGCATCGTGGACCGCCCCATTGAGCGCGAAGTAGAGCTTCACGTCCCACTCGAGCCGGTTCACTTCCGGTCCTGTTCCCCCTATCCGGAACTCGAAGCCGGGGGTGTCCGAGACCGAGTTCGCCACGACGTTCCAGTGGCCCGGCGGGGTCTCCGACTTCGGCCCGTCCGCCCAGAACTCGGTCAACGCTCGCCCGAAGTCACCCTCGTTGACGGGGTTCGCCGCGTAGGGCTGGCCCGTCGCCGGGTTCGTCCCGTGGCCCTGTCCACCGTTGGTGCCCAGCGGGTTGTCGCCGAGCGTGCCGGGTGAGATGTCGATCGTCGGGGCCCCGACCGGATCGAGCAGGCTGCTGAGGCGGATCACCTCGACGGCGGAGTCCTTGAAGGCCTGGTCGGTCTCGGGGTCGCCGAGATACGGGGGATCGCCGACGTCCATCGGGAGACCGTCGGCACCCCCGTCCGGCAACGCGAAGCCGGTGACGTGTCCCCAGTGCGGCCCGATGAACTGCTGAACGCCGTCGTCGACCGGGATCCCGTTCTGGGAGATCATGTGATCGAGCTGGAGCGGCTGCCAACGGTTCGGGTCGGTCATCTCGATCTGCCCTGATCCCGCGACCACGAGTGGCGGGTTGACCGGTTCGTAGTCGGCCTTGTACCCGTCGGCCTCGTTCGATCCGTCGTTGAGCCCGAAGTCGATCACCTCTGCCGCGATCCGGTTGCCGAGCGCCGCCGGCGTGTCACCCTCGGTGCTCGTGAAGTCGATCGGGTAGCACAGGTCCGCCATGAGCTGGTCGAACTCGAGGATCGAATCCGTGCCGCCCACCGCGTTGATGTAGCGGTGCTCGAGCACCCGGTAGGCCGCGTAACTGATCGCCTCGTCGCGGGCGGCGGTGACGTCGGCCGCCTCGTGCTTCTCGTCGACGAAGTAGCCCGATGCATCCGGGTCGTAGGCCGCCCAGGCATCCCACATCGCCGCGGAGACGTGGAACAGGTTCCGGGCGTGGACGGTGGGGGCCGGCAGAGCTCGTCGGATGGCGTTGAGGAGTGCCTCGTCCCACTGGCGGGCGGCGGACCACTCGGCATGGGCGGGGGTCGGCTCGCATACCGGTTCGTTCGGCGAGCTGCGAACGACGACAACCGCCGCAACGACCACCGCGGCGCCGGTGAGCGCCCCCACGAGCGCGATCCACCTCTTGGACCTGCCCTGCCCCTGCGTCTCCTCGTCCATCCACGCGTCCTTTCGGGTCTCGGAAGGATTGTGGCACGGGGGCCGGCACCTTCGGGTCGCGGGACGACGGAGGGCCGGGTGGCCAGGACACGGGGCCCGCGAAGAAGACTAGGATGCGTCTGCAGCGAAGCCCGAGGGGTGCCTCGGGTCGTAGTAGTAGGGGGAAGGTTGAGCGCCGTACCGACGGCGCCATCTAGAAGGGGGGTACACGTGTTCCTACGGCGTATGTGGGTCATCCTCGCGCTGTTGGCCATCGTGGCCGCTGCCTGTGGCGGCGACGACGAGGGCGGCGGAGAGACCGGCGGAGAAACCGGAGCGGCGACCGGCGCTGGCGAAGGGATCACCGTCGGCGTCTCGTGGAACAACTACAACGAAGAGCGCTGGGCGAAGTTCGACGAGCCTTCGATCGTGGCGGCTCTCGATGCGGCCGGTGCGGAGTACATCTCTTCGGACGCAGGATCGTCCGCCGAGCAGCAGCTCACGGACGTCGAGAACCTGATCTCTCAGGGTGCCGACGTGCTCATCATCCTCCCCCAGGACGGGGAGGCGATCCTGCCGGCGGTGCAGAGCGCTCTCGAGCAGGGCATCCCGGTGATCGCGTACGACCGTCTGATCGAGGACCCCGGGGCCCTGTACATCACGTTCGACAACGTGGAGGTCGGGCGTCTGCAGGCGGAGGCCGTGTTCGCGCAGGTTCCGGAGGGCAACTACGTCTTCATCAAGGGGAACGCCGCGGACGCCAACGCCGATTTCCTGCGTGGGGGCCAGCAGGAGGTCCTGCAGGAGGCGCTTGACTCGGGCGCCATCGTCAACGTCGGCGAGTCCTACACGGACAACTGGGACCCCGCCATCGCGCAGACCAACATGGAGCAGTTCCTCACGGAGAACGACAACGATGTTCAGGCCGTGGTCGCCTCCAATGACGGGATGGCGGGTGGTGTGGTCGCCGCGCTCGAGGCCCAGGGTCTGGCGGGTTCGGTGGCGGTGTCCGGGCAGGACGGCGATCTGGCCGCCCTGAACCGGGTCGCGCTCGGCACCCAGACGGTGTCGGTGTGGAAGG
>DATECY010000060.1:0-3208 GCA_035286665.1 Acidimicrobiia bacterium
CCTCCACAGGTGCCACCCGTGCTCCGGTGCGGCAGATCGTACGGCCGCATAGAGATCGGCCACCCGCCGTCGGTAGTCCAAGAGCGACAGCGACGCCCGGGGCTCAGCCGTGGACCCCGGGCGCGCCTCGTCGGTCATCGCGTCGCTCAGAAGCCGTTGGCCGCCAGCCACTCGCCGGCGAGCACATCGGCATCGACCGCATCGATGCCGTAGCGCTTGTTGAGCGCGGAGAGCTCGGCGGTGGTGATCTTGGCGCTCACCGAGTCGAGGAGATCGGTCAAGTCCGATCCGTAGGCGGTGACGAGGTCGTCACGGATCACCGGGACCACGTTCTCGGCGGGCTGGAGGTTCTTGTCGTCCTCGAGGAGGACGAACCCCTTGGCGGCGATGACACCGTCGGAGGTGAACAGCAGCGCCACGTCGATCTCGCCGCCTTCGAGCGCGGCGACCGTGAGCGGTCCACCGACGTCGAGGGGGGTGAACCCGGCGAACTGCAGCCCGTAGACGTCCTGGAGCCCCTGCAGACACAGGGGACGGTCGGGACACTCGGGCGGGCCTCCGAAGGTCAGCTCGCCGTTGTGGGCCGCCAGGTCACTCACCTTGCTGAGCCCGAGGCTCTGCGCGGTCGCGCCGGTCACCACGATGCCGTTGCGGTCCTGAGCCGGCGCGTAGGCCAGCGGTGTCAGCCCGTCGGCGGCGATGGCGGTCTCGAGGTCGGCGGCCGTCCGCGCCGAGTCGGTGCTCGGCGTACCGCCCTTGAACGTCAACAGCGAGCCGCTGTACTCGGCGAGCAGGCCGATCTGGCCGCTCGTCAGTGCCGGATACACGACCTCCCGGCTTCCGAGATTGAACTGGCGCTCGACCGTGTAGCCATTGGCTTCGAGTACCTGCGCATAGATCTCGCCGAGGATCAGCTGCTCGCCGAAATTGGTCGAGCCGACGATGATCGTCGGACCTGTCTTGGTGTCGCCACCCGACCCCGTGTCATCACCGCACGCGCTCATCACGAGCGCGAGGGCGATGATGGCCGCCCCGACGACCCGGCTGCGGAAGTGTCTCCGCATGGGTTTCTCCTCTCGATTTGCTTCCCACTCGGGCGCGCGCATCGTGCCCGACCCGATGTGAGGACAACCCAACGGTCCCCCGCCATGTTCCAGAAAAGACGAAGAATGCCCCGGCCGGCGGCATCAGCGGGCGATGGCGGCGTCGGCCTTCCGGGCCACCGTGATGCCCGGCGACAGGCTGCAGCGTTCCACCAGCGAGAACGAGACCTCGGTGATGATCGACAGGATGGCGACGAGGAGGGCGCCGGCGACGATGCGGACGTCGTTCTGGGTGGCGAACCCGTCGATGATGAACCGACCCAGCCCCCCGTAGCCGACCAGCGCCCCCAGGGTGGCCGTGGCCACCACCTGCACGGCGGTGACCCGCACGCCGGTGAGGATCACCGGGAGGGCGAGCGGGAACTCGACGTCGCGCAGCAGCCGGCTCCCGGTGAAGCCCATGCCGCGAGCCGCTTCGACGACTTCGGGATCGATCCCGCGTACCCCGGCATAGGTATTGGTGAACACCGGCGGCAGTCCGAGGGCGAACAGCGCGACGAAGGTCGGGGCAAAGCCGAGGCCGCTGCTCAGCAGGCCGACCTGGTGCAACCAGATCGTGAGCGGCAGGGCGAGGGCGAGGATCCCGAACGACGGCAAGGCCCGCCCGATGTTGACCACCGAGATCACGGCGAGCCCACCCCTGCCGGTGTGGCCCAGCCAGGCACCGAGGGGGATGGCGACCGCGGCCGCGGCGATCACGGCGAGTCCCGAGATCTCGACGTGCTCCCAGAGACGGATCAGCCATCCGTGGTCGCCCGACCAGTTCTCCAGGAACCACCGGCCGAGTTCGGCGAAGAAGTCCATCAGGTCGCTCCTCGCTCCTGCCGGGTCCACGGGGTGAGCCAACGCTCCAGCACCACCAGCGTGAGGTCGACGGCGACCGCGATCAAGACGGATAGGACGCTGCCGAGCACGATCTCGGTGTCGAAGAACCGGTTGAGCCCGGTGAGGATGAAATACCCGACGCCGCCCTTGCCGATGAGAGCGGTGACGGTGACCAGGCCGATGGTGGTGACCGCGGCGATCCGCAATCCGGCGAGGATGACCGGCAGCGCCAGGGGGAGCTCGATCTCGAACAACAGACGCCTCCGTCCGTATCCCATGCCCAGGGCCGACTCGTGCACCGCCGGGTCGATGCCCTGCACCCCGGCGACGATGTTGCGGACCAGGATGAGGAGGGTGTACGAAACGAGGCCGATCTCCGAGGTGAGCGTGGTGAATCCGGTGATCGGGACCAGGAAGGCGAACAGGGCCAGCGAGGGGATGGTGTAGAGGAGCCCGGTCACCCAGGTGATCGGCGGATAGGTCTTGGGGAAGCGAAGCCCGATGAGGGCGAGGGCGATGGAGATGGCCAGGCCGACCCCAAGGGCGATCCCGGTGAGCAGGAGGTGCTCACCCACCTTCTGGGCGATCAGGTCGAGGTGGCTCCACACCCAGTCCCACCGAAAGAAGCGAGGATCGCCGGCCGCCTGGGCGAGCAGAGTCACCTGGCCAGCTCCCGGCTGATCGCCTCGGCGGTGAGCATCCCGGCGAAACGGTCGCCGTCGAAGACCGGGGCGACCCGGGTGTGCGACGTGATCACCGTGTCGAGGGCGTCGCGCAGGGAGTCGTCGAGGCCGAGGCGCACCATGAACGGTTTCGGCTCGATCGTCGCGATCGGAGTGTCATCCAACTCCGAAGCCCACGCCCAGCCCGCCAGCTGCTCACCCCGGAGGATGCCGAACCAGTCGACGCCGTAGCGGTCCATGACCGCCCGAGCGGCTTCGGAGTCCGAGCCGGCGGCGACCACGGGCCCGGGCTCGAGAGCGACGTCGCGGATCGGCATGAGGGAGAGCCGCTTGATCCCGCGATCGGATCCGAGGAAGTCCTCGACGAAGGGGCTCGCCGGGTCGCGCAGGATCTCGGCGGGGGGCCCGTACTGCTCGAGCACACCGCCGATGTTGAGGATGGCGACCCGGTCGCCCAGCTTGATCGCCTCATCGATGTCGTGGGTGACGAGCACGATCGTCTTGTGGAGCCGGCGCTGCAGGTCGAGCAACTCGTCCTGGAGGCGGCTGCGGATGATCGGGTCCACCGCGCCAAACGGCTCGTCCATCAGGAGCACC
>DATECY010000061.1:0-5353 GCA_035286665.1 Acidimicrobiia bacterium
CCCCACCTTCATGGTGCTCGACGAGCCGGTCTCCGCGCTCGACGTATCCATTCAGGCGCAGGTGCTCAACCTCATGGAGGACCTCCAGGGGGAGTTCGACCTCACCTACCTGTTCATCGCCCATGACCTTTCAGTGGTCCGCCACGTGTGCGATCGGGTGGCGGTGATGTACCTCGGCCGGATCGCCGAGATGGCCGATCGGGATGCCCTCTACGAGCGGCCGATGCACCCGTACACCCACGCTCTCATGTCGGCGGTGCCGATCCCCGACCCGGAGAGGGAGCGACACCGCAAGCGGATCATTCTCGAAGGCGACATTCCGTCTCCGATCAACCCACCGTCGGGGTGCCGGTTCCACACCCGGTGCAGTCGGGCGGAGTTTCCGTTGTGCTCTGACGAAGAGCCAGTGCTGCGCGAGATAGAGCCAGGCCACTGGGTCGCCTGCCACTTCCCCGAGGTCAAGCAGGTCGTCTAGGAGCGGTACACTCCTGCGCCCACGTCGGAGTGGCGGAACTGGTAGACGCGCTAGGTTGAGGGCCTAGTGGGCTTAACGCTCGTGGAGGTTCGAGTCCTCTCTCCGACACCGTAGAAACCCCCACCGGCGCACGCTCCCACTCGGTCTCCTCTCGTTCACACGAGAACCGCCCGCCTGCCCACCCTCCCGCGCACTCAGGCGTCCTCGCCCAGTCCAAAGGACGGATGACGGAGACGGCTGAGAGCGAGCTTCTCCAGTTGGCGGATTCGCTCCCTGGTGAGATCGAACTCCTCACCGATCTCGGCCAGGGTCCGGGGGCGGCCATCCTCGAATCCGAACCGGAGTTCGAGGATCTTGCGCTCCCGCGGCGGAAGCTGTCCGAACACCTGTCGGAGGCGTGTGCCCAGCGCGGCGGACTCCACCATCTCCGATGGATCTGCGGCGTCGTCATCGCGGATGAAGTCCCCGAGTTCCGCGCCGTCATCGCCCACCGGTGACTCGAGTGACAGGGTGTCGGAAATCAACATGACCTGGATCACGCGATCCACCGGGAAGCCGGTCTCCTTGGCGATCTCTGCCGGGGTCGGGGCGCGGCCCAGGCTCGCCTGCAGGCTGTGGCGGGCGATCCGGACGGTTCGCACCGAGTCGAACACGTGAACGGGCAGACGCATCACACGCGACTTGTCGGCGATGGCACGACTGATCGCCTGGCGTATCCACCACGTTGCGTAGGTGGAGAACTTGAAACCCTTGCGCCAGTCGAACTTGTCGACGGCCCGCATGAGCCCGAGGTTGCCTTCCTGGATGAGGTCGAGGGTGGTGATCCCCTCAGGCTGGCCGTAACGCCGCACGTTGGACACCACGAGCCGGAGGTTGGCGCCCAGGAAGACCTCACGAGCCTCGCGGTGGACCCGAACCGCATGGCGGAGCTCTGTCTGGCTGGGGATGTCGCTAGCCCCCAGCGCCTCGATGCGGGAGATGGTCGCGGCCGCCGTTTCGATCTCCTGGGACAGCGAGATCTCCTGATCGGCTGTCAGAAGGTCGTAATCACTCATGGATGCCAGGTAGAGCGTGAGCGCGTCGCCGATGGGCCCGTCTCGTTCGGGCGAGCCACGGTTCCGGTGCCGGCGGCCGGCATTCCGACGGAGCGCGCCGGCAAGGTGGGATCGCTGCAGTCCAGCGGAGCCGTCGAAGGCGCGGGGAAGCGGAGGAGGTGTGGGAGTTCCCGCGGCTCGATCTGAGGCCGTCGCTACGCGCTCAGACGTAACGCCAGAGGATCCGGCCCTTGGTCAGGTCATAGAGAGAGACTTCGAGGTCCACTGTGTCGCCCGCCAGGATGCGAATCTTGCGTCCCCGGCTCATGCGACCGGCTGCACGGGCGACGACCTGGAGGCCCTGGTCGGTCTCGACGATGAATTTGGCGTCGCGAGACACCACCTTGACGGTGCCGCGGGTCCGAAACGTCTGGTCCTCAGGCGCCCGGTCGGATTCCTTGGTAGGGGCGGGGTTGGGAGCGCCGCGACGCGCGGTCGCCGGGCGGGTCGTGGGCCGAGCGGGGCTACGGGACATGTTGGGCTCCTTCCAAAGCCAGCGGCAGTCGTCGAAGGGCCGATCACCCCGGCCACCGGGGGAGCGCTCGGCATGTGAAGTCGAAGGGCAGTGCGAACCAGCCTGCGACGCCTTCTTCGCTCGTCGAATCTCGAGGAGCGGACGAACCACACCTTCTTGGCGGGGTGGGCGTGGCGCATGGTAGCGCCGCCACTGCCCGTAGAGCAGCGGCGACGAGTTCACCGAGCTCCGTGGCCCGCTGTCTCACGCGGCCGGCTTCGGCGGCGGGAGCGGTGGGATCTCGGTGCCGGCGCGCATGACCACCCTGCTCAGGGCCCGGTAGGCAAGGACCCCGGCCGCCACCGTGGCGAAACCACCGAGGCCCAGCGCAAACCTCGGCCCGATGTGCTCGCCGATCCAACCGACGATCGGACCGCCGATGGGCGTCGATCCGAGGAACGCCACCGCCCACAATGCCATCACCCGGCCCCGCATCTCCGGTGCCGCCGCCAGCTGGAGCGTGGCGTTGCCCAACGCGAGGAACCGGATCGACGTGGCACCAAGCAATCCGAGTGCAATCAACGTGAGTGTCAGCGTCGGCGCCGCGGAGGTGATCAGCTGGATCACTCCGAAGGCGATCGCAGTCCACGCCAGTGATGTCGCCGGGCGTCGTCCCGCAGCCGCGGTGGCGAGACCACCGACGACGGCCCCCAATCCCATCACCATCGACATCGCCCCGTAGGTACCGGCATCTCCATGAAAGGTGAAGCGAGCCAGTAGGGGAAGAACCACCTGGAACTCGTAGGCGAGGGTGCCGACGATCGCCATCATCACGAGTGGGACGAACACCTCCGGCGTCGACCGGACGTACCGGAGACCCTCCCTCAGCTGGCCGCGCCCTCGAGCCTGATTGGCGCCACGGTGAAGCCGTTGCGGGTTCATGAGGAAGAGGGCGACGAGCACTGCGCCATAGGAGGCGGCGTTGATGAAGAAACAGGGCGCGAGCCCGACGGCGACGATGAGCGTTCCCGCCAGGCCGGGACCGATCACCCTGGCGACGTTGACGACCACCGAGTTGAGGCTCACCGCATTGGTCAGGTCGTTCGCGCCCACCATCTCGTGGATGAATGTTTGGCGGGTCGGGTTGTCTATGACGTAGACGAAGCCGAGGCACGTCGCCAGGACGTAGACCATCCACACCTGGACGACCCCCGTCGCCACGAGAACACCGAGTGTCGCCGCGAGCGCCGCGGCGGCCGTCTGGGTGCCGTACAGGAGTCGACGCTTGTCGAACCGATCTGCGAGGACGCCCCCGAGAGGGCCGAAGAGCAATACCGGGAGGAATTGAAGCGAGGACACGAGGCCGAGAGCGGTACCGCTCCCGGTGAGGTCGAGCACGAGCCACGCTTGGGCGACGCCCTGCATCCACGTGCCCGAGAGCGACACCACCTGGCCGACAAAGTAGAGCCGGTAATTCGGCACCTTGAGCGACGAGAAGATCCGAGCGACCACAGCAGCCCGAGACGTCATGGGCATCGTGAGGTCGGGGACGAGCGTTGGGGCATCCAGCCCGAGAGCCTACGATCGGCGGCGGCGCGTTCACAGTTGTGGCGGACATGCCCGCTTGAATCTTGACCTCAGCCATGCCGGGCAATCGTCAGCTGCCTCCCTCGACGAGCAGAGACGTCGACCACACTTTTGGGTCGTTCTCCCCATGATCGTCGGCCGCCGGCGTCGGATACTGCGAGCGGAGGGGCATGAGCGTCCGGGAGGCGCGTCATGTGTCGAAGTGCCATCGTGATGGTGGTCGGGGCGACGGTGGGGGCGGGCAGGCACGCCCAAGGGGCCTCGGCCACGAGGGCAGTTTCGACCACGGCATCCCCGGGCGCACCGGCGGCCGAAGGCGTCGGTGCTCATGTCTGGGTGGGCCGGCTTCCCGGCGCCGAGCCATCCAAACCTCTCCTGGATCCGTTTCCCACTTCGCTGCCCTCTTCCGATCCGTACCCGGTTCGGGCACGGACCCAGGGCGAGTCGTCGGCCCCGCGGCGGTGTCGATTCCTGCCGCAGGATGCATGCCGACGTTCCCCGGCCCATCCGGTGAGCCCGGGTGGGCGGTGCAGATCGATCTCTCGCCTCAGGGCCTCCAGGTGTCACAGGCGTGGTGGGCCGACCCGACCTCCGGACGAATCCTCTCCTCGGACGAAGCGGGTCGGCCCATCCCGACAGGAGGTGACGTCGACGGCGTCACCCGAGCATCTCCCTCATCCTCACCGTCGGCCTCGGGATGGCGGCACCCGATGACGCGGGCCGACGGCGTACGATTCCGGGGTCGTCGAGGGAGGCAGGTCGGCGCATGGGACGTCTGTTCGCGGGAGCATTCCCGGTGCTCCCAGGCATGGAGGATCGTGTCCGCGGCTTGGGGAGAGAGCTTGCTCCGCACCGCGAGGGGTGGCACCGGCTGGGTCGCGAGGCGGGTGGATACACCCGCTACGGCGGGTACCTGCGCCCGAACCCCCAGGGGTGGACGGGGCATCTCCAGGGCGTGAACGGCATCGACCACACCGCCCTTGCTCTCGGGGCGATGCTCCCTCCACCCGAAGTGCTCTCATGGAGAGCGGAGTGACCACCTCCGCCGCCGTCGCGGACTGGCTCGATCGGTACGTAGCGGCGTGGGTGAGCGGCGATCCCGACGACATCGGGCGACTCTTCTCGGCCGACGCCGTGTATCGCTACCACCCTGCCGACCCGCCGATCATCGGTCGGGAGGCGATCGTCGACTCATGGCTCGATGACCCCGACGACCCGGGTACCTTCGAGGCGCAGTACGAGGCCTACGCCGTCGATGGTGACCGGGCCGTGGCAACCGGGTGGAGCAGGTACTTCTCCGGCCCGGATCACGCGACTGTCGAGACGACGTACGACAACTGCTTTGTGATGGCATTCGACTCGGCAGGGCACTGCACCGAATTCACCGAGTGGTTCCGCCGCCGCCCCGAGGTGTGAGCGGTCGATGAACGTATGGGGTTCATGATCCTCTCACCGAAGCCTCACCGGGTCCTCAGACGACACCGGTAGCCTTGCATCAATGAGTGCCAGGTCCAGGATCCTCGTTGCCGAGGACGACGAGGCGGTCCGGCGGTCGGTCGAGCGTGCCCTTCGATTCGAGGGGTACGAGGTGCTCACCGCACCCGACGGTACGGCAGCCCTGAGCGGCATCGCCGAGCACGTCCCGGATGCCATCGTCCTCGACGTCATGATGCCAGGACACGACGGCATGGAAGTGTGCCGGCGGGTGCGAGCGGCGGGCGACGCCACCCCGATTCTCATGCT
>DATECY010000062.1:0-2157 GCA_035286665.1 Acidimicrobiia bacterium
CGGGCCCGATCGGGGTGGCGACCCGACGGCCTCCGAGCATCGCCGACAGGTCCGCGGTTGGATCGTTGTGATGGAACTTCCCCGAGGGGAGATCGAAGATTCGGTGCCGGGTCTCCCACTCATGTTCCACCCGGCCCAGGAGCACCCGGAGCGGCCACGGGGTGAGTGCCGGTTGCATGGAGCCTCCTCTCACAGCCGGGCAAACAGGCGCTGTGCCTGCTCGGCCGCCTTGGCCCGCACCTCGGCGGGATCGACCAGGGTCGGGGCGCCGTCGCGCCACACCACCCGCCCATCGATGACGATCTCGGTGGGGCAGAGCGCGGTGGTGTAGGCGAGGTGCCACGGTTCCATGCTGGGGTACGACCAGGTGACCCGGTCGTCGGCGACGGCGGGCACCAGGTTGCGGCCCGCCTCCAGCCACGACCAGGCGCGATCCGGAGCCGCGGTGACGTCGGCGGATCGGTCGAGGGCGTGGGCGAGACGAAACTCCTCGAGCATGTCGCCGCCGATGCCGTCGGTGCCCAGCGCCACCGGGTTGGTGAAGCGGGCCGGCCGGGCGTAGCCGACCGCATTGTTGAGATTGGACCGCGGGTTGTGGACCACGGTGCCCCGCACCCCGGAGTCCTCGGCGAGGTGCACCCCGTGGGCCAGCACCCAGTCGTCCTCGGCGAAGCGGCGGAGGCGATCGGCGGCCCCGCGATCCACGGCGTCCTCGGCGACGTGGACGTGCACCCCCACCCCGAACTCGGCGGCGAGCGCCGCCGCCCCGGCCAGGGTGTCGTCGGAGCAGGTGAAGGCGGCATGCACGCCGACCAGACCGGCGCCGCCGGCCTGGAGGAAGCGACGGTTCTCCTCGAGGCCGCGCCGGGCCCCGTCGGCGCCGTGGCGGTCGGTGACCCCGTAGGCACACACCACCCGCACCCCGACCTCGGAGCAGGCGGCGGCGATCACGTCGAGCGAGCCCTCGATGGCGTTGGGCGACTCGTGGTGATCGACGATGGCGGTGGTGCCGCAGGCCAGCGCCTCGAGCGCCCCGAGCATCGCCGAGCGCCGGATCATCTCCAGGTCGAGGGCGGCGTCGAGGCGCCACCACACCAGCTCCAGGATCTCGGGGAACGACCGCGGTTGCCGCGGCGGGGCGGGCATGCCGCGGGCCAGCGTCGAGTAGAGGTGGTGGTGGGCGCACACCATCCCCGGGGTCGTATTCCCGGGGAGGGGGCTCCCGGTCACGCCGCAGCCACCCGTCCGTTGAAGACGCCGATCAACCGGTCGATCTCGGCGGCCTGGGCCCGGGTCGCCTCCCAGTACCCCGGCTCCCACTGGGCGTCGAGTTCCTCGACGGTCTTGCCCTGCTGCTCCACCCAGGTGAAGTACTTGAGGTTGTGGATCCGTCGCCGGCTCTCATCGTCGAGCACCAGCGTGTGTTCGGTGCCCTGACCGAGCAGGTGCTTGCGGTACCCGATGGCGGCGAGATCGGCAACGTACGGCCCCTCGGCGGCGGCGAGTTCGGCCACCCGGCTCCGATACAGGTCGACGGAGTCGGTGAGCACGGTGAGCACCACCGAGTCCGACCCGAGCCCGAACTGCCGGGCGAAGGAGATCGAGGCGAGCAGGTTGGCGATGCCGCTGATCCCGAACAGCCCCAGCCGGTCGACGACGTCGGCCGGCACCCCCTCGGCGAGCAGGCGTTCGCGACCCGAGGGCTCGTTGAACAGCCGCAGCACCGCCATGGCGTCGGCGTCGTCGACGGCGATCACCGCGTCGGTGTGCCGGACGTTGTGGATCCACGGGATGTGCTTGTCGCCGATCCCCTCGATGCGGTGCGACCCGTACCCGTTGCGCAGCATCGTGGGGCACTGCAGCGCCTCGACTGCGGCGATGCGGGCTTCGGGGTGGGCCTCCTTGACGAAGTCGCCCGATGCGATCGTCCCCGCCGACCCGGTGGCGAGCACCACCCCGGCGACGGCGGCGCCGGGGGCGAGGGCAGCCGCCGCCTCCACCATGGCGGGACCGGTTACCGAGTAGTGCCACAGGTAGTTGCCCAACTCGTCGAACTGGTTGAAGATCACCACGTCCTCTCCCGAGGCGCGCAGCCGGTGGCAGGCGTCGAAGATCTCCTTCACGTTGCTCTCCGACCCCGGGGTCTTGACGATCTCG
>DATECY010000063.1:0-7706 GCA_035286665.1 Acidimicrobiia bacterium
GCCGGTTTCTCCACGTGCTTTCGTCGTGAGGCGGGTACCTACGGCAAGGACACCCGCGGCATTTTCCGGGTGCATCAGTTCGACAAAGTGGAGATGTTCTCCTTCGTCGATGCGGGAAGGTCGTGGGACGAGCACGAGTTCCTGGTCGGAGTAGAGGAGTCGCTGGTGCAGGAACTCGGCATCCCCTACCGGGTGGTCAACGTGTGCACCGGCGACCTAGGCGACTCGGCCGCCAAGAAGTACGACATCGAGGCATGGTTTCCCGGACAGGGGGCGTACCGGGAGATCACCTCGTGCTCCAACACCACCGACTACCAGGCGCGGCGTCTGCGGATCCGCTACCGCGACCATGGCGGCATCTCGATCGCCCACACCCTCAACGGCACCGCCGTCGCTGTCGGCCGAACCCTCATCGCCATCTTGGAGAACAACCAGCAGGCCGACGGCTCGGTGACCGTCCCCGAGGTGCTCAGGCCCTTACTGGGTCTCGACCGCCTCACGCCGTGACCAACCGGGTCGTCTTCTCCCGGATCGCCCGGCGCTACGACCGGCTCAACCGCATTCTCTCCCTGGGACGCGACGGCGACTGGCGGCGCACCGCCATCGCCCATCTGCCTCCGGGCCGGGTGCTCGACCTCGGCGCCGGCACCGGCGCCGCCAATCCCGATCTGGGTGATCGCGAGGTCGTCTCGCTCGACCCGGCTCCGGAGATGCTGTCGCTGAACCCCGGATCGAATCGGGTGGTGGGCAAGGGCGAGACCCTCCCGTTCACCGACGCGTCGTTCGACGGTGTGTTCTCTGGGTACGTGTTCCGCAACCTGGATTCGATCTCGGCGACGCTGGCCGAGATCGCCCGCGTGCTCCGTCCCGGGGGGGTGGTGGCGATCGTCGACCTCGGACGCCCTGAAGCGCGGTGGAAGCGTTCCCTTCATCGAGCCGGCACCGCGGTCATCCTGCCGATCGCCGGTGCTGCGGTCGGAGCCATCGGCGAATACCGCTACTTGCATCGGAGTCTCGACAGCCTTCCCCAACCAACCGAGTTGTACGCCGGCGGCCCTCTCACCGTCGAGAAGGTGTGGCGAATGGGACCGCTCGGGTTCGTCTACGGCGTCGTGCTGCGCAAGGCCGGGTGACGGGGGCCGTCGGACCGGGTGCTCAGAAGGGGTGGGCGACGCCCCGCGGCGGTCCGGACCGATCGGCGAGAAGCCCACGATTCCGGCGAATCCTCTGCTCCACCGACCCGAACACCAACCCGTCGACGAGAACACCGATCAGCAGCACCACGAGCATCATCGCCATGAGGCCGGAGGCGTCGGAGAGCTCGCGGGCCGCGCTCAGACGAAAGCCGATAGACGGCCGCGAGGCGATGACCACGAGCAGCTCACCGGCCATGAGCGATCGCCAGGCGAATGCCCACCCCTGTTTGAGCCCCGAGACGAACGCCGGGAGCGCGGCGGGGAGCACGACATGCCGCCACGCCGTGATTCCACTGGCGCCGAGCACGGTCCCGGCCCGCAGCAGGATCGGAGGGATGTGATCCACGCCGGAGATGAGCCCGTTGGCGATCGCCGGGGCGGCGCCGAGCACCATGACGAAGAGGATGGCGGCATCGGTCAGTTTGAACACCAGGATGGCGAAGGGGAACCAGGCGATCGACGGCATGCTCTGGAGTCCGGTGATGATCGACCCGGCAGCCCGTCGCAACAACCTGCTCTGCGACATGGCGATGCCCACCGCGGTTCCCACCACGGTGGCGAGGGCGAAGCCCAGGACCGCGCGTTGCATCGTGATTCCCACCGCCTGGTAGAAGCGCGAGGTACGTATCAGGTCTCCCAGGTCGGAGAGCACCGTGGCCGGTGGGGGGATCACATAGGTGGGCCGCCATCCGGACCACACCACCGCCTGCCACGCCGCCAGCACGACGCCGACCGCCATCAGCTTCGGCCATGTCGCGTGCCAGACGCGGTTGGTCCACCGCACCGTCTCCTCACGGGGTGCGTCGAGGGTGTCGAGGCCGCGGAGATCCTCGGCGAGATCGCCGACGGGCTCAGTGACCATGACGCCTGACCTCGTCGCGAAGATGGTCGGTGATGGTGGCGGCGAGTCGGGCGACCGGCTCGGAGTCGATGCGGCGGGGCCGGGGGATGTCCACGTCGAACTCGGCCGCCACCCTGCCCGGCCGACTCGAGAGGAGCACCACCCGATCACCGAGCCTGACCGCCTCCCGGACGTTGTGGGTGACGAACACGATCGTGAGGCCGGTGGTCGACCAGATGCGCTCGAGCTCGTCGTGGAGGCGGTCCCTGGTCATGGCGTCGAGCGCTCCGAACGGCTCGTCCATGAGGAGGAGGTCGGCCTCCTGAGCGAGTGCCCGGGCGAGCGCGACGCGTTGCTGCATCCCGCCCGAGAGCTCATGGGGCCTGCGATCGCCGAACCCTTCGAGGTGGACCAGTCCCAGGAAGTCCCTGATCCGAGGAGCTCGCGAGGCCGCCGGGACCCCCCGCAGCCGCATCGCCAGTTCGATGTTGCGTGACACCGTGAGCCAGGGGAACAGCGCCGGCTCCTGGAAGACCATCCCGATGCGTCGCCCACCGGTGTCGATCACCCCGTGGTCGAGGTGATAGATGCCGGCGAGGAGGTTGAGGAGTGTGGTCTTGCCACATCCGGATGCCCCGACCAGGCACACGAATTCACGGTCGGCAACGCTCAGGGTGATCCGGTCCAGCGCGGCGACCCGCGAGCGGCCGTCCCCGTACGTCTTGGACACGTTGTCGACGACCAGGGGACGCCGCGGCGACGGGGCGGTCCTCACCGACGTGGTCACGGAGTCACCGGCGCTCTTCCCATCTCGCCGAGCGTCTGGTTGAGAAGGTCGAGGTCGTAGATGCCCGAGAGGTCGACCGGTTCGAGGAGGCCGACGGCGACGGCGTGGTCGGCGGACACGTACAGGGACGAAGCAATCGGGTCGACCGTGAAGCTGAGGTGCCCCCAGGCCGAGGTGATCGTCTCGGTAGAAAGCGCCTTTCCGGTGATCGTCTCGATGGAGCGATTGGTTGCGGCCATCGCCGCCGCCGGTTGTGCCTCGATGAAATCGATGGATCGCACCAACCCGCGCAGGACGTCGAGCACCAGGTCGGGGTGCTCCTCGAGGAATGCGGTGCGGACGATCAGGTGGGTGGTGACGAACCGGCCCCCCGGCCAGATGTCGCGCTCGTCGACGAGGACGGTGCCGCCGCCTTCGAGCACCAGCCGGCTGGCCCACGGCTCCGGCACCCAGGCTCCGTCGATGTCGCCGGCTCGAAACGTCTCGAGCGTCTGCGCGTTTGCTTGGGGCACGACGGACACGTCGCCGCCGCCTTCGAGATCGGCACTCAATCCGTTGTCGAGCAGCCAGGCGCGCAACGCCACGTCCTGGGTGTTGCCGAGCTGAGGGGTGGCGATCTTGGCGCCGACGAGATCGGCGGGACTGGCGATTCCCGGCCGCACGACGAGCGCAGCACCACCCGATGTGCTTCCGGCGATGATTCGCAAGGCGGTACCGCCCGACTGGGCATAGCCGTTGATCGCCGGGTTGGGCCCGATGAACGTCATGTCGACGGAGTCCGAGAAGAGGGCGGTGATGGCGTCGGGGCCCGCATTGAACGTCAGAAGCTGCAGGGCGACGTCCTCGCCGAGCTCATCGGCGAAGAATCCCTGGTCGACGCCCACAAGAGCCGGAGCGTGGGTGACGTTGGCGAAGTAGCCCAACCGGACGACGGTTGGAGAGCCTTGGTTTCCGCCGCACGATGAAAGGGCCACGAGACCGACGGCCAATCCGATGGCAAGGGCGATGCGACGAAGGTGGGTGAATGGAGAAGGCACGGCACTCGACTTCTTATACCCGACTTATCAACCAGGGTTAGTGTGGTATTGTGATGAGGAAGGTACCGGCTTCGAGCCGGAGAGTCAAGGTAGGTGCCGCGACATGTGGATCACCCGGAAGACCGACTACGCCACGAGGGCGGTCCTGGCATTGGCCATTCACGGGCGGGACACCGCACTGGCCCTCCCCGAGATCGCCGAACGGATCCAGGTTTCCGCGCCGTACCTGGAGCAGATCATGGCGCAGCTGCGGGGTGCCGGCATCGTGAGGTCGGAGCGCGGCCCCAAGGGCGGGTATCGCCTCAACCACCCTCCCGAGGAGATCACCCTGGAACGGGTGGTCCGCATCTTCCAGGGACCCCTTGCCCCGATCGACTGCGCGACCCGGAGCATGCCGGCGCCGTGCCCGATGGAGGTCGGGTGCACGCTTCGCTCGGTCTGGGGCGAAGTCCGCGACGCCACGATCGCCATCCTCGAGCGGACCGATTTCGGGACGATGGCCAGCCAGGCGGGCGGGCGGTGGATCGGGGAGGTTGAGGAAGTGCCGTCCACCCGCGGGCACCGGTAGCCTGGGGCCGATCGTGCTAGGCGGGGCGCTAGGGGTGCCCTGAACCCGAAATCCTCTTGATGCGGGGCTGAGTCCCCCGCCCGAGGGTGCGCATGGTCGGGTCAGCGCCGGACACGTGGTGTTGAAGGCCGGGTCCCATGCAGCGGGGAATCGTGAAGCGGGTCAGATCCGGAAGGAAGCAGCCCTAAGCGAGGCACCCGGGTGCCGTGGGGTCGCCTGGCCGGAGCCGTCGACCCGGAACGCGCCGGTTGTGTGCATTCGAAGGCGGGGGCACGATCATCTTCGTTGTTCGTTGCGTGGTCAGAGCGGAGGGAGAGGGATTTGAACCCTCGTGACGACTTTCGCCGTCAACACGCTTTCCAGGCGTGCGCACTAGGCCAGACTATGCGATCCCTCCCGGGGCAGAAAGTGTAGGTCGGCAGTGGAGCCCGTTCCCTTCAGCGAAGCGATGCGCCTGGCGCTCGACGAGGCGCGTGCTGCGATCGACCACGGAGACGTCCCGATCGGCGCGGTCCTGATCGGTCCGGATGGCTCGGCGGTCGCCGCCGACCACAACCGGCGGGAGGAGATCGGCGACCCGACCGCCCACGCCGAGATGCTGGTGCTCCGGGCCGCGGCACGCTCCATCGGAGATTGGCGACTCACCGGATACACCCTGGTGGTCACTCTCGAACCCTGTGCGATGTGCGCCATGGCGGCCGTGTGGGCACGGGTCGACCGTATCGTATTCGGCGCCTCCGATCTGAAGACGGGAGCGGCATGGAGCCTCTACAACATTCCTCAGGACGAGCGCCTCAACCACCGATGTGACCTGGTCCGGGGCGTGCTCGCCGAGGAATGCGGTGCCCTGCTCACGGAGTTCTTCGGCCAACGTCGGTGAGCCGGTACCGGGCGGGTACAGTTTCCCGGCGGCGGCTCGTCAGGTTGGACGAACCGGCAAGGGAGAGGTGGCCGAGCGGACGAAGGCGACAGTCTCGAAAACTGTTGAACCGGGTTTCCGGTTCCGTGGGTTCGAATCCCACCCTCTCCGCGGGCGACCGGCTGACGCCTGTCGCTGCTGCTTGCTCCCAGCGCCCCGCTTCTCGTCTCTTGCCGGAAGCTGGTGGCTGGAGGCTGGGGGCTGAGAGGGAGGGGTGGCCGAGCGGACGAAGGCGGCAGTCTTGAAAACTGCTGAACCCCCTGGGGTTCCGTGGGTTCGAATCCCACCCCCTCCGCGCTGACCGTGCACCGTGATTCGATTCCTACCCGGAATCGAATCACGTCTCGGTTCGGGTTGTGTTCTTGTTTCCTGGCACCGTCGCGCTGGCTTTGGGACGGCACCACTGCGCGAGTTGTGGGTGGAGGGGCGAGGGGTTCGAATCCCACCCCCTCCGCGCTGACCGTGCACCCTGATTCGATTCCTACCCGGAATCGAATCAGGTCTCGGTTCGGGTCTTGTTCTTCGTGGCCTTGCCTGTTGCCCGTTGCCGACTGCCCTCAGGAAGCCGGCAATTTCTCCTTGGCGGCCGGTTGGTGGCTGGTGGCTGGGACCGTCTCCAGGATGTCGGCGAGGGTCGCGGTCTGCTCGTCGGTCAGGTGGTCCCACAGGTGGTGCTTGAGGCCCCGGATCACGGTCGGCGCCGCCTGAGTCTGGATCTCCTGCCCCGCCTGGGTGAGCACGACCTCGATGCCGCGGCGGTCCGAAGGGCACACCCGACGCTCGACGAGGCCGGCCCGCTCGATCTGGTCGACGAGTCGGGTGGTGGCACTTCGACTGAGGGTGGCTGCTTCGGCGAGCCGATGCATCCGCAGGGCGCCTCCCCCAATCCGCAACTCCACGAGTACCTGGTACCAGGAGAGGGGAAGGTCGTGCGCCTTGCCCAACTCCTGCTCGAGTTCGTCGGTGATCCCGGCGTGCACGTGCATGAGAGCACGCCAGGCGCGGATTCGGACGTCATCGACCAACCGGGACATCGGGCAACGCTACTCGGGGAATATCCTCGGTGCGCAACTGTTGTAATGCACAACTATTGCGAATCGCATTTACCAAGGAGTGCCCATGACCCTGATCACCGAAACTCTCCCGTCGGCCGGCATCTGGAAGCTCGACCCGAGCCACACCAGCGTCGCTTTCATCGCCCGCCACCTGATGGTCACCAAGGTCCGCGGCACCTTCAAGGACGTGTCGGGGACGATCGTGATCGCCGACGAGCCCGACGCCTCCTCCGTCGATGTGACCATCGGGGTCTCCAGTGTGGACACCGGAGCCTCGGATCGCGATGCGCACCTGCGCAGCGCCGACTTCTTCGACGCCGAGAAGTTCCCGTCGATGCGCTTCGTGAGCACCGGCATCGAGCGCTCCAGTGACGATTGGCGCATGTCGGGTGACCTCACGATCAAGGACGTCACCCGTCCGGTGACGCTGGACGTGGACTTCGAAGGCGTCGTCGCCGACCCGTGGGGCACGTCGCACGCTGCCTTCACCGCCCGCACCGAAATCGACCGTGAGGACTGGGGCCTGACGTGGAACGTGGCTCTCGAGGCCGGCGGGTTGCTGGTGTCCAAGAAGGTCACCATCGAGATCGAGGCCCAGCTCATTCCAGCGGCCTGATCGGGCCGACGTACGAGGAATCACCCGGCCCTCCCGCTGGGTGATTCCTCGTCGCGCCGCATTCGCTGCCACAATTCCGCCCGCACACCGGGAGAGGTGGCCGAGTGGTCGAAGGCGCTCGCCTGCTAAGCGAGTAAGGGGTTCTAAAGCCCCTTCGAGGGTTCAAATCCCTCCCTCTCCGCGTAGAGAGAGCTTGCAGCTTGCAGCTTGCAGCATGCAGGCGCGAGTGCGCGTCTCTTGGTCACACACGGGGCTGTTCCCTCCGCGACACAGGTCTACGCGTTCGTGAGCGTCTGGCGCGCCTGCACGTCGCACGCTGCAAGTGAGAAGAAGGATCTTCTCGCTCTTGTGACCTGTTTCTCGAACTCATCGGACGCGAGGCCGGCTCTCATCGAATCCTCAGATCGATGTGAGAGGCTTCGACCACAGGATGAGACCGCCCCGCTTTGGTGCGGGCGCCGCGAAGAGCAGGAGAGGCAGGATGCCAACCACCAAGAAGCCGGCGGGGGACGGCTCGGCGTCGCGTGTCGGCGCGTCGGCAGCCACCGCGGGATCGGCCGTCCCCAAGACCACAGCCGCCAAGAAGGCCGTAGCCGCCAAGGCTGTACCCAACAAGCCCACCCCCGCGAAGCGCGCGCCCAAGCAGGCGGCACCCACGCCCAAGGCCGCAGCAACAGCGGCTGCACA
>DATECY010000064.1:0-33938 GCA_035286665.1 Acidimicrobiia bacterium
TGGCCGGGGTCGGCATCGAGGCACCCGGCCTGGCCGCCATCGGGTTGGTACCCGCCGGCGTCGCAGGTCTGCTGGGTCGTGGCGGCGACGGCGGGAACGTAGTGGCCGGGGTCGGCGTCGAGGCATCCGATCGCCCCGGCGTCGGGCGCGAAGGTGCCGGAGAGGCACTCGGCTTGGTCCGTGGCGCCCTGGTCGGCGACGAAGTGGCCCGGGTCGGCGGGCACGCAGGCCGCCTGGCCGACGTCGGGCTGGAACGAGCCCTCGGGACAGGGAGTGCACCCGCCCCCACCGTCGTAGGAGCCGGGAGCGCACCCGACCGCGTCGGCGCCGGCGGCGACCACGACGCCGTGGCCGACCGCCGCCGCCGTGATGGCCGAGACGAGGAGCACCCGCCAACCGCTCTCACTCATGGGATCACTCCTCGCGTTGATCGTCCACCGCTCGGGCGGCCAGGTGCATGAGCATCGTGGCAGGTTTCGTGGTCAGCTTGACCAGGTCGACCAGGCCCTTGCCGACCACGCGCGGGACCCTGCTGAGACGCGGCCCACCGACGAAGCCGCGCCGGGAGAAGTACCACCACAGGCCGACGCCGAGCAGCAGCATCGACCCGAGGGCACCGAAGTACCCCCATGGCCAGGAGAGCTCGGGCATGTGCTTGAAGTTCATGCCGTAGATCCCGGCGATGAGGGACAGCGGCAGCACGATGGCGGCGAACACCGTGAGCACCTTCATCACCTCATTGGTTCGCTCGGCCACCGTGCTCCGGTAGGTCTCGATGACGTTGCCGAGGAGGAGGCGTGCGCCATCGAGGATCTCGGCGAGGCGGGAGAAGTCGTCGTACACGTGGCCGAGGCGGCGAGAGCCCTGCTTGGTGATGCCGATCAAACCGACGCGGTTCAACTCACGAAACACCTCCCGATGCGCGAGCACCACCTGTCGCAGCGTCTGCACGTCGCGCCGCAAGGCGAGTACGTCGGCAGGGACCCCGGGTTCGGCGAGGATCGCCCGGTCCTCGAGCTCGCCCATCCTCTGATCGAGGCCGTCGACGATCGGCCGGAACCGTCCCGCACCGACCTCGGCGATGCGGCCCCAGACGACGTCGGGCGAGATGCCTGCCACCGCCCCCTCTTGCAGGACGAATTCCCGGCCCCAGCGGAACTCCGGGAGATCCTCCTTGTGAAAGGTCACCGCGTAGCCGTCGCCGAGAAAGACGTCGTACTCCACCGTCTGGATTCGTGACGACGCCGCGGTGGAGATGCCGTGGCCGACGACGAAGACGTACGTGGTGTGGTCGTCGACCTTGGGGTACTCGCTCCAGTCGAGGATGTCCTCGACGGCGAGTGGGTCGAACCCAAAGCGTCCGCACACGGCGTGGACCTCGTCGGCGGTGAACTCGGTCACGTCGAGCCAGACCCACCCACCGGCGGCGCGCACCTCGCCAAGACGAGTGGGATCGACGGCCACGGCTTGAGAGGCGCCCGGAGCGACGTGGAACAGGTACTGCATCGCCCGATTATCAGTCGGTGCCGCCCTGCAACCCGGTCTTTCCCCGGTGTGCCCACCGGCCGGGGCGCCTGGACCGCACCGCCCGCGGGGTCCGGCATGCCATCATGCAGACGCCATGAGCGGCCGAGATCCCTGGGAAAGCGCCTCGGAGCGTCCTCCGACGCACCGGGTGCAACCCACCGCGCCCCCACCTGCCGGGCTGTTCTCGGGTCCCAACCTCCCGTTCACTCTGGCGATCATCACCGCTCTCGGCGTTCTCGTGGCCTTCCTCGTGCTCGTCAAGCCCTTCTCGGCGAGTGAAACCACCGTGACGACGACAACGACCGCTGCCACCGGCACGACCGACACCACCGGGACCACCGACGCCACCGGGACCACCGTGGCCGGTGCAACGACCTCGTCGAGCATCCCGGGAGACCTCGCTCCCTTGCAAGGGATCAAACTGGAGACCCTCGCCACCGGGATTCCCTGGGCGGTCGGGGCCTCCAGCATCCCGGGCGACGATCGCATCTTTGTCAACGAGCGCACCGGGATGATCGGCGTCGTCGTCCCCGGCCAGGGCCTCCAGGGCACCCCGTACTTGAACCTCACCGACCGGGTCGGCTGGGGCGGAATCGAAAACGGCCTCCTCGGCCTGGCGTTTCATCCCGACTTCGCCACCAACGGGCGGCTGTTCGTCTACTACACGTCCAACCCCGGCCTCGACTCGCGTATCGTCGAGTTCCACGCCGACGGCGCCGATGCCACCACCGTCGACCCCTCGACCGAGAAACTGATCCTCGAGGTGCAGCAGCCGGGTCTCCGCCACCGCGGCGGGATGCTGCAGTTCGGACCGGACGGCTACCTGTACATCGCACTCGGCGACGGCGGGCTGGGAAACCGCAACGCTCAGGATCTCACGGTGTACCAAGGCAGCATCCTTCGCATCGACGTGGACGGCGGCGACCCGTACACGATCCCGGCGGACAACCCGTTCGCCTCAGGAGGCGGCCTCGGTGAGATCTACCACTACGGGCTGAGGAATGCGTGGCGGTTCTTCATCGATGCCCCCGAGAACATGCTCTACATCGGCGACGTCGGCGCAGAGACCGTCGAGGAGGTCGATGCCGTGCCTCTCACCGACAAGGGACTCGACTTCGGCTGGCCCGACTACGAGGCTGGGGACTGCTACCTGCCGGTCGACTCCACCTGCGACCCGGCGGGGGTCACGATGCCGGTACTCACCTACGGCCACGACGAGGGGTGTTCGGTGACGGGGGGTGTGGTGTACCGGGGCTCGGCGATGCCCGAGTTGGTCGGGCATTACTTCTACGCCGACTGGTGCAACGGGTGGATCAAATCGTTCCGCCTCCAGGACGGGCAGGTGACCGACGAACGAGACTGGTCCGCCGACATCGCCGACGTCGGCCAGATCCAGATCTCCTCTTTCGGCACCGACTCGGACGGCGAACTCCTGGTGTGCGACTCCAACGGCCAGCTGTTCAGGATCGTCCCGGTGCGCTGACCGGGGGTCCCACGAAGCTCCGCGGTCGAGGCGACCCGGCCCTTGCATCGTCGTTTCGCCGGGCGCGGCGGATGGTCCTATCTTGACATTCTCGTGAGCCTCGCCGCGCCCGCTCCTCACCCGCCGGAGGAGCCACCCCTCGCCGGTGACTCGCGCTTTCGGCCGGCAGACGTCCTCACCGTCGCCGCCAGCCACGCCGTACACGACTCGTTCACCGGATTCGTCCCTGTCCTGCTCCCCCATTTCGTGGAGCGCCTCGCCCTCAGCAACGTCCTGGCGGGTTGGCTGGCGGCATTCACCCAACTCCCCTCGATCCTCCAGCCACTGTTCGGCCACCTCGCCGACCGGTTCGTGCTCCGCTGGGTGGTGATGCTGGCGCCGGCGGTGACCGCCACGCTGATGAGCCTCGCCGGCTGGGCTCCGAACTACCCGACCCTCGCTCTCCTCTTCGCCGTCGCGGGCCTGTCGAGTGCCGCGTTCCACGCGGTCGGCTCGGCCACTGCCGGGCACCTGTCTGCCCGGCACCTCGGCAAGGGTCTCAGTGTGTGGATGGTCGGCGGGGAACTCGGCTCCGTCCTGGGACCGCTCATGGTGTCGGCCGCCTTGACCGTGGCCACCCTGCGGGGGCTCTCCTGGTTCATGACGCTGGGGTGGCTGGCATCACTCATCCTCTACCTGCGGCTCCGCAATTCCCCCCTGCACCCCGTGGTGAGCGCCGACCGGCCGCACTGGCGGTTCGCTCTCGGGAAGATGCGCCGCGTCATGCTGCTGATGGCAGGCCTGGTGGTCCTGCGTTCCCTCGCGGTGAGCGCGGCGTCGGTCTTCACCCCGATCCTGCTCAAGGAGCAAGGGAGCAGCGGTCTGGTGGCAGGAGCCGGCGTCGCCCTGTTCCAGGCGTCGGGAATGGCGGGGACTCTGGCAGCAGGGTGGATGAGCGACCGGGTCGGCCGCCGCCTCGTGCTGATCTCCGGAGTCCTGGTCGGCTCGGCGGCTCTGCTGCTGTTCGCGGTGCTGGGCGGTTGGACCCGGTTCATCTTCCTGGCCCTGGCCGGAGCGGCAACGGTGTCGATCCACCCGGTGTGCATGGCCATCGTGCAGGAGAGCTTCCCGGAGAGCCGGGGCCTGGCGAACGCCGTCTACCTTTCGATCGCCTTCGTGGTGTTCTCGGGTGCCGCCGTCGCCGTGGGAGCGCTCGGCGACGGCATCGGGCTTCGCTCCACCTTCGTGGTCGGCTCCGGAGTGATCCTCCTCAGCATCCCCCTCGTCTTGGCACTGCCGGGAGCGGCCCGGCGTTCATCGGGTGCCCGACGCCGCCACAGGTGAGAAGGCCCGGCCGTCGAGAGCACCTTCAGTGCCGTCCCGCCGGGGCTTCCACACGCCCCCGGTTGCGGTTTGCCGGTCACCGGCTGCACCGCCCGAAGGCCTCGCCCCCTATACCGGCAGCCCGAGGTCCCTGGCGATGATCAACCGCAGGATCTCGCTCGTGCCTTCGCCGATCTCGAGGACCTTGGCGTCGCGATAGAACCGCGACACCGGGGTGTCGTCGATGTAGCCGGCGCCGCCGAACACCTGGGTCGCGGTCCGGGTGGCGGTGACTGCAGCCTCGGAGGCATAGAGCTTGGCGATCGCCGCGGCGGTCCGGTACTCCCGTCCGGTGTCCCGAAGCCAGGCCGCCCGAAGGGTGAGCAGGCGGGCGGCTTCGACGGCGACCTGGATGTCGGCTATCGGGAACGCCACACCCTGGTTCGACCCGATCGGCCGCCCGAAGGCCGTCCTCGCCGCGGCGTACTGCACGCTGTGTTCCAGGCAGGCGACGGCGACGCCGACCGACAGAGCAGCGATCGCGATGCGACCCTCATCGAGGATCGAGAGGAACTGGCGAAGGCCGCGTCCCTCCTCCCCAAGCAGGTGGTCGGCCGGCACCCGACAGTCGTCGAGAAGGATTCCATGGGTGTCGGACGCTCGCCATCCCATCTTCCGGTACGCGGGCTCGACGATGAGCCCTGGTGTGCCCGCCGGCACGATGAACACGGAAATACCGTCGGGTGAGGTACGGGCGGTGACCATCACCAGCGAAGTGATCTCGGTCCCCGAGTTGGTGATGAATGCTTTGGCACCGTTGATCACCCATTCGTTCCCGTCGCGAACGGCCCTCGTCCTGGTGTCGCCCGCGTCCGAGCCGCCGTCCGGCTCGGTGAGGCCGAACGCGGCGAGCCTTCGACCATGCGCCAGATCCGGCAACCACCGCGCCTTCTGCGCCTCGCTGCCGAACCGGTGCAGAGGGTTCGCACCGAGTCCGACACCCGCCTCGACGGTGATCGCCATCGAAGCGTCGACCCTGGCGAGCTCCTCGATGGCGATGCACAACGTGGTCAGGTCGGCGCCGGAGCCTCCGTACTCCTCGGGAAACATGAGACCAAAGAGGCCCAGGTCGCCCATCTTGCGGACGGTGTCCACGGGAAACTCATGGGTGCGGTCCCACTCCTCGGCGAACGGCGCGATCTCGGCTTCGGCGAACGATCTCACGACGCGGCGGAATGCTTCGTGCTCGGCTGACGGGGCAAAGTCCAACGGATCCACCTCTTCGACGACGGATCGAGGCTATCGGCTCCAGAGCACCACCGCGTCGGCTCAGCCGCTCGTCGACGAGTAGAGCGGGTCGCCGAGGCCGGTGAGGGTGCCGGTGATCCCGGGGGCGCGATGGATGGCGAGGCCGGTGTGGACGTCGACGAGCACGAACTGGTTGGTGGGATGCAGTGCCGCCGGGAGCAACTGCACCTGTTCGAGGGAGAAGCCCGACCACGGTGTCCCTTCGACGCTGACCCCGCTCGGGATGGGCGATACGGTCCGCAGCGGAGACCCGGAGAGGCATCGAACCCTGGGCACACCGGTCTCGTCGATGAGCACTGCACTGCCCCGCTCCAAAATCGCTGCGAACGACAGGATGCGGCCCCCCTCGAGGAGGTGATCGGTCACCGCGGTGTCGCGGAGGAGGATCACCGGCGTGAGTTTGTCGAGGTAGGCAGCGGTCGATGCCGGATCGACGCCGAGGACGATGACCCAGGCCTGGCGGGCGATGTCGTCATCCTCCAGGGCAGCCTCGAGGGCGCCGACGTCGCACACGTCACCGGTGAGGGAAGCCCCGTAGACACCGGAGGTGGTGCCCACCCGAACGTCCGACCCGGTCTGCAAGGACTCCGGAGCCCCACAGGGCCCGTACGGGCTCCACCAGTACCCGCTGACAGGGATCGCCCCGTCGAGTTGGACGCCTTGGGCCTCGGCGAGCATACGCCGGACCGGAACCCGCAGGCACGCCGCCGAACCGTCGGCGGCGATGAGTGTGAGCCGGCCGTCGTCATCGAGCCCGTCGCCGTCGATGTCGATGAGATCGTCGAGCAACGCGCCAAGCTCGAGGGATTCGTGGGCGATGCCTCCAATGACGCCGATGGTGAGGGGGGCGCCGGCGCGATCGAGTTGGACGAGCCGATGGCCGAATGCGCCCGCGGCGAGGAGGTCGGCGCTCGAGCCGCGGTGATGCGGCGACTCGATGGCGTCCGCATTGAGGGGTGGCAGAGGAAGCAGCAGCTCATCCAACCCGAGGTCGGCCGCGACCGGAGGGGTGAACGGAGACGGTCCCGGATCGTCCGCGGCCTCCAACGCCACCATGCCAGAGACCCGCGACACGGCGTACTCGACGCGATCACTCGGCGCCGCCCCGGCGCGCAGGGTCAGCACCACCCCGCCGGCGGCGGCAGCGGCGAGCGCGACGGCGGTGACCGTCAGCAAGAACCGCACGAATGCATTCGAGCCCATGAACTGCCCCGCACCCCCGGTGACCAACTCCAACACCGATGGTAGCGGGCAGATGCCCCGCCGGTCAGGGCGGGTCGCGCCGCTACCGTGGCCCGTTGTGACCCGCCTCCGTGCTCTCGCCGGGATCGTCGCCATTTCGTTCTCGGCGATCTTCGTTCGTCTCGCCGACGTCGCTCCGACGACGGCGGCGCTCTTTCGTGCCCTCTACGCCATCCCGATCCTGGTGATGGTGCGGTTCTTCGTCCGCGATGATCGCCCCACGCGGGCACGGCTCATGTCCTTCGCCGCGGGAGGGTTGCTGGCGGTCGACCTGATCGTGTGGCACATGTCCATCCGCCTCATCGGCCCCGGGCTGGCGACGGTGGTGGCCAACGTCCAGGTCGTCTGGGTGGGCTTGGTCGCGTGGATCGTGTTCCGGGAGCACCCGACGAAGACGGCCCTGGCCGTGGTGCCCGTCATCCTGATCGGCATCACCCTGATCGGGGGGCTGGGACGGGAGGATGCCTTCGGCGACCGGCCGCTCGCGGGTGCCGCGCTCGCCGCCGTCGCCGGGGCGGCCTACGCCGGGTTCTTGCTGATCTTCCGCGCCTCCAATCGAACCCTGGCGCCCACCGCGGGGCCGCTCCTCGACGCCACTGCAGGGACGGTGCTCGGAGTGCTGCTGCTCGCCCCACTCGACTCGGGCTTCTCCTTCGCCTTCTCGTGGCCAGCCCATGGGTGGCTGATCGCGTTGGCGCTGATCGGCCAGACAATCGGATGGCTGTTGATCGCGACGGCACTCCCCCGCCTCGCTGCGTTGGAGACATCGGTCATGCTGCTGATCCAACCCGCCGCAACGATCATCTGGGCGCGGCTGATCTTCGGCGACCGGCTGTCGACCGTTCAATTGATCGGCGTTGCCGTCGTGCTCGCCGGGGTGCTGGTCGCCGGAGCACGGGGAACCGTGCGGGCGTCGGTCACACCGGCGCCGGCAGCCACGCTCCCGGATCGCTGAAGAAACGCGACCGGGGCACTGCCTCATCGGCGCCAAGCGTGCGAGCGCGGACCATCGCGAAATCGTCGACGTGTGGGCCAAAGGCGATGACTCTTCCACAGGAACCGGCGAATGACCGGACCGCCTCATCGGCATCGGGGTGCTCCAAATCGACCAGCGCCAACGTGTACCGCCGATCACTCTCGGGTAGTCGCGCCGCAACCGTCAGGTGGTAACCGGCGCGGGTGGCCGCTTCGCGTACCTTGGATGAGTCGAGCAGGTTGCGGCTGACGAGGATCACCGATGGCCCGCCATGGGCGGCTGCCTTGGACCCACCCCAGGCGAGATGGGCACGCCAGGCCTCATCGCCCAGGACCTGCGACGAGGCAGGAGCAAGGTCGTAACGATCACCGGGCATGGCGACGACCGCAGCCGGATCGCGATGGACGTCTGCCACACCCAACTCCGCCAACGCCTCGGTGGGCGGCCACATCGCCTCCTGAAACACCTCGAGGGGAGAACGCGCCTGGCGTCCGAAGGGTTGCTCGAGCAGCGACTGGAGACTCTCACGCAGCCACGCCTCACCGGCGACGAGCGACTCCTCCACCCCCGGCAGTCCCGCGTCGGCGAGCCTACCGGCCGCATACGGCCGGTAGGCGGCAACGAACGCTTCGAGGAGGGCGGTTGCCACGTCATCCACCAGGCTGAGCGTAGGCGGGACCGATACGGGAGCGAACCGAACCACACCACAGGTCGATTGCCTGTTGCTCATCGCCTATCGCGACCGAAGGAAGCGGGGCCAACCGACGCGGATCAACGTCGGCATCCGACCGGGGTAAAGTCCTTGGCGGACGTTCGCACCCATTCGGGAGAAGAAAAGACATGCGTCGACTCATCATTCTTTCTGCGCTGCTGGCGTTGGCCGCCACAGCCTGCAAGATCGAAACCAACTACGGAGCCGTCATCAACAAGGATGGTTCCGGAACCATCGTCGCCGAAATCGGCCTGGACGAGGAAGCCCAGGGCTTCTTCCTTCAGGACGGCACCGATCCCTTCTCGAGCCAGGCGCTGGCCGGGCTGCCCGGTGCCCGCACCCGCCAGGAAACCCGCGGTGATCTGACCTTCTACGTCGTCGAAGCCGACGTCACCGACGTGTCCCAGATCGAGGAGCAGATACTCGGCGACAGCGAGTCGTTGTTCTCTGCGTTCTCGGTGACGGTCACCGACACCAAGGTCTCGGTTGCCGCCACGGCCGACCCGTCTGCCAGCCTGGGCACCCAGGCGGAAGGCTTCGATCCGGCGGTGTTCGAGGACTCGATTTCTGCCAATGTGAAGATCACGCTCCCCGGCAAGATCCTGACGCACAACGCCGACAGCGTCGACGGCAACACCCTCACCTGGAAGATCCCGGTGATGGGTGGCGCCCTGAACATCCAGGCGGAGTCGGACCCCAACGGCACACCCGGCGGTAGCGGCGGTTCGTTCCCGCTGTGGATACTGGCCGTCGTCGCTGCAGTCGCCATTGCGATCGTGGTGTACGCCGTGATGCAGCGCAAGAAGCCTGCGGCGGCCGGCGCCACCCCCATGACCGGCGGAACCGACCTCCCTCCACCCCCCGCCGAGTAAGTGCGTCTCGTCGTCATCGACCTGATCCCGGCCCTCCTCTCATGGGAGGGCCGGGATCGTTCGTCTGACCCCGACCTGCCGCCCGACGCCGCTCACGCCCTCGAGCACGTCTACAGCCGGTTCCGCATCGCAGGCATCGCCGACGCCCACCACTCGAGCTCCGAGCTACGGGCTCATCTCGAGCGGGAGGACCTGGCGCTCTTCTTCGACAGCATCGCCACCAGCGCCGAGTTCGGCCCGGTCGTGTCCCCGCGTGTCGTGCGCAGGGTGGCGTCGGCCCTCGGCGGACCCGACGACCGCATCGCATTCGTGACCGCCCGGGAGCATCTCGCCGATGCGTTCGGCGCAGGCCGGATCCCCGTGGTGCTCACCACCCAACAGGACTTCGCCGGCATTCCCGAGGCGGTGTCCGAATTGCTCGACGGACGCGTCAACCCGTGAACACCTGCACCGTCATCAGCCCGAGCGGTCCGGCCACCACCGCGATGCCCACGCGCCGATAGTCGGCACCGAGGATGTTGGCCCGGTGACCCGGGCTGTCCATCAAACCGTCGTGCGCGCCGCTCGGAGTGGCGGCCAGCGCCAGGTTCTCTCCGGCCACGCGATAGGTGATTCCGGCAGCCGCGAGGCGGTTGCCGACGTCACCCGTCTTGGGCGATTCATGGGAGAAGTACCCGTCGAGGTACATCTCGGTGGCGTGCCCTGCACCGACCGCGGCAAGAGCGTCACTCCACGCCAAGGGATCAAGGCCGGCATCGACCCGCGCCCGATTGGCCAGATCGAAGATCTCCCCGGCGGCGCCGGGGTCGTCTCGGATCTCGTCGACGGTGGCGGCGGGGAGATCGACCGTCTCCCCGGGGCCGATGATCACCCTTCGTGCACCGAAGGCCTCCCTGAGATTGATCAGCGTCTCGACGATTCGGTCACCGGAGAGCCGGGTGAACACTTCTTGGGGAGCACCCCCCGGCTCGGTGAGGACATGGGTGATCGCCGACCCGTCCAACTGATTGGCCACCGCCTCGGGCATCGGCAAGATCACTGCAATCGTCGCCAACAACGTCGCCAGGAACACGCCCCACGCGGCGGCGAGGCCGGCACCGCCGACCCGATTGACCAGGTTGAGTCCCGGCAGACGGAAGCGGCGGTCGATCGCCGCGGTCAGCAACGCCGCGGCGATGCCCACCCCGAAGAAGATGATCGCCCCTCCGATCACGCGCCCGGCGTCGGAGGAGATCCCGGCCATCGACGCGACCACTCCGCCAACCACAGGCGCCAGTCGAAAGGCCGCGATGATGCCGACGACCAGTCCGACGAGGTCCATCGCCTCGCGCACGAAGCCGCGAAACCAACCGCGCACGAGCACGACCGCGAAGGCGAGCACGATGAGGGCGTCGAGCATCAGGGCCCGCCGAGCTCGATCCGCATGCGCTTGTTGCCCTTGCCCTTGCTTTCGGTCTTCACCACCCGTACCGGCCCGACCTCCGAGGTGTTGGCGACGTGGGTGCCGCCGTCGGCCTGCTTGTCGATCGTCCCGATCTCGATCACCCGGATCGGGTCGACCGATTCGGGGATCAGGCTCACCTTGGTGCGGATGAGGTCCGGGTCGGCCAGCGCTTCGGCCCTCGGCATGAAGAGCACCGTGATCGGATGGCTGCCGGCGAGCGCCTCGTTGAGCCGGGTCTCCACCTCCTTGCCGAACTCGACACTGATCGAATCAAGCTCGAAGTCCATGCGGGCGACCCCCGGCTCCATGTTCCCGCCGGTGACCTTGGCATCGAAGTCTCGCCAGATCACCGCAGACAGCACGTGGAGGGCGGTGTGGGTGCGCATCAGGGTGTGGCGGCGGTCCCAGTCGATCCGGGCGACCACCTCGGTCCCCACCGGCGGGGTCGGCCCGCCGGGAACGTGAACGATGTCGTCGGACTGCTTGAAGGTGTCGACGATCGGCACCACGCCCCCGGTCCACTCGAGCACACCGGTGTCTCCCGGTTGGCCACCGCCTCGGGCGTAGAAGACAGTGCGATCGAGCACGATGCCGTCGTCATCGACGGCGACGACGGTGGCTGTCGTCTCCCTGAGATACGCGTCGGTTGCGGCCAGATTCTCGGTCACGTGACCTCCTCGAGTGCGCGAAACCTGACCTTAGAGGCCCGGTGGGACATGAGCGATGAGCGATGAGCGCAACCGTCTCCGACGACTCCTACCGCCTCCGGAGCCGGGCCAGCAGGACTCCGCCACTTCCGACGATCACGAGCACCAGGCCGCCGACCAGGAGCCAGGCGCCCAGATGGGAGGCGGGCACCGGCTGCTGGTCGGTCGGCTCCGGCTCGGCCACCACCGGGGGCAGGATCGGCGGCTCCGCGGGTGGAGCCGGAGGAGCGGCCAGGGTGGCCGTGCCGACCTTCCCGTCGGACCCGGCGGCGAAGGTGACGTCCCAGGGTCCATCGCCGGACAGAGCGAGCGGATCACACGCCACCGTCGCCGCCTCGGTGTCCCCCCCGGAGACGACCGAGCACGAGACCATGGTGTCGCCGAACGACACCGACACGCCGCCCGGGGGAAGGTCGACGTAGGAGAGCACGGACATCGAGCACACCGCCATCGGATCACCGGAGCGCACCGGCTCACAGGCGACGGACGAGTCGGCCGGACCGAGCGGCGCCCGACCGCTCCACAGGGAGAGGATCTCCTCGACCCGGCGGCGGTTGACCTCTCCGAACACGGGGACCCCGGAGTTCATCAGATCGTCCTGGGTGGGCCGGACCGCGTCCTGATCGCGATCCGAATAGCACCCGCCCGGATACATCCCGACCGTGATCCGTTCCACCAGCTCGGGGTCCACCCACTGCGACCACTTCCGGTTCTCGTCCACGTACTCATAGACGAAGGGGTCGATGGCGCCCACCTGGCCACCCCACCATTCCTCGGCCGTCGCCTCGTCGGGGGCGCAGTTCGGATAGCCGTGCACCACGCCGCGAGACGGCTCCTGGTACTCGTCACGCAGGTCGAACAGTGCATGGCCCCACTCGTGCGCCAGGATGTGGGCCTGCGTCCGCGTGTATCCCGAGGGAAGAGCCAGATACACCCCGGCGAACCCCAACCCGTCCCTCGCCACGACCGTCGGCCCGTCGGGGCTGGTGAACGACGGCCAGCCGGCCTCCGAGCGCCCGAACCGCCCCGGGGCCTGGAAGTGGAGCCGGGTCACCTGGACGTCGGGGACCCCGAAGTCGGGAAGCGGTGCGTCGAACCCGAGCGGTGGAGCCGAGTACGCAAGCGCCGAAGAACTCGCCACCAGGTCGTCGAGCAACCAGAGGTTGAACCGATCGCGCGCCGAACGGAGCGGCTCGATCGCGAATGGCCCGAATTCGAGCGACCACACCTGAGCCGGCGTGGCCGTGGCGCCGAGCAGCGTGTCGTCGGCGGCCACCAGGAGCGGGCCGTCCCAGGCCACCAGATCGCGAGCCGTCGCCAGGGCATCCTCGAGCGTGACGTCCCCGCTTACGGCGAACACGACGTTGATCCTGTCGGCGCTCGGTCGGTTCCAGCCGGGGATCAGCTCTTGCAGCCTGCCGGTCCCGACCTGGAACGTGGCGCCGCCCGGCACTTCCTCGCATGTTTCGGCGGTGTCCCCGATGCAGGGGGTGATGCGATACCGGCCGGGGGTCAGCCCTCCCACGTCGATCTCCAGCGGTTCGGAGGAGCCCTCCGGCGCCGCGGGCACGTTCACCGTCCATGACACGCTCGGGTCGTCGCGCAGGGAGACTCTGGCCAGACCGGGCGAGCTGCTGGTGCTCCCGTAGACCCACACCTGTAGCGGGGAGTAGCCGAACACGTACGGCTCGATCCCGCCGGCGGCGATCAGCTGCTCGGAGTAGTCGAAGCCGTCGACCGCGGTGAAGGTGGCGATCGCCGGGGAGAGCTCTCCCGAGATCCGGGGTCGCACCACCCGCTCCCCGGAGGCGTAGTAGGCGAAGACGCTCCGACAGACCAGGGACGCACCCTCGACGGCGCAGTCGGCCTGGTCGTCGTTCTCCTCGTCGTAGGTGACGTCCTGGTCGGCGACGTGAGGTCCGAGGAACGGATCGAGCGGGGCGACGCGCGACAGCGGGAAGGTGCAATCGGTCACCTGGCCGAACAACACGACCGACGGAGAGCACGTCCCGTCGAGCACGTCGCCGGCGGTGAGCGGGGCAGGATCGTCGGTGGCCATCGCCGTCGGCACCCAGGAGGCGACCAGGGCGGCGGCTGCGATGGTGACACTGGCGACGCGACGGCGGTACGTGGGATCCTCCGGGACGGTCAGGACTCTAGGTCCCCGCCCAGATCACGCTCACCGGACTCTGCATCATCCGGCGCGTCGGCGCCAAGGACGCGGCTGAGGAAGGTGTCGCTCGAGGGGTTTTCGTCGATGGGCCACCTCTTCCCACGACTGTCCGGGGATCCTGGTGCCCCACAGGTGCCCGACGGTGCTGTCGGCGTCCACCGATCACCCGCCGGGCTCGCCGAGGCGCCGCTCGATGGCGCGACGACGGGCATGCTCGCGAACTTTCCGCAGCCGCCTCATGGTCAGCGGCGCTTCCCGCTCTGCCGCCGGATCGTCCAGCAGCCGGCGCAGCACCTGGTAGTACCGGGTCGAGCTGATGTCGAGATACTCACGGATCGCCCGATCCTTGGGCCCGGGGTACCGCCACCACGAGCCTTCGAAGTCGAGGACGGCGCGATCGGAGTCGGAGAGCATCACCGCAAGGGTACGAGGGGCATGGGTCAGATTCGGGGATTGTCGGGTGTGGCCGGGCAGGGCCCGGCGATAGGCGATGAGCGATGAGCCAGGAGCGATGAGCCAGGAGCGATGAGCGATGAGGAGTCGCGCTTAGGGCGCGAACGCAACTGGAGCCGGGTGTCGGAATCGAACCGACGACATCCGCTTTACAAGAGCGGTGCTCTACCAACTGAGCTAACCCGGCGCAAGGGTGAAGGGTACCGCCGCCGTGACTCAGGTCTCCGGTCTGTGTGCCGGAGCAACGGTCGCGCTGCCGACGGGACGGGCATCCTTGCCTTGCTTTCGCTCATCGCCTTTCGCTCATCGCCTTTCGCTCATCGCCTATCGCGGGCCGAGCGAAGCAAGGCCCCTCACCCGGGCGATCTCATACACCGCCAGTGATGCCGCCACCGAGGCGTTGAGGCTCTCCATGGGGCCGTGGAGGGGGATGGAGGCGACCACGTCGACCCGGTCGTGCACCAGCCGTCCCAGCCCGGCGCCCTCGGCACCGAGGACGAGTGCGCAGGGCTCGGCAAGCAGATCGAGTCCGAACAGGTCGCGATCGCCATCCGAATCCAGGCCGATCGTCCACACACCGAGCCTCTTGAGGTCGGTGACCGCACTGCCCACCGAGGAGACCTCGGCGATCACGATGTGCTCGAATGCCCCTGCCGCCGCCTTGAACGCGGTGGGGCCGATGGGCGCCGCCCGATGGCGGGCGACGATCAAACCCCCGACCCCGGCGGCCACCGCGGTGCGGGCGATCGCCCCGACGTTGCGCGGATCTTCGAGATGATCGAGGACCACCACCGCCGCCGGGGAACGGGCGGCGACCGCATCGCCGATCGAACCGAACGGAATCGGACGACACCGGGCGACCACGCCCTGAGGTGCGTCGGTACCGGCGAGCGACCGGACGTCGTCGACGACACTCACCACGGCGCCGGCAGCGCGGGCGCGGGCGATCAGGCCCGCCAGGGCCTCTGCCCTGGATCGCTCCACCGAGAGGCGCTCCACCCTCCCGGCGCCGATGGCGGCGTCGACGGCGTGGATGCCTTCGACGCTATCGCCGATGCCAGCTGGTGCCATCTGCGCCATCCTCGAGAACGATCCCGAGCGCCGCCAGCTCGTCGCGAATCCGATCCGACGTCGTGAAGTCGCGTGCCTGTCGCGCAGTGGAGCGAAGGGCGACCAGCCCGGAGACGATGGCCGCCGGCTCCGACCCACCCACGCCCAACTCCGTGCCCAGGACGCGGAGACTCTCGGCCACGTCGCCGAGGTCGGCGGTGTCCTCCCCGATCCCCAGCACGGCGACGATCTCGTCGTAGGCGGCCGCGATCGGCCCGGCGTCCTCGCCGGCGTCGGCGAGCCGATTGCCTTCGCGCACCGCGTCGAACAGCACGGCCATTGCCTCGGCCGTGTTGAAGTCGGCGTCCATCGCCCGGCGGAACGCCCCGACGACGTCTGCGTCGGGGGCGGCGTCGACGGCATCGATCCTGCGTCGGAACGCCCACAACCTGCCGAGCGACGCTTCGGCGTCGGCGAGCAGATCGTCGCCGAACTCGAGCGGCTGGCGGTAATGAGCGCGCAGGTAGTAGAGCCGCACGGCCTCCGGCCGGTATCGGTCGAGCACGTCGAGCAGGCCGACGACGTTGCCCTCCGACTTGGACATCTTCTCGCCGCGTAGGGTGAGCATCCCGTTGTGGAGCCAGTAGCGGGCGAAGGGCTCGCTTCCCTCCGCCGCCTCCGACTGGGCGATCTCGTTCTCGTGGTGCGGGAAGATCAGATCGAGCCCGCCGCCGTGGATGTCGAACCCGAACCCGAGACGCGCCACCGCCATGGCCGAGCACTCGATGTGCCATCCGGGCCGACCGGGTCCCCACGGTGAGTCCCACGTCGGCTCGCCCGGCTTCGACGCCTTCCACAGGGCGAAGTCCAGCGGGTCGCGCTTGAGCTCCCCCGGTTCGATGCGGGCACCGGACCGCATGTCGTCGACGTTGCGCCCGCTCAGCTTCCCGTAGGCGGGCAGCGACCGGACCGCGAAGTAGACGTCGCCTCCGGCGGCGTATGCGTGCCCCCGCTCCACGAGAGTGGCGATGAGGGCGACCATCGACGGGATCTCGGCGGTGGCGTAGACGAGATCGTTGGCGGGAAGAACCCGGAGCCGGGCGTAGGCGTCGAGGAATTGGGCGGTCGCCCGGCGGGCCACCTCCTCGACGGTGATCCCGGCGTCGGCAGCGGCGTTGATGATCTTGTCCTCGACGTCGGTGACGTTGGTGACAAAGCGGACCCGGTGCCCCCGCCATGACAGGTACCGCCGGATCACGTCGAACGCCACGGCCTGGCGGCCGTGTCCGACGTGCGGGGCGGACTGGACGGTCGGGCCGCACACGTACATCGAGACCTCACCGGGGGTCCGTGGCTCGAAGTCCTGGAGGGCGCGTCCGAGGGTGTTGTAGACATGCATCGGCGGGGCGATGGTATCGGGGTTGAGCGGGCCCGAATAGGCTCCTCGCGTGCCGCACCCCTCGGGCCGTCCCTGGATCGTCGCCCATCGCGGGGCGTCGCGGGTCGAACGCGGCAACACCATCGCCGCGTTCACCGCCGCCGGCCCCCTCGGAGCCGACGCGGTGGAACTCGACGTGCGCAGGACCGCCGACGGGGTGCTCGTCGTCCACCACGACGCCGTCATCGGTGGGGTGCCAATCGTGGACATGTCCCGCGACCGGGTGGCGACGGTGGCTCCTCACGTCCCCGACCTCGCCGACGCTCTCGAGGTGTGCGGCGGCATGTGGGTGAACGTCGAGGTGAAGAACGACCCCGCCGATCCCGACTGGGACCCCGACGCCACCGTTGCAGCCAGGGTGGCCGACCTGCTGGCAGGTCGCAGAGACATCGTCATCTCGTCGTTCGACCAAGCCTCCGTGGAGATTTCGGTTGCTGCGGGCATGCGGTCCGGCCTGATCCTCGACCACGGAGCCAACCCGCTCGAGGCCCTCTCCACGGTCGACGGGATCGAGATGCTCTTCGCACCGATCACCTCGATGCGCGACGGCGCCGCCGCGCCGGTCGTCGCCGCCGGGCAGGAGGCAGGCATCGAGATCGGCGTGTGGTGGACCGACGACCCCGACGAGATGCAGCGCCTCGCCGCGGCCGGGGTCGGCCTCGTGTTCACGAACGTGCCGGACGTGGCCCTCGCCGCGATGTCGTAGAGGGCGCGCCGATGGGCGCGGACTCGGCGGTTGGGGCTGGGGACCCCAACCGCACCGCGATGAGGCCTCCGGCCGAAGAGCCATCAGCTCACAGGGCGCGCCGATAGGCGCAGACTCGCCGGTTGGGGCTGGGGACCCCAACCGCACCGCGATGAGGCCCCCGGCCGAAGAGCCATCAGCTCACAGGGCGCGCCGATGGGCGCGGACTCGGCGGTTGGGGCTGGGGACCCCAACCGCACCGCGATGAGGCCTGCGGCCGAAGAGCCTTCAGCATTAAGAGGGAGCGCCGATAGGCGCGGACTCGGCGGTTGGGGCTGGGGACCCCAACCGCACCGCGATGAGGCCTCCGGCCGAAGAGCCATCAGCACTGCGCAAGAGCCCCCGCCTATTGGCGGACGCTCTGAGTGAGGAGTGCGGAAGCCAGCCGGTTGAGAGCCGAGGCATCGCCGTGGAACACTGCACACGTCGTGCCTCATGCCCGTTGCCTAGTGTCCGGCCCCTTCTTCGAGCACCGCAACCACCATCGCCGCCAGGCCCTCGCCTCTCCCCGCGAAACCCATGCCGTCGGTGGTGGTCGCCTTCACCGATATCCTCTCGATTGCGATGCCCAGGGCCGTCGCCATCGATTGGCGGATGCGACTCCGATGAGGCGCCACCCGAATCCGCTCCGCGACGACCGTGATGTCAACGGCCGACACGGCGAACCCCCGGTCGTGCAACTCGGCCACGATCTCGACGACCATGGCCATCGAATCGGCGTCACGCCATCTCGGGTCATCGCTCGGGTACCGATCTCCGATGTCGCCGAGGGCAGCCGCGCCGAGCATGGCGTCGGCCACGGCATGGGCGACCACGTCGCCGTCGGAGGTGGCCTCGACCCCGATGGTGTCGTCGACCACCACACCGCCGAGGACCACCCGTCCCGACGCGGCGAACCGGTGGGCGTCGACGCCCCAGCCGACTCTCATCGCAGCAGCGCCTCGGCCACGGCCAGGTCCTCCGGATAGGTGATCTTCAGGTTCGAGGGGTTCCCGGGCACCACCACCACCCGGCCTCCGACCCGCTCGACCATCGCAGCGTCGTCGGAGGCATCCTCGTCGCCGGCGCGGTGCGCCGCCAACAGGGCCTCGAGCAGGAAGGCTTGGGGGGTCTGCACCGCCACCAGATCCGAGCGATCGACCGTCGCCTCCACCGACTCACCCACCACCCGCTTGATGGTGTCGCGCACCGCGATGCCCGGGACGACCCCGGACACGTCACCGCGAGCGAGCCGGGCGATGACGGACCGCGTCAGACCGGGCGTGGCCAAGGGACGGGCGGCGTCGTGAATCACGACGTGGGTCGCCCCGGAAGGGAGTGCGGAGAGCCCGACGAGGACGGAGTCGCGGCGCCGCTCGCCGCCATCCAAGCCTCCTGGAATGGGACCGACGAGGATGACCGATTCGACACCGGCATCGAGCAGGGCATCTCGTGCCCACTCCCACAGCGGCTTGCCGGAGAGCAACGCAGTCGCCTTGGGAGCTCCGAATCGGCGGCCGGAACCGGCGCCAACGACCACCCCGTGAAGGTTCATGCCACCAGTTTGGCGAAAAGCATGCGGCCCACGGCGGTTCGCAATGCGGTCGACACCTCGACGTCCACCGAAGAACCGACCAGCGAGGCGGCCGATTCGACCACGACCATCGTCCCGTCGTCGAGATATCCGATTCCCTGACCGGGCTCGGAGCCTGCCCTTTCCACGACGAGCGTCATCACCTCTCCTGTGGACGGCACCCCCTTGAGGGAATCGCCGAGCGCCTGAAGGTCGAGCACCTCGATGCCGCGCAATCCTGCCGCCTGAGCGAGGTTGTGATCGGTCGTGACCAGGGTCCCGCCGGATGCGAGGGCTGATGCGACGAGTTTGGCGTCGACCTCGGGATGCTCGGGGAACGTCCGTTCGTCGGCGCGGACCCTGATGCCGGGAAGATCGGTGAGGGCATCGAGCACGTCGAGCCCGCGACGACCCCGGCGACGGCGGTTCTGCTGCCCGCTGTCGGCGATCCCCTGCAACTCGTCGAGCACGAACCCGGGAACCCTGACTTCACCCCGCACGAGACCGACCCTGGCCAGGTCGAGAATCCGCCCGTCGATCGCCGCCGACGTGTCGATCAGGAAGACCCGGGTGGAGGCTTCGCTCGCGTCCACCGGCTTGCGCCGTACTCCGAGGCCGGCGGCGGCCAGCAGGTCGTCGGCTCGCGCGGCGAACACCCGGCTGCCGAACGAGGCGAGCACCACGACGAGGAGCGCGCCCGAGGGCCAGCCGATGGCTGGGGGAAGGAGGATGATGATCGGTGTCGCCGCCACCGCTCCGATGAGAAGACCGGCGAGCAGGCCGAAGGTTCCGGCGAACAGCTGGGGTCCCGAAGCGGTGGAGACCATGTCGGGGGCGCGGTCGAGCCCGCGATGGATGGAGCGGCCGAGCAATCCGCCGAGCACGTAGCCGACGCCGGCGCCGATGAGCGCGCCGAGGACCACGGTCGCATCAGGATTGGGGCCGCCCGAACCGACCAAGCCGGGTAACTCGCTACCGATGGCGAAGCCGGCGGCGGTGAATCCAAGCGTGACGATGAGACGGATGGCTTCAATGATCATGCCGCCATCACTCGTCCTCTTCGGTGTCCACCTTCGGCAGGGACTTGTCAAGACGCTTCATAGCATCTTCTTCGGACAGATCGAGGGCAAACCGAAGCTCTGAAGCGAGGATCAGGCGCGCTTTCGAAAGCATCCGCTTCAGAGCGGGCGAGATCCCCTTGGTCTGCTGGGCATGGGTGAGGTCGCGGACGACCTCGGCCACCTGATAGATGTCGCCGCTGGTGATCTTCTCGGTGAGCAGCTTGTACCACCGACTCCAGTTCGCACCGGCCTCTTCGGGCTCGGTCCGGAACGTCGCGAGGACACGCTTGGCGGCCGTGCGGGAGATCACCGGACGCACCCCCAGCTCGGTCGCCCTGCCTACCGGCACTCTGAGAATCAGTTGGTCGATGGCAACCTGAAGGACGAAGAAGTCGGTCTTCGTCCCGGCAAACTCGCGTCGCTCCTTCTTGATGATCACCGCAGCACCGTGATGTGGGTAGACCACCTTGTCGCCCACCTTGTAGGGCGATTCCGGCCGTGACGGGAGCCTGGTCGGGGGAGGCAGTGCCACCCTCCGAGAGGAACTTGGCCGCGACGGTGCCGGCGCCGGTGCGGGAGCAGGAGCCGGCGCCTCTGGGGTCTTCTTCGGCGCGGCCTTCTTGACGGGGGCCTTCTTCGGCGCCGCCTTCTTGACGGGAGCCTTCTTCGGCGCCGCCTTCTTGACAGGAGCCTTCTTGGCAGGAGCCTTCTTGGGCGCCGCCTTCTTGACAGGAGCCTTCTTCGGCGCCGCCTTCTTCGGCCCAGCCTTCTTGACAGGAGCCTTCTTGGGCGCGGCCTTCTTGGCAGGAGCCTTCTTGACGGGAGACTTCTTCGGCGCAGCCTTCTTGGGCGCGGCCCGCTTCGCAGTGGTGGTGTTCGATTTCGGTGACGCGGGCGTTTTCTTGGTGGCCATGCCTGAGGGGGTTGTGGAGGGCGAGTGTACCAACGGCGTCACCCCACCCGGCGACGAGCCGGGTTGGAGCGGTCTCGTCGGTTGGGACGCCCCAAGATCGGCACCGCGACCAACCGCCGACCGCTACTCGTCGTCGAAGTCCCAGACCCGGGTGGTGTCGAGCAGGCGATCGAAGTAGTGGCGAAGCTGGCGGGCCCTGGTCCGGCCCACCCCATCGACCTGATCGAGCTCTCCGACACCCGCGTAGAGGAGCTTCTGAAACGTCCCGAAATGGCCGACCAGCGATGCCTTCACCGCGTCGGGGAGCCTCGGGATCCGGGCGAGGACACGCAGGCCGCGTGACCGGGCGGGATTCTCCTGCGGGCCGAGGTCGAGTTGGGCGGCAACCCTGGTGTCGTCAGAGAGGTGCTGTGTCGAAAGCGTCTCGAGCAGGTCGAGCGGCTGGCGGCGCTTGGGTGGGTAGGTCCGCAAGTAGTCGGCGTAGACCAACTCGGCCATCTCGGCCACGCCGGTGAGAAGGTCGACCAGCTGTAGCCGGATCAGCTCCCCCTCCCCACCGAGCTCCACTGCGTAGTGGTCGAGGTCCCGGGCAATTCGGCGGACGAGGGCGGCACGCTGGAGGAGCTGGAGGACGTCGCGGTACACCACGATGTCGTCGACCTCGAGTTGGGTGAGGCGATCCTCGTCATCGGTGAGGCGCCGACGGAACCGCTCCAGGGTCAGCAGGTTCTGGTTCGCCTGGGCAAGGAGGGTGGTCGGGCTCCGCAGGGCAAGTTGGGTGCTCCCCACGTATACATTGACCGTCTGGCGACCCTCGCTCACGACGATCACCGGCCGGCCGGTCTGCACCGCAACCCGCTCGGCGGTGCGATGCCGGGTCCCGGTCTCGGCGGTGGCGATCGACGGGTCGGGGATGAGATGGACGTTGGCCCGGTAGATCACCTCGGCCGCCTCGTCGGTGATCACGGCGCCGTCCATCTTGGCGAGCTCGGCGAGTCGGGCCGGCGCGAAGTCGGCGCCGTTGAGGTGAAAGCCGCCGCTGCAGATCGCCTCGACGTCGCGACCGTACCCCAGCACGATGAGAGCACCCGTCTCCTGCCTGAGAATCAGCTCGATGGCATTGCGAAGGGGCGTGCCCGGGGCCACAGCACGAAGTACGTCGAGAGCGGGATCGCGGGAAGCCATCCGTCGGCGAGGCTACTACATGGCAACGCCTGGGACGCAGGCGTTGCCATGTAGTAGTTGTGAGTCATGAGTCGTGAGTTGTGAGTAAGCCGCTCCGACTCTCACTCAGAACTCGGAACTCAGAACTCACTGCTTCAGGAGTCCCACCGAGGCGAGAACCTTCTCGATGCGGTCGTTGCCGTTTCCTCGCGGACCGATCGCGTTGTGGATGCCGAGCCGTTTCGCCTCGGCGGCCCGGTGCTCGCCATGGGCGACGGCGCGCAACTCCCCGGTGAGGCCGACTTCCCCCCAGGCCGCCACCGAACCGATGCCGCGCCCGAGGAGCGACGAGGCCAGCGCCAGGGCGACCGGGAGATCGGCCCCCGGATCGCGCAACCGCAATCCGCCGACGACGCTCACGTAGACGTCCCTGTCGGCGAACGACAGGCCGGCGTGGCGCTGCAGCACGGCAAGGACCTGATGGATCCGAGCGGTCTCGAGACCCTTCACGGACCGCCGCGGGGTGGGGATCGAGGTCGGTGCCACCAACGCCTGTACCTCCACCAGCAGGGGGCGTCGACCGTCGACCGCGGGGAACACCACACTCCCCGGCACCTCTCCGCTGTGGGAAGAAAGGAGGAGCCCGGTCGGATCGACGACTTCGGTCATCCCGGTCTCGCGCATCTCGAACAGGCCCACCTGGTGGGTCGGCCCGAACCGGTTCTTGAGGGACCGGAGCACGCGCAGGCCGCGCTCCAGATCACCTTCGAGGTACAGCACGACGTCGACCGTGTGTTCGAGCAGTTTGGGGCCGGCGATGCCTCCGTCCTTGGTGACGTGTCCGACCAGGACGACCGGCACCCCCGATTCCTTGGCGGCATGCACGAGACGGGCGGCCGCTTCCCTGACCTGCGCCACCCCGCCGGGAGCACCGCCGACTTCTCGAGCGGCGACCGTTTGGATCGAGTCGACGATGAGAAGGTCGGGGACGATGGCCGCCGACGCCTCGATGATCGCGTCGACGTCGCGCTCCGACGTGAGCAGCAGCCCCTCGTCGGTCACACCGAGGCGCCTCGCCCGTATTCCGATCTGGTCGAGCGACTCCTCTGCCGATGCCACCAGAGCCCTGCCGCCCCCGGCGGCGAGTGCCGCCGCCACCTGGAGGAGGAGGGTCGACTTGCCCACGCCGGGTTCGCCGCCGACGAGGATGGCCGCCCCGGGCACGAGGCCGCCGCCCAGGACCCGGTCGACCTCGCCGATCCCTACCGGCTTGCGCGCCACCACGGTCTCACCCACCTCGGCGATCGAGACGACGCGCGCTGCCCCGACCCGGCGCACCGACTTGGCGGGACCACCGAACTCGGCGAGGGCGCCATCGGCTCGGCACTGCGGGCAGAACCCCATCCACTTCGAGCTCTCATGCCCGCAGAGTTCGCAGCGGTAGCGGGTGCTCTCTTTGGCCACGGCTCACCGATCCTTCAGACGCTGCTTCCGGTTCGTCGAGACCCTATCGCCGGCGTGTGACACGGATCATGGCGATGGCGGCGAGCAGCAGGACCACCACCACCAACGCGACCCCCAGGAGGGCGCTGGGGGCGCTCCAGTGCTCGACGGCGCGAACGGTTGCCAGCATCGGTGTGCGCATTGCGATCCGTGGCACAATAGCGGGGGTGCCCGATAGGCTCCTGTCCGGGCCCAATCTCATGGACGACGAAAACATCGACACTTTCGACGACCTCTTCGAGCCCTTCGGGCTCGATGGAGAACCACGACCAAAACGACCTTCGACGGCGCGCCGTCAGACGGTGCCGGTGCGCTCGTCCGAGGCCCCGTCGACGAGCCTTGCTCCCGGGCCCGACTCCCGCCTGATCTCCTGCGCCTCGTGTGGCAATCGCAACGACCCGAACAACCGGCATTGCGACAAGTGCGGTGCGCGCCTCGTTCGGGGCCAGATGCCGGTGGCACCACAGCCGATGCTCCGCACCACCGCCGGTGCCAGAGCCCTCATCGTGCTCGCCACGGTCGTGCTCGCCGTGGCCATCCTTGCCCTCGTGTTCAACGTCTTCGGTGGAGGAGGCACCCCCGCCGAATCGACGAGCACGACCACCGGCACCACGCTGGCCGTGCCGCCGATCGTCCAGTTGGATCCGATCCGGGTCGAATGCACCTCGGAGCTGGTGGCGTTCCCGTGCACCGCCCTCATCGACGGCGACCCGACCACCTCGTGGAACGCCGTCGATGGCGGCATCGGAGTGGAGATCACGTTCCTGTTCTCCCCGCCCGTGCAGATCACCGAGATGCTCATCGAGAACCTGGACGACCAGGGCCGGTTCCTCCGCAACGCGCGGATGAAGGGCATCGAGGTGCTCGTCGACGATCTCACCCAGGCGACGGTGGTCACACTCGACGACACCAACGACGCCGCGCAGCGAGTGCAGATCCGCAGCCTCAGCACCTCGAGCCTCACCATCCGCATCACCAGCGGCTACCCCGGCCAGTCCTACGAAGGCAAAGAGGCGTTCCCCGAACTCGCCGCCCAGGACATCTCCTTCTACGGAAGGCCGACCCCGGGGGAATAGGCGCCGAGGCTCGCTCCGCTCGCCGCAATTCGCGATTCGCAATTCGCAATTGGACGGAGAAGAGCGAAACCCGGCCGACGCTTCTCTTGCGGTCAGCGGATAGCGGACAGCGGTGACCGGCCGAAGAGCGAGAGGCGAAGGGCGAAACTCCGCGAAGCCACTTCTTGCTGGCTGGCGGCCGGGTCTCATCGTGCCACCGCGATCCGGCGGGGAAGCCTGCGAGTTGTTGCCCTCTCCGCTCGGCCTCCGGTCTCGCGCCTCCCCTACGCGCGATCTGTCGAATTGCTAATTGCCAATAGCGAATTGCGGCCTCGCTTCGCGAGGCTCACTCCTTGACGTACGGTTGGCCGTCTGCTGCAGGCGGTCTGGCCTTTCCGACCACGCCGGCAACCACGATGATCGTGGCCAGGTAGGGCGCCATGCCGAGGAACTCCGAGGGAATCGGGGTCTGCAGGATCGCCAGTTTCCCTTGCAGCGAATCGGCGAACCCGAACACCAGCGCCGCACCAAGAGCACCCACGGGATGCCAGCGACCGAAGATCATGGCGGCGAGGCCGACGTACCCCTTGCCTGCCGTCATGTTCTCGTCGAATCGGCCCACCGATCCCTGGACGAAGAATGCGCCGCCGAATCCGGCGATGGCACCGCCGAGCATGACGTTGAGGTACCGGTACCCGTACACGTTGATGCCGAGGGTGTCGGCCGCCTTGGGATGCTCGCCGACCGCCCGGGACCGCAGCCCCCACTTGGTGTGGAACAGCCCATAGGTCAGCCCGGCCACGAGGACGAACATCACGAACACGAAGATGTTCTGCTGGAAGAGGATCTGCCCGAAGAACGGGATGTCCCCGAGAAGCGGGATCTTGATCGGCCGCAAGAGCGTGGTGCTGTTGAGGTGCGGGTTCGACGCGAGGATCCGCTGGGACATGAACGACGTCAGGCCGAGGACGAAGACGTTGATCACCACTCCGACGATGATCTGATCGACCCGATAGCGAATCGCCAGCACGGCCAGCACCCAGGCGAGGACCATCCCGGTGAGCGTGGCTGCGACCAGCGCCCAGAAGTTGCCGAACTGTGACCCGATCACGGCGGCGACGAACGCCCCGCCGAGCAGCATCCCCTCGATGGCGATGTTGATGACCGCCACCCGTTCACACATCACCCCCGCCAGGGCTCCCAGGGCGATCGGGACGCTGCGTTTGACACTCTCGTCGAGCATCCCCACGAGGCTGAACGACTTACCCGCCGCCGCCCAGCCGAGAAAGGCGAAGATGAAAAGGGCGAACCCGATGGCGAGCACGACGTTGCTCAGCTTCTTGAAGCCCCGGGTGAGTTGGATGCCACCGAAGGCTGCCAGCGCCGCAGCGATGACGAACGCCAATCCTGCGGCCGGCACAACCAGGTTGGGGAAGTCCTTGAATCGATCGGTGGGGCGCACCAGCTTGAACGAGGCCGCGCCGTCGCCGACACTGCCCACCCCGAACACCCACAACACGAAGGCGGCGAGCACCAGGTAGGTGATGCCCAGCCTTCGGGCTCTGCGGATCTCCGCCGGGGTGCGGATCGCTGGTACCGCGACGGTCACGTCGACCACCCCGTCGTCAGCCGCTCGGCCTCACGGGCCGTCTTCACCCGGTAGATCGCCCTCACCAGCGCCGGGGCGGCGATGAACACCACCACGAGTGCCTGGATCACCAGGATCAGGTCGAGCGAGATGTCGGTTCTCACCTGCATCAACTGGCCACCGGCGCGCAGGGCACCGAACAGCAGGCCGGACGCGACCACGCCCCATGGATGGGACCGGCCGAGCAGGGCAAGGGTGATCGCGTCGAATCCGAGTGTCCCGGCGAATCCTGGCGACCCCCGGTGGAGCACCCCGAGGACTCTGTCTGCCCCCGCCAACCCGGCGAGGGCGCCGGCCACCGCCATCACCCCGACGATCAGCCAGGTGACGCTCATGCCGGCGTAGAGGGCACCGCGTGGGTTGAGGCCGACGGCGCGGAACTCGTACCCGATCGTCGTCTTGAACAGGAGCCAGTACACGAACCAGGCGGCCAACAATGCGACGACGATTCCCAAGTGGACCCGAACGTCGTCGCGGTCGAGGAACCCGAAGACGCGGGGAAGCTGGGCAGACACGTCGATGGACTTGGACACGGGGTCGTCGCGCCCAACCGCCTGGAACCAGCTCGACTTGAGGTAGTAGTCGACGAGTCGGAGGGCGACGAAGTTGAGCATGATCGTGGTGATCACCTCGTGGGCGCCGGTGCGTGCCCGAAGCAGGCCGGGGATCCCGCCCCAGATGGCGCCGCCGAGGGCACCGGCAAGGAGTGCCAGGGGAAGGTGGACGTATACCGGCGCATGCACCGTGAACCCGACCCACAAGGCGAACATCCCGCCGACGAGCAGCTGGCCCTGGGCGCCGATGTTGAACAGGCCGGCACGGAATCCCACCGCCACCGACAGGCCGGCGAGGATGAGAGGAGTCGCCTGCACCAGCGTCTCCGAGATCGCACGGAGTCCCCCGACCGAGCCGACGACGAGCGACGAGTAGGCGCCGGAGATGTTGTGCCAGGTGAGACTGAAGGCGCCGCCGGGGTCGTGACCCCACAAGCGCAGGGCGTCGATATCGGTGAGGGCGATGATGATCGCCGCCACGATCAGGGCGCTGAACACCGCGAGCACCGGTACCAGAACGGCCGACCGCCAGTTGGCACCGACGCCGGTGAGGTCCCGAAAGAAGGACCCTTCCTGCTCGACGGACTCTGGGGGCGTGACCGACGGGGACTCGTCGTTGGTGCTCACGGAGTGGCTCCCGCCATGTAGAGGCCGACGTCGGCCGGGGTCACCGTCGTCGGGTCGAGGTCGGCGACCACCCTCCCGGCGAACATCACCAGGAGACGATCGGCCAGGGCCATCACCTCGTCCAATTCTGTGCTGACCACGACGACGGCCACCCCGGCATCGCGCTGGTGGACGATCCGCTCGTGGATGTACTCGATGGATCCGACGTCGAGCCCGCGGGTCGGCTGGGATCCGATGATGAGACGCACCTCGCGTGAGAACTCCCGGGCGACGATCACCTTCTGCTGGTTGCCACCCGAGAGGTTCGACACCGGAATGTCGATCGACGGGGTGCGGACGTCGTAATCGGCGACGAGTCGGTTGCCGGCTTCCGCGATTGCGGACTGATCCATGCGGATGCCGTGGGAGAACGGCTCGGCGTAGTACGAGTCGAGGATGAGGTTCTCGGCGACCGTGAAGCCGAGGACGAGGCCGCTGTGTTGGCGGTCCTCCGGCACGTGCGCCACCCCTCGCCGATGGATGTCGCGTGGGCTGAATCCGGTGACGTCCTCGCCCATCAGTCGAACCGTTCCCGACACCGGCGAGCGCATGCCGGTGAGGGCCTCGACCAACTCCGTCTGTCCGTTGCCCTGGACGCCGGCGATCCCCACGATCTCACCTGCCCGGGCGGTCAGCGACAGGCCCCTCACCTGCGGATGATCACGATCGTCGGTGACGACCAGGTCGTCGACCTCCAGCACCAGATCACCGGGTTGGGCGGTGCCCTTCTGAACCACCAGCTCCACGGGGCGACCGACCATCATCTCGGCGAGCGTGGCCTCATCGACACTCCCCGGAGAGCGCTCGCCGACCATTCGGCCCCGGCGGAGGACGTTGATCCGGTCGGAGATCGTCAGGACCTCCTTGAGCTTGTGGGTAATGAAGACGATCGCCTTGCCGGCGTCGCGTAGGCCGCGGAGGATGCCGAAGAACTCCTCGACCTCCTGAGGGGTGAGAACCGCGGTGGGCTCGTCGAACACGAGCACCTGGGCATCTCGAAACAGCACCTTGATGATCTCGACACGCTGCTGGACGCCGACCGGCGTGTTCTCGATGAGTGCGTCGGGGTCGACCTCGAGGCCGTATTTCGCGGAGATCTCGCGGACGTCGCGTCGGGCGTTCTCCATGTCGAGGATGCCACCGCCTCGCGTCGGCTCGACACCGAGGATCACGTTCTCCGTGACCGTGAACACCGGGACCAGCATGAAATGCTGATGGACCATGCCGATGCCGGCGGCGATGGCATCACCGGGGCCGCTGAAGTGGCGGACGGTGCCGTCGATGACGATCTCGCCCTCATCGGCCGAGTACAGGCCGTAGAGGATGTTCATCAGGGTGGTCTTGCCGGCGCCGTTCTCGCCGAGAAGCCCCAGGATCTCTCCCGACCGGACGGTGAGGTCGATGCGATCGTTGGCCAACACACCGGGGAACCGCTTCGTGATCCCCCGCAGTTGCAGTTCCACCGCCGAAGTCCTCCCGGTCCCCGCTGCTGGCCGAGCGCAGCCTAGACGAATGAGAGAAGCGCCCGCCCCCCACAAAGAAGGATCCCCCCGGTTGCCCGGGGGGATCCTCATCAGTCAGTCCGATCGATCATTCAGCAGCAGGGGCCACAGGGACCGTGCCGGAGATGATGTCGGCCTTCAACTGCACGAGCTCAGCCGCCAGCTCGGCCGGAACGGCGCTCTCGAAGTTGTGGAACGGAGCAATGTCGACGCCGCCGTTGCTCAGCGTGCCGAAGTACTCATTGCCCAGCGCGCCCAAGACCACGACGTTGCTGACCGTGTTGAGCACGGCCGCATCCATCTTCTTCTGAATCGAGGTCAGCAGGATGTCCTGCAGATCGGGGGCCGAGAAGAACATGTCGGCGTCGACGCCGATCATCATCACGCTGCCACCGGCTGCATTGGCATCCTGGATCGCCGCACCCGAGCCGAGCCCAACAGGGCCGGCCACGGGCAGGATGATGTCTGCACCCTCGTCCATCAGGTTCTGGGCGAAGGCCCGACCGTCTTCGAGCGAGTCGAAGTTGTTGGTGAACAGACCGAGGTCCGGTGCCGCCGGATCCCAACCGAGCACCGTGGTGGTCGTGCCCTTGATGCTGTCGTAGTAGGCGGCCCCGTAGAAGAAGCCGTCCATGAACACGGTCACCGGCGGAATGTTGACTCCGCCGAACGTCCCGATGACGTGCGACGTGGACATCCCGGCGGCCAGGTACCCGGCGAGGAACGCAGCCTCGTTGGTGTTGAAGTTCAAGCCGCGCACGTTGGTCGATGCCTCCGTGAACGGAGCAATCGGACCGACACCCGGAATGATCACCGGGTAGTCGACGATCGCGTACAACGTGTCCGGGTTGGCGGCAGCCGAGGCGGCCGTGTCATCGGCGAGCAGGAAGCCCACCGTGATGATCAAGTTGCAGCCCTCGCCGATGAACGACGTGAGGTTCGTCGCGTAATCGGTCGCGTCCTGCGACTCCAACAGGTCGGTGGCGACACCGAGCTGCTCGGCAGCCTGCAACAGGCCGTTGTAGGCGACCTCATTGAAGCTCTTGTCGTCGACACCGCCGGTGTCGGTGACCTGGCAGACCAGGGCGGTCGGCCCGGCAGCAGTGGTCGTGGGTGCAGCGGTAGTAGTGGTCTCGCCGGCGGCGGTAGTCGTCGTCGCCGCGGTGGTCGTGACAGCAGCGGTGGTCGACGACGCACTCGTGTCGTCCCCGCACGCCGCTGCCACCAAAGCAATCGTCGCTACGAGCGCGACGAAGCTGAGGCGTCTCTTCAACATGAGTATTGGCTCCTATGCATAGAGTCTGGTTGCACTCCCAGGTGGGGAGTCCAAGGCCTGAGTCTAGACACTGCTCGTTTTGGGTCGCACTCGTCAAGGGGCATCTTGCCTCCACCGGTCTTCCGGGGGAGGCGCGCAGCGGCGAAGCCGCTGAGCGGAGGGGGCACCAACCCGAGAGCCCGCACCGCCCCAAACCGCCGCCGCGACAAGCCCCGGCCGTTCCCAGCGAGCCCCGGCCGTTCCCAGCACGAACGCGCCAACGCGCTCCGTTGAATTGCCAATTGCTGCCTTGCGAGGCGAGCCCCCTACCCCTCGGAGTCGGCCATCTCCAGAGGAGGCTGGGCGGGGGTCTCCACGCAGGCGAAGGTCAGCTGGCCGGGGTTCTCCGGGTCGACGTCCACCAGGACGGTCGAGTTGGCGGTGAACTCCCCGAAAAGGACCTTCTCCGACAGCGGGTCTTCGAGCATACGCTGGAGGGCACGGCGCAGCGGGCGGGCGCCCAACTGCGGGTCGTAGCCGCTGGTGCCGAGCATCGACTTGGCGGCATCGGTGAGGACGAGGTCGAGCGCCTGGGACTTCAGCTGCTCGCGGATGCGCACCAGCATGAGGTCGACGATCTCCTTGACCTCGTCGAGGGTCAGCTCGTGGAACACGATGACCTCGTCGATGCGGTTGAGAAACTCGGGGCGGAACTGCTTCTTGAGCGCCTCGGTGACCTTCTCCTTGATCTTGGCGTAGGAGATCAACTCGGTCTCGGACGAGAAGCCGATGTTCTTGCGCTTCATCTCCTGGGTGCCCAGGTTCGAGGTCATGATGATGACCGTGTTCTTGAAGTCGACCGTGCGGCCCTGCGAGTCGGTCAACCGCCCGTCTTCGAGGATCTGCAGGAGGGTGTTGAAGACGTCGGGGTGGGCCTTCTCGATCTCGTCGAAGAGCACCACGGAGAACGGCTTGCGGCGCACGGCCTCGGTGAGCTGCCCGCCCTCGTCGTAGCCGACGTAGCCGGGGGGTGATCCGACCAGGCGGCTGACCGTGTGCTTCTCCATGTACTCGGACATGTCGAGCTGGATGAGGGCGGTCTCGTTGCCGAACAGGAACGCGGCGAGCGCCTTGGCGGTCTCGGTCTTGCCGACGCCCGAGGGGCCGAGGAAGATGAACGAGCCGGCGGGGCGCTTGGGGTCCTTGAGGCCGGCCCGGGTGCGCCGGATCGCACGGCTCACGGCCTGGATCGCCTCGTGCTGGCCGACGATCCGCTTGTGGAGCTCGTCCTCCATCTTGAGGAGCTTGGCGGTCTCCTCCTCGGTGAGGGACTGCACCGGGATGCCGGTCCACTGGGCGAGCACCTCGGCGATCTGCTCCTCGCCGATGATCGAGCCGATGACGTCCTGGCTGTCTCCCAGCTCCAGTTCGCGATCGGTGCGCTCGGCGACGAGGGTGCGCTCCTGGTCGCGTAGCTGGGCGGCCCGCTCGAACTGCTGGGACTGGACGGCGTCTTCCTTCTGGCGGCGGGTGTCCGACAGCTTCTGCTCGATCGACTCCAACTCGGGGGTGGCCGACTTGCGAGAGATGCGCATGCGGCTGCCGGCCTCGTCGATCAGGTCGATGGCCTTGTCGGGCAGGTGGCGGTCGGCGATGTACCGGTCCGCCAGGTTGGCGGCGGACACCAGCGCCTGGTCGGTGTAGGAGGCGCGATGATGCGCCTCGTACTTCTCGCGCAGCCCGGTGAGGATCTGGATCGTCTCGGCGACCGTCGGCTCGTCCACCTGGATCGGCTGGAAGCGCCGCTCCAGCGCCGCGTCCTTCTCGAGGTACTTGCGGTACTCCTCGAGGGTGGTGGCGCCGATGGTCTGCAGCTCGCCGCGGGCCAGCATCGGCTTGAGGATGCTGGCGGCGTCGATGGCACCCTCGGCGGCGCCGGCGCCGACCAGGGTGTGGATCTCGTCGATGAACAGGATGATGTCGCCGCGGGTGCGGATCTCCTTCAGCACCTTCTTGAGGCGCTCCTCGAAGTCGCCGCGGTAGCGGGAGCCGGCGACCAGGGCGCCCAGATCGAGGGTATAGAGGTGCTTGCCGGCAAGGGTGTCGGGGACCTCACCGGCGACGATGCGCTGGGCGAGGCCTTCGACGATGGCGGTCTTGCCGACGCCGGGCTCGCCGATGAGCACCGGGTTGTTCTTGGTGCGGCGCGACAGGATCTGCATCACCCGCTCGATCTCACGCTTGCGGCCGATCACCGGGTCGAGCTTGCGCTCCTTGGCGTACTGGGTGAGGTTGCGGCCGAACTGGTCGAGCACCGTCGAGCCGGATCCACTCTCGCTGCTGCTGCCACCGCCGCCGCGGCGGCTCGAGGAGCTCTCCGACGAGCCCGAGGGCGGCTCGTCACCCTGGGAGCCGCTGAGCAGCTGGATGACGGTCTGGCGGACCTTGTGGAGCTCGGCGCCGAGTTTCTGGAGGACCTGGGCGGCGACGCCTTCACCCTCGCGGATCAGGCCGAGGAGGATGTGCTCGGTCCCGATGTAGTTGTGGCCCAGCTGGAGTGCCTCACGCAGCGACAGCTCAAGCACCTTCTTGGCGCGGGGGGTGAAGGGGATGTGGCCGGTCGGCGCCTGGGCGCCCTGGCCGATGATCTCGACCACCTGGCTGCGCACCGATTCGAGGGAGATCCCCATGCTTTCGAGGGCGCGGGCGGCGACGCCTTCGCCCTCGTGGATCAGCCCGAGGAGGATGTGCTCGGTGCCGATGTAGTTGTGGTTGAGCAGGCGCGCCTCTTCTTGGGCGAGCACGACCACCCGTCTTGCCCGGTCGGTGAAGCGCTCGAACACAACGATCTCCTAGGTGACGATGGCGCGTCTGGTTCGTGCCGGAGGCGCCCCCGCGACTATAGCGGTGGCCCTGTTCAAGACGGGACCGGCCTTGCGGTGATCACAACCCGTTGATCGGCACGTTGTTCCCTCCGATTCAGTGATGCGTCGCGGGGATTCGCGATCGGGTCGTTTTGCCCGTCGTCTCCCGGTGGGAGGGGGCCATGGGGACGGCAGCAACACACGCGAAGCCCGCGCGGCACGTTGATCGGGGATAGTTGCCCTCTCCGCTCGGCCTGCGGCCTCGCGCCTCCCCCACCGAGTGGGGGAGGCCAAAACCCTCCGCCCGCTCGCTGCGCTCCCTCACCTCACCCATCGAAATGCAGAAGGCCACCTCTTCTCGCCCTCCCACTCGGTGGGAGGGGGCCGGGGGGTCTGTCTCCCCCTCCCACTCGGTGGGCATCGGAATAGGAGGGGAGCTTCACCGCGGCCGCAGGCCGAGCGGAGAGGGCAGCGACCCTCGACCACCACCGACGCGCGCGCCGCTTCAGCCTCCCCCACTTCGTACGAGGTCGCTGGTCGCGCGCCGCTTCAGCCTCCCCCACTTCGTACGAAGTCGCTGGTCGCGCGCTCTTCCAGCCTCCCCCACTTCGTGGGGATAGGAACCCTCCCCCTGACCCCTCCCATCGGAATGGGAGGGGAGCTTCACCGCGACCGCAGGCCGAGCGGAGAGGGCAGCGACCCTCGACCACCACCGACGCGCGCGCCGCTTCAGCCTCCCCCACTTCGTACGAGGTCGCTGGTCGCGCGC
>DATECY010000065.1:0-2942 GCA_035286665.1 Acidimicrobiia bacterium
CGGGTTTCGTGGCGGAGGGAGAGGGATTCGAACCCTCGAGGGCGGGTAAACGCCCTACGGCATTTCGAGTGCCGCGCACTAGGCCGGACTATGCGATCCCTCCGATGCCGAGGATTGTACCGTGGCCACGTCCGGCCAAAGAAGCGGGCGGAGTGACAGAATGGCACCGATGAGGCGAGGAGCAGCGGGTGGGTGGTGAGATTCGATCAGAGGTCGGTCGCTTGCAGGCGGTGATCGTGCATCGCCCTGATCTGGAACTACACCGGTTTGACCCCAGGCAACAAGGATGAGTTGCTCTTCGACGAGTTGGTGTGGGTCGAGAAGGCGCGTGAGGAGCACGAAACGTTCAGCGCCACCATCAGCGGTTCCGGGGCGCAGGTTCTGTATTTGGCAACGCTGCTGGAGGAAGTGCTCACCGACCGGGAGCTTGCGGTCGAGTTTGTGGATGCGCACGTCACCGACGATCTGTGCGGGCGTCGACTAGCCGAACGGGTGCGCCGTTTCCTCATCGAGCTGCCGGTGCCGGGGCTAGTGCGTCACCTCATCGGCGGGGTCACCCTGGAAGAGGTGGGCGAGGCAGAGGGGCTGTTCGCGGCGTTACATGGTCCCGACGATTTCATCCTGACGCCACTCCCCAATGCAGTCTTCATGAGGGATTCATCCGTCTGGGTGGGTGACGGCGTCATCCTCAACCCCATGAACCGACCGGTACGGCAGCGGGAAACCGACCTCCTTCGCTTGATCTACGGTCTGCATCCGCGGTTCGCCGGCACGCCGATCTGGTTCGGAGACCAGCCGGGCGAGCACTATCCGGCGTCCGTGGAGGTGGCGACGTCCTGGTGGTGGGCGAGCGGGGCTTGGCGATCGGTATCTCCGAGAGAACAACTCCCTCCGGTGCCGCGGCGCTGGCCGCACGTCTGTTCGAGCAAAACGTGGTCGATCGGATCCTGGCGGTGGAGCTTCCGAACGCACGCAGCACGATGCATCTCGACACGGTGGTGACCATGGTCGATGTCGACGCCTTTGTGCTTTATCCCAAGATCAGACAGCAGGTGCGGGCACTCGAGGTGACCCCGGGAGCCGACGGTCATCTGAAGGTGGTCGAATTGCCCGATCTCGTCGCCGGGTTGGCCTGGGCAACAGGGCGGGACGACGTCCGGTCGATCGAGCCGCCGCTCCACAGTGTCCAGGCGGAGCGTGAGCAATGGAACGACGCCAACAACACTTTTGCGCTCGCTCCCGGCGAGGTCGTGGTTTACGAGCGGAACGTCGCCACCAACGAGGTGCTCGAGGAGGCGGGCATCACCGTCCATCGGATCTCTTCGTCCGAGTTGTCCCGGGGGAGAGGCGGCCCCAGATGCATGACCTGTCCGGTCGAGCGGGATCCCCTCCCACCCGGGCGGTGAGACGCACCCGGGTGACCCGGTTGGCTATTCGGGACGCATGTGCCTCTTCCGGCGAGTCCAGCATGATCGAACGATGGCAGTGCAACTTCCGCCGAACGGGGTCCCCGTTCCTAGCCGCGCCGGTCCCCAAAGAATCGGGTGAGAAGGGCCGCACACTCATCGCCGAGCACTCCCTCGACCAGATCGACCCGATGATTGAGGCGCCGGTCCTGGGGGATGTTGTAGAGACTCCAGGCCGCCCCTGCCTTGAGGTCGGACGCACCGTAGACGATCCGATCGAGGCGCGACCACACGGCGGCGCCGGCACACATGGCGCACGGCTCGAGAGTCACCACCAGGGTGTGGCCGGTGAGCCGCCAATCCCCGGCCGCCCGAGCGGCGGCCGAAAGAACCCTCATCTCGGCGTGGGCGGTGGGATCCTGTAGCTCTTCACGGCGATTGTGGTCGGAAGCAATGATGTCGCCGTCCGGGTCGAGCAGGACGGCACCTACCGGCACGTCGCCCTGGGCGGCGGCGCGGGCCGCTTCCGCCAGGGCGGCTCGCATGGCGGTTTCGAATTGGGGATGATCCATGGCGCTTTACACTATGCCGCTATTGGAGGGATCGCATAGTCCGGCCTAGTGCGCACGCCTGGAAAGCGTGTAGGGGGTTCACGCTCCCTCGCGGGTTCAAATCCCGCTCCCTCCGCTCTTGCCTCCCCTGCCCGGCGGGGAGGTGCGGCACTGCAGCCGCGCCAGACGGTCTGGCCGACCCGGCTTCGCACGTCGTAGCTAGTACCTTGTGTTTCGTACTGTGGCGGCTGGGCCGCCGCCATGGAGGGATGACCGAGCGGACGAAGGTGGCAGTCTTGAAAACTGCTGTGGGGTTCACGCCCCACCGTGGGTTCGAATCCCACTCCCTCCGCTCTTGCCTCCCCTGCTCTGCGGGGGAGGCGCGGCACTGCGAAGCAGTGCTGCGGAGGAGGTGCGGCCTCGCCAGACGGTCTCCCGTTGTACTTCGTACTTTGTACTCGACGCGGAGGGCGCCGCGCCGGATGGTCTAGACCTCCCCGGCTGCGACAATCTCGAGTGCATCGAAGAACAGGGCGGGAACCATTATGAAGCGTCGACGAGCAAGGGCTCTTGAGGTCCCCTTCCCCGATTCGTGGCGCAGCCTGCTCGGTGAGAACCTGCGCTGGTGGTCGGCGCTCGATGACGGTGATCGCCGCCGGATGGAGGATCTGATCCGGATGTTCCTGGCCGATAAGTCGTTCGAGGGAACACGCGGGTTCGAGCCGACCGAGGAGATGAAGGTGCTGATCGCCGCCCAGGCCTGTCTATTGATCCTCGGCCTCGACTACGGCCTCTACGGCGACGTGACCTCCGTCATCGTTTCGCCCACGATCGTTCCGCACCCCGGACCGCGCCGCCTCGACGGTGGGATCGTCAGCGACGACCACGCCGCCCTCGCGGGGCAGGCCATGCTCCACGGACCGGTACTCATCGTGTGGGATCGGTTGTCGGATCAAGCCCGTCATCCCGGTCGGGGCCACAACGT
>DATECY010000066.1:0-4147 GCA_035286665.1 Acidimicrobiia bacterium
CCCTTCGAAGAGTGGATCACCCACGAGGCGGTCCGGGATCGACAGACCCGGATCATTGCCGGGCCGGCCGGCACGGGCGAGCAGGCCATCTCGCTGATGCCGAGGTTCTCGTTCGTCGGGCGAGCCGACCGTTTCGACGAGTCGCTGCTCATGATGCAGCGGGCGGTCGGGCTTCCCGACATCCACTATGCCTCCAAGTGGGTTGCGCCGAGTGACGACATCAAGAAACGCCTGCTGGCCGATCCGGCCGCCGTCGAGATGATCTCCTCGGTCAACCGCAACGACCTGGCCGTCTGGGAGCACTTCACGTCCGACGTCTATCCCAAGCAACAGGCCGAGTACGGCCCCTCCCTCGATGACGACCTCGAGCGGTTCGAGACAGCCAATGCGCGGATGACCGGTCTGCGGATGTACGCCAACCCCCACTACGCCGCCTACGTCGCCAAGTGGCGCTTTCTCTACCGGCCGTGGGTGCGCCGGGTGAGTGGCGACCCGACCGCCGGGTGACGCCCGCTACGGGAGGGAGGTGTCGATCCGCAACGCGTTGCGGAAGGTGTCGATCAGACTGAACAGGGTCTGGGGCGCCTCGGCGGCGTCGATCGTCGTCACCGTGTTGATGCGGTCCCCCTCGGTGAGCGTCACCTCGTAGGTGAACCGGTCACAGCAGGTGTCGTCTGGCATGTAGGTGGCTGCGAGGTTGAAGAAGTCGGCTGAGGCGATCGCCTGGCGAAGGGCGGCGAGGTCGGCGTCCCGGTAGGTGCCGGTCTCTCCGTTGGGGCCGGCGATCGTTCCGTCGGCCGCCAGCGTCCAGGTCTCGTCGATCCCGGCTATCCCGCCGCTGACGTGGATGGCGCCCGAGATCGGCTCCTTGGCCGGGGTCCCGAGCGTGTCCGAGTCACCGCACGCGGTGACGACGAGGCCGAGCGCGATGATGGGAATGAGTCGTGTGATCATGGCGATGAGACGACCGACGACCCCGTAGGGTTCCATCGAGATGAAGGGTGGCGCCGCCGACGCTACCTTCGCGTGCCTGGGTCGGTAGCTCAACCGGCAGAGCAGCGGGCTTTTAACCCGAAGGTTGTGGGTTCGACCCCCACCCGACCCACCACGGAGCCTCGCTGCGCTCGGCGTCATGAGCCATGAGCCTCGAGCGAGTACACCGGTCGTATGGGCTCGACCCTCGACGAGCTCACCGAACCGGGCATGGGATGTTGGTTCGAGCCCGACATTGCGTAGGCGGGCACCCTTCCGTACACTTCGCTCTTCACGACGCGGGGTGGAGCAGTCTGGTAGCTCGTCGGGCTCATAACCCGAAGGTCGCGGGTTCAAATCCCGCCCCCGCTACGAACGAAGGCCCTGGTCAGAGCGTTTTCTGGCCGGGGTCTTGTCGCGGCTTGGGCGGATCCTCTGGCGGGTTCTAACGGATGGCTACGAGGAAGGCACGCCGACATCCTCGCGGTTGTCAACTCAGACCAGGTCACACCACGGGACACGATCCCACACTCTGAGGGGATACCCGGGTCCCGAATGTGAAAATGCGCCGCCCGCTATTCTCCGCGTAGATGTTTCGACGTACCCCCCTCTTCATAGCCCTGTCCCTGGTCGTCGCCGCCTGCTCGTCGTCGGAGGCGACCACTACGACCGCGCCGACGACGACGGTCGCCACTTCCACCACGACCACCACCACGACCACGACGACGACCACGACCACGACCACGACCACGATCCCCCCGGTCGGCTACTCGGAGGTCAACGGCCTGCCGGTCTACGACGAGGAACTGCTCGACCGCCGGGTGCTCATGGTCAAGATCGACAATGCGGGGCCCGCTCAGCCGCAATCGGGTATCCAACTCGCAGACGCGATGGCCGAGATCCTGGTGGAGGACCGCACGACCCGCTTCGTCGCCCTGTTCCATTACTCGGATGCCGAGTACATCGGTCCCATCCGATCACTCCGACCCGCTGACCTGCAGATCGCAACCGCTCTCAACGCCACCATGGTCAACACCGGCGCCCAGCCATGGGTGACGGCCATGGCCGTTGCGCGCAATATCCCACGCGTGACGTTCTACGACTCGATCATGCACCGGATCCCCGAACGGGACCTGCCGCACAACGTGTACGGTTCCACGCTCGGCTTCCGCGAATTCGCCGACGACCGGGGCTATCCCGATGAGCCTCCGACCCCGTGGCTTCCCTTCGGCGAGTGGCCACTCCCGCCAGACCCCGCGCTGAACGTCACCCTCACCTGGGTGCAGGGAGCCAACGAGGTCGAGTGGCGCTACAACTCGGATACCCGGACGTACGAACGTTGGTTCCGCGGCGAATACCAGGAGTGGATGGACGAGGAGGGTGAGCGGGGCAGGATCGACGCCGAAGTGCTTGTTGTGATCTCGGGGCGCTTCTACATCGCCTATCCTCCGGCCAACGCATCCGGGCCCGTGATGCCTGTTCCGGCGATCGACACAGTCGGATCGGGTCCGGCGTGGGTCTTCTCGCAGGGGCGTGTCTGGGAGGGCACCTGGCAGCGCGACGACGAGCGCGAGCCGTTCCAGTTCTTCGACGAATTCGGTCACGCCGCCACCGTCCCACCGGGCAAGGTCTGGGTGTCTCTGCTCCCCAACGACCTCGTCGAGATCGGGTAGCTCGTGCCTCACGCGGCGAACGTCCCGGGTCGAGGTTGCAGCTCCGGGGCGATGTAGCCCTGGTCCCAGGGGAACCTCCCTTCGGTGTCGTCGTAGGTGAGCTGCAGGACGGGGACCGAGTGCTCCGGTGGGCGCTGGTAGAAGCTGTTCGCTCCCAGCACGATCTCCCCCGGGTTGGGCACGACCTCGGGGATGATGCGATGGGGCCAGTCCTCGAAGGTGATGATCAGCCCGGGCATGAGCACTTCGCCTTGCCGCATCCGCAGGCCGAGCGTGTTGAGCACCCCCTGCGCGGTTGCTGGGTCCACGCCGATGATGAGCAGTTCGGGATGGCCCAACCCGAACAGCCCGATGGTGTAGGCGAATGGTGGCTGCTCGTCTGGAGGGGAGTCACAGCCGGGGCGGCTGCACGTGTCCCCGCCGACATACTGGATGGCCCAGCCGGTGCGGCGGATCATCTCGACGATGTGGGCCTGCTCCTGGTCGATCCATGCTTGGAGGTCCATGTCGGTTCCTTTCGGTGTGTTCAGGGACGTGTCGGCGCGGTGGGACCGGGCCTGAGCGGCGGCGTTACGGGGGTTTGCCGCTGGTGGTGTATCTGTGGCCGAGGGGGCTGGTCCACAGGTGGTCGCCCCCGGGCAGGGGCCGGCGGGCCCATCCGATGCGGTGGCGGACGGTGACGTGATCGTGGCGGCATGCGAGGTCGAGCCCGGCGACGGAGGTGCGGTGAGCCTCGGACCACGGTGTGCGGTGGTCGAGATCGCATTGGGTGGCGGGCATGCGGCATCCGGGGAAGGTGCAGGTGCGATCCCGCGCCTGGACACTGCGGCGCTGCGACGCGGTGGGGCGACGGCGAGTGGTGCCGTCGCCAACGGTGAGGCCGGTACGGGGGTCGGTGATGGTGAACCTCCACTCGCTCCCGATCTGAGCCTCTGTGACCTGGCGGGCGATGTCGGCGATGACGGGCCCGAACCCGGCGAGGTCCCCGGGCGCTTCGGACAGGCCGGCGAGAGTCTCCAGGTCGACCCGGAGATCGACCACCCCGCCTGTGGCGCGGTGCTGGATGCCCGACAGCAGGTCCAGGAAGACATCGGCGCGCAGTTGGTCGATGCTGCGGGGATCGCCTGGGGTGTTGATGCTCAGGGCGAGGCAGTTGATGCGACGGGCCACGGCGGCGACCCGATGAGGGGGCAGGTCCATCCCGAGGAGGTGGGCGGTGCCGTCGGGGGAGGCCTCGGTGACCAGGCGCCGTCCCGCCACCGCCTCCGCGTAGCGTTCCCGCGCCGACTGGGGATCGATCTCGATGCACAGGCGGCGGAGCCGGGCCGCCAACTCGCCGGTGGTCAACCCCGGCGCGTCATCGATGACCGCGTCGACCACCCGGCGGGCAGCCTGGTCGTCGAGGTGTGACGTGCCGTGGACAATGATCCGGGCACTGCGCCCGTCGATGCGCCCGCCGGAGAGTGCGCTCCATACCCGGGGGAGCCGGCGGCGGATTCCGA
>DATECY010000067.1:0-9229 GCA_035286665.1 Acidimicrobiia bacterium
ACCCCTGCCGGCCGCTCCGGATCGTTCCTCGTGTACGACGAGGCATACTTCTTCAATCTCGGGCCGCGGGTGGGCCAGGCGCTCATGCAATTCGTCCTCGACCTGCACCCGGAGTTGGCATCGGGCTGACGAGGGAGTCGATCACGCCGTGACGGGGACAGGAGATCTCACCAGACGCCGCGCCGTGGCCGTCATGACCGGGTTGTTCGTCGCATTGCTGGCGACGATCGCCGCCAGCTTCTACTTCGGCGCGGTCCACCTGACCCCCTCTGAGGTCGTTGGCGTGCTCGCCCGCAAGGTCGGTTGGTCACTCGGCCCGGATCCATCGATCCGGGCCGAGGCCGTCGTCTGGCAGATACGAGCGCCTCGGATCGTCATGGGCATGGTCACCGGGGTCGCGCTCGCCCTCTCCGGTGCCGCCCTTCAGGGCGTGTTCCGCAATCCGATGGCCGACCCCCACCTTCTCGGAATCGGTCCGGGGGCGGCAGTGGGCGGCGCCATCGGCACCCTCCTGGGTGGGAGCTCCGGAGCGATCGCCGGAGCCGTGGTCGCCGGGATGCTCACCGCCCTCGTGCTGCGCACGCTCGTGGAGACGCGTGAGACCGAGCGCGCCCGCTTCATTCTCATGGGCGTCGCCCTCGGGCTGGCGTTGAGCGCCTGGGTCGGGTTTGCGGTCTTCGCCGGCGACCGCACCAAGGTGCCACCGGTCGAGTTCTGGCTGCTGGGCGGGTTCTCTTCGGCCACCTGGGAGATGGCCGGACGATCCCTGCCATTCGTCGTGATCGGCGCGGCGGTGCTGACCGGAGGGCGCCGAACCCTCGACATCCTGACCCTCGGCGAGGCGGAGGCGCGGCACCTCGGCGTCGACGTCGCCATGTTCACCTCGGTGGTGATGCTCGCCGTCGGCGTGACCGTCGGCGCGGTCGTCGGCGCGGTCGGGGTGATCGTCTTCGTCGGTCTGCTCGTCCCCCATGTCGTGCGCAGACTGCTCGGACCCCGCCACGGACCTCTCTTCGCCGGCTGTGCCCTGCTCGGCCCCCTGTTCATCGTCGGTGCCGACCTCGCCGCACGCACGCTGTTCACGCCGGTCGAGATCCCCGTCGGGCTCGTCACCGCGGCAATCGCCGGCCCGTTCTTCCTGTGGCTGGCGAGGCGAGACAGCAGGGTCATCTCATGATGCCCCGAGTCTCGCTGCGAGCAGCCTCGTACCGGATCGGCTCGGCGACGCTGGTCGATGAGGTGACGATCGACATCGGCGAGCTCGAATTCGTTTCGGTCGTCGGACCCAATGGGGCCGGCAAGTCGACGCTCCTCCGCCTCGTCGCCGGCGACCTGCGGCCGTCGGCGGGGTCGGTGACACTCGACGGTGCCGCCCCCAGCGACATGCGGCCCGAAGTGCTCGCGCTCGTCCGATCGGTACTCCGCCCCGACGCCGGCGGCGGCATCCCGTTCACGGTCCGCACGGTCGTCTCCTTGGGCCGTCATCCCCACCGGCGCGAACAGACGAACTCCGCCGCCAGGGACGCCGCGGTCGTCGAGGAAGCACTCGCCGCCACCGAGATCGCCCACCTCGCCGACCGGGTCGTCTCCACCCTCTCCACCGGAGAGCGCACCCGGGTCGCCATCGCCAGAGTGCTTGCCCAGGACACACCGATCGTCCTCCTCGACGAGCCGACAACCGCCCTCGATCTCGGCCACCAGGAGGCGACGATGGCGTTGCTCCATGGGGTGGCCCGTCAGGGACGGACCGTGGTGGCCGTGCTCCACGACGTCAACGCCGCCGCGGCCTACACGGATCGCATCGTGGTGATGGATCGGGGCAGAGTGCGTGCCTCGGGGCGCCCGGCCGACGTCCTCGACGATGCGCTGCTGTCCGAGGTGTACCGCGAGCCGATCCGGGTGGTGCCGCACCCGTTCCGGGGGTCCCCGATGGTGCTCGCCTCTCGCCCGTTGCCGAAGGACGCGTAGCAAGGGGCGGGAGCGCGTCCGCGATGCGCGATTGGCGATTGGCGGCGATTCGCAATTCGCAATTCGTCAGCGAGCGCACCGCCCCCCCAACCGGGGTCTTGCTGGAGACGGGAGACGGAAGACGGGAGACGGGAGACGGGAAACTTCTTACACGTTCTCTCCCATGAAGATCTGGGAGACCGATGTGTCCATGAAGATCGCCTTGAGCGTGTCGGCGAGCAGCGGGGCGATCGACAGCACCGTCAGGTTGGTGAGCTCTGCAGCCTCGCCGGACACGGGAAGGGTGTTGGTGACCACGACCTCCTCGATCGGGGCGCCCTTGAGGCGTTCCACCGCAGGCGGCGAAAGCACCGGATGGGTCGCCAGCGCACGTACCGACAGCGCCCCTCGTTCCTTGAGGAGCTCGGCAGCAGACACGACCGTGCCGGCGGTGTCGATCATGTCGTCGAGCAGGACGCAATGGCGACCCTCCACGTCACCGACGACCTGCAGGGCCGAGACCGAGTTTGCCACGTCCACCCGGCGCCGCTTGTGGACGAAGGCGACCTCGGCGTCGAGGTGCCGGGCGTACTTGGACGCCACCTTCACGCGTCCGCTGTCGGGCGACACCACCGTGGTCGGGCCCTCGATCTGGCCGGCGAGGTGGTGGATGAACACCGGCAGAGCGGTGAGCGAATCGAACGGCTTGGTGGTGAAGCCCTGGATCTGCGGCGAGTGCAGGTCGACGGACACCAGGCGGTCGGCACCTGCGGTCACGAACAGGTCGGCCATGAGGCGGGCCGTGATCGGCTCGCGCGGCATGCCCTTCTTGTCCTGGCGGGCGTACCCGAAGAAGGGGACGACGGCAGTGATCCGCTTCGCCGAGGCCCGCTGCAGGGCATCCATCATGATCAACTGCTCCATGATGTGGAAGTTGATCGGATGGCTGTGGCTCTGGAGCACGAAGCAATCGGCGCCACGAACGCTTTGAGTGAACCGGATGGAGATCTCGCCGTTGGCGAACTGCTTGCGGTCGACCCCACCCAGCTCCACTCCGAGGAGGTCGGCGACCTCCCGGGCAAGAGGTGGGTTTGCCGAACCCGAAAACAGCATCAGCCGCTTGCGGTTCGTCGCCTCCATGTGAGCGGTCAACGCCCCTTCACTCGCCTTCGGAATCGGCCAGCCGTGCCCGTCGTTCAGCGTAGCCGGGGATCTCCTTCTGCGGCGAACGCTCTACGGCGAGCGCACCAGGCGACACGTCGCGGGTGATCACCGACCCGGCGCCGGTGACCGCGTCGTCGCCGATCTCGACGGGGGCCACCAACATCGTGTCGGATCCGATGAACACCCGTGACCCGATCGTGGTGTGGTGCTTGCGGAACCCGTCGTAGTTGCAGGTGATGGTCCCCGCGCCGACGTTGCTGTCCTCGCCGATGGTGGTGTCGCCGACGTAGGAGAGGTGCGGCACCTTGCTGCCCCTACCGATCGTCGACGCCTTGACCTCCACGAAGGTGCCCGCCTTGACCCCCTCCCCCAGAGTCGTCCCCGGTCGCAGGCTGGCGAAGGGGCCGACATCGGCGCCTTCTCCGATTTCGGCACCCCGCACCACCGAATACCACACCCTGGCGCCCGGGCCGACGGTGCTGTCGATCACGAAACTCTGGGGTCCGACGACGGCACCGGCGGCGACGGAGGTCGCTCCTTCCAGGTGGACGCCGGCATAGAGGCGGGCTCCGGCGGCGATCGCCACCGTGGCGTCCACATACGTGGTGGTCGGATCCTGCATCCAGACACCCGCGGCCATGAGCCGCCGGTTGATCCGTTCGCGCATCACCCACTCGGCGTCCGCCAACTGGTCGTGGGAGTTGATCCCGAGGGTCTCGCGGTGATCGTCGATGGTGTGCGTGGCGACAGGTCCGGCTGCGGCAAAGAGCGCCACGACGTCGGTGAGGTACTCCTCACCCTGGTCGTTGCGGGTCGTCAGCCGCGTCAGGGCTTCCGTGAGGGCCGATCCGGCAAAGGCGTACGTGGACACCGCCACCTCGTCGATCGAGCGGGCGGCCTCATCGGCATCGCGCTCTTCGACGATCGCGGCAACACCTGCCTCGTTGCGCACCACCCGGCCGTACCCGGTCGGATCGGGCATCGTCGTCGTCAGCAGGGTGCACGCTCCCCCGGACTCGTGATGCCGCGACACGAGTGCGGTGAGGGTGTCCGGGCGGAACAGCGGGCTGTCGCCCGGGATGACGAGCACCGTGTCGGATGAGACGCCGCCCATGGCAGCCAGCGCCGTCCGCGTGGCGTGCCCGGTGCCGTTCTGCTGCTCCTGGACCACGGCGCGGACACCGGCGGGCAGCGCCGCCACCACCGCTTCCGCCCCGTGACCCACGACGACCGTGATGTCGTCCGCGCCGGCGGCGCGCGCCGCTTCGATGACCCATTCGAAGATGGAGCGCCCGCACACGGTGTGCAGCACCTTGGGCAGGTCGCACTTCATCCGCGTGCCCTTGCCGGCCGCGAGGATGATCGCCCGAGTGCTCATCTCGTTCCTCCTCTGCGCGTGGCTGGGGGGATAGGGCTCGAACCCATTCTTCGGGGACCAAAACCCCGCGTGCTGCCGATTACACCACCCCCCACTGGGTGGTGGGGAGTGTATCGAGAGACGGCACCGAGCCCTCAGCGGGAGACGACCGGTCGATGGAGGAGAGGGAGCAATACGCGATGCGCAATGCGCAAGATCTTGTCGATGGCGGTCTACTCGACCCGTCTCCACCCCGTGGCCTGCGGCAAACCGGACCATGTTCCGCGTGTCGGCGGCAACGCGGCGAGGGCGGCGGCTGCCTCGTCGTCGTCCATGAAGAAGGCGAACAGCGCAGAGCCGCTGCCGGTGAGCAGCACGGGGCGTTCCCACCGGACGGCGAGGTCGGCCATCCAATCACCCAGGTCGGGCCGGAGGTCGAGTGCCGCGGCGAGCAGATCGTTGCCGAGGGGGCCCAGTTCGCGTAGCGACGGCGGGAGCCGGTTCCCGCCCACCGATACGCCGCTCGGCCCCTCGAGGCGATCCCACCGTCGATACACCTCGGCGGTCGACAACGAGATCGACGGCACCGCCATCGCCAGCGTGTAGTCGGGCGTGAAGTGGATCGGGGTGAGCACCCCGCCGTGGCCTTCCATCCATGCGGTCCCCCCGGTCAGGCAGAACGCCACATCGGACCCGAGGGTCGCGGCCAGTTCGCCAACCACGTCCTCCCCCACGTCGAGCAGCCGGGAGGCACCCATGAGGCCGGCGGCGGCGTCGGCACTCCCGCCGCCGAGGCCGCTCTCCACCGGGATGTGTTTGTCGAGACCGAGACCGATACGCTGCCGGGATCCGGCGGCATCCCGCACCGCCGTCACGGCTCGCCAGGCAAGGTTGTCGTCGTCGTCGGTCACCGCCTCCGGGCCGGTGACGGTGAACCGGTCGTCTTCGGCGAACTCGAGCGACAGCGTGTCGGACCACCCGATCGACTGGATGAGGGAGCGGATCGGGTGGTACCCCGACGAGTCACGGGGATGCACCCGGAGCGACAGGTTGACCTTGGCGAAGGCTTCGATGATCACGCCGCACCCGCCAATGCCAGCCAGTCCGCAGGCGCCAGATCCTCCGCCCGATCCGTAGGGGTGAGGCCGGCCGCAGCGATCGACCGCTCGGGGTCGGTGAGAGCGGCGCGTAACGACGACCGGATCATCTTGCGGCGCTGGCCGAATCCGGCCGCGGCGAGAGCAATCGCCCGCTCGGCGACGGGGTCCACCGGGCGGCGGTCGATCACGGCGACGGCCGAGCGGACCTTGGGCGGCGGGACGAACAGGTGCGCCGGGACGCGCAACGCGACCCGCACCGAACCGTGGAGGCTCGCCACCACCGAGGGAAGCCCGTATGCCTTGGTCCCCGGACCGGCGGCGAGGCGCTCGACGGCCTCCTCCTGCAGCATGACGACGAGGCGCACGACCCGGGGCACGAACCGGAGGAGATCGAGGACGAGGGGAGTCCCCACGTTGTAGGGGAGATTGGCGACCACCACCCAGGTCCCCGGCCCGAGATCGGCATCCCAATCGACGGCGAGGGCGTCCCCGAAGCGAACTTCGGCGGAGTCCCCGACCGTCTCGGCCAGCACCGGCCGCAGCGTCTCATCGATCTCGTAGGCGACGACGGCCGCCCCCGTCGCGGCCAGAGCCCTGGTGAGCGTTCCTATCCCGGCACCGATCTCCACGACCTGCGCCCCGGGGCCGACGCCCGAGATCTCCACGATCCGTCTCACCACGTTGGGCTCCACGAGGAAGTGCTGGCCCAGGTGCTTCGTCGGCCGGATGCCGTGGGCGTCGAGCAGCCGGCGGGTCTCCTGGCGACCGAGCGGCTCAGCCACCGCGGAACACCCGGGTGGCGGTCGCCGTGGTGAGCCCGGCGACCTCGGCGACCGGGAGGCCCCACACCTCGGCCAAAGCCGCCCCGACCCGCACCACGTTGGCCGGTTCGTTCGGCGCGCGACGGTGTGGGGGTGGGGTGAGGAACGGGGTGTCGGTCTCGACCATCGTTCGTTCCGGAGGCGCCTCGGCCGCGCCCCGGCGCACCGTGTCACCCGTCTCGAAAGCGACGGGCCCGGCGAACGAGAACGTCACCCCCAGATCGGCGAACCGCTTGGTCCAGCGGGGTCCGCCGGTCCAGCAGTGGAGGATGGCCCTCGGCCCGGCGCCGGCTCCGTCGATGAGGTCGAACACCTCGCTGAACGCGTCGCGGCAGTGGACGATCAACGGCTTGTCCAGGCTCGCGGCCAGGTCGATCTGACCCCGGAATGCGGCGATCTGGGCGTCCGGAGATGACAGGTTCCGGTAGAAGTCCAGACCGCACTCGCCGATGGCCACCGCCTGGGGCGCCATGCGCTCGATCTCGCTCCGCTCGGCGTCCCACCGTTCGGCGTCGTGGGGATGGAGCCCGACCGCTGGGAACACCTTCGCGGGGAACTGCCGCCCGAGTTCGATCGCCGCGGCCGATGATGCTGCATCCGTTCCCGGATCGACCACCCACTCGACACCCGCGCCCGACGCGCGATCGAGCAGCAGCGCCGCGGGCTCCTCGCTCATGTGGAGATGACAGTGGCTGTCGACCCAGCCGGCCACGTCAGGCCTCGATGCGGGGGAAGAGCGCATCGCCCTTCGTCACCTTTGACGCCGGGAACACACCGAAACGGCCGGTCTCGGCGAGGGGGCCATCGTCGGGATGACCGGGAAGGCCGAGCTTGTCCCAGAGGCGGTGCGCCGCACCGGGCATCGAGGGCGAGATGAGGACGGCGCCCACTCGAAGGGCCTCCAGGGACGCGTTCAACACCTGATCGAGGCGCTCGGAGGAGGCTTGATCCTTGGCGAGATGCCATGGCTCGGTTGCTTCGAGGAAGCCGTTCGCGGCGCCGAACAGCCCCCACACACCGTCGAGTACCTGTTTGGTCTTGAAGTCCTCGTACCCGCCCATCGCCCGCAGGGCCTTGTCGGCGGCCGACACGAGCACGGCCTCCTCGGGCCGGCTGTGGTCGGCCACGGTCGGAACGGTGCCGCCGCGGAATCTCTCGGCCAGGTTGAGCACACGGCTCGCAAGATTGCCGAGATCGTTTGCGAGATCGGCGTTGTAGCGATCGACCATGCCTTCCCACGAGAAATTGCTGTCGGGGCCGAAAGAAACGTCCCGGAGGAAGTGGTGCCGGTAGCCGTCGACGCCGAACCTCTCCACGAGTTCCTGGGGAAGGATCTGAGTCGCATTCGACTTGGAGAGCTTCGTGCCAGCCACGAGCAGATGGCCGTGTACGGCGATCTGTCGAGGAAGTGGCAGGCCCGCAGACATGAGCATCGCCGGCCAGTAGACCGCGTGGAAGCGGAGAATGTCCTTGCCCACGAGGTGAGCCCATGCCGGCCACTGCCGGGCGAATCGATCTGGGTCGTCGCTGAAGCCCGCCGCCGACACGTAGTTGATGAGGGCGTCAAACCACACGTAGGCGACCTGCGCCGGGTCCCAGGGCAAGGGGATGCCCCACGTCAGGGTCGCCCGACTGATGGAGATGTCGTCGACGCCCCGCTCGAGAAACCCGACCACCTCGTTCCGCCGCGTCTCGGGAACCACGAACTCCGGATGGGCCGCGATGTGGTCGAGCAGAGGCTGTGCGTACTTCGACAAGCGGAAGAACCAGTTCTCCTCGGCGTGGATCTGCACCGGCCGCCCGTGCTGCGGGCAGTTCCCGTCCACCAACTCGCCCTCGGTGTAGTAGGCCTCGCACGACACGCAGTACAGACCTTCGTATTTGCTCAGGTAGGTGTCACCTGCGTCGTGCCACTTCTGGAACATCGTCTGGACGGTGGTCTCGTGCCGCTCTTCGGTGGTCCGAATGAAGTCGTCGAACGACATCTCGAGGAGATCCCAGGCCTCGTGGTACCGCGTGACGATGTGGTCCACCCACTCCTGGGGAGTCATACCGTGTTCCTCGGCGGCGAGCGCGATCTTCAGCCCGTGCTCGTCGGTGCCGGTGACCGCGTAGACCTCCTCGCCGACCAGACGCCAGTACCGGGCAGTGGCATCGGCAACGAGCGTCGTGTACGCCGTGCCGATGTGGGGCCGGTCGTTCGGGTAGTAGATCGGTGTGGTCAGGTAGATCATCGGGGCGTGTCAGGGTAGTGGCGGCCGGCCATGCTTCCCGCTCCCGTTGACGCGGTGCAATCGGCCTCACCGGTACACTCGCCGCACCCCCGAAATTCTGCTCTCTGGAAAACTGCCGAACTCGGGTTGGTGCGTCAGCCAATGGAGGTGCACGATCTTGAATACCGGCATTGTTCGGAAGATCGACGACCTGGGAAGGGTCGTGATTCCGGCCGAAATGCGCAGAACGCTCGGCGTCGAAGAGGGCGACCAGCTCGAAATCGCCCTCGCCGGCGATCACATCGAGATTCGACCCCGCATACCAACGATGGTCCACACGTTCAGCGTGTCGCGCGCCGGACGAGTCACGATCTCCGGGGAGGCACTCGATCTCGAGGCCGGCGAGTACGTGGTGCAGCGCATCGGCCGCAGGCGGTAGGCGACACGCCACGAGCGCAGGGTTTGCAGCCGCGAGTTGTTCCCCACGTCCACGACGACCGGCGAACCAGGCAACGGTGGACACCTCCTCGGCGGGCGTGTCCGCTCTCGCTAAGAGCGTCCGCCAATAGGCGGGCGCTCTTAGCCCTTGTCGACGACGCGCTCGTAGAGCTCGCGCCGCGACACGCC
>DATECY010000068.1:0-2692 GCA_035286665.1 Acidimicrobiia bacterium
TCGTGGAAGCGGGCCATCTCGGCGGAATTGCTCGGACCCAAGGTGTGGTTGCCGTCGGGGAACGTCATCCGGATCTCAGCGAGCTGATCGCGGGTGAATGTGAAGGGCACGCTGGTCGGCACCACACCGTAGAGGGCAGCGGCGTTGAGGCCGAAGATGTTGTGCTTGCGACGCGAGGTCAGCGGCGGGTACCCGTACCGCTCCTGGAATGCGCGGGTGATCTCGAAGGCGCGCATCGCCTGGATCTGGTCCTGGGGCGAGCCGTAGAAGATCGAGTCGGTGCCCCACAGGATGTTGCGGTCGCCGAGATGGGCGAGCAGCTTGCCCAGGACGTGTGCCGCCTCGGTCGGCGTCCGCATCAGGTACCACCAGATCGACCCCAACTCGCCGTACACGTTGGAGCCCGGCGCCACCCCGGAATCCCTGAGACTGGAGATGAGCCGGTTGACTCCGCGGTTGCGGGTCGCCTCGGTGTAGGGGCCCTCGGTGATCGCGGTCTCGAAGCCACAGTGATAGACGACGAAGTTCATCTCCGGGTAGTCGCGGGCGACGGGGCCGATGTCGACCGGAGAAGCCCATCGGCTTCCGCCGGAGAGGCCCTTGTGCACGCAGATGATCCGAATGCCGAGTTCCAGCGACTTCTCGATGAAGGCCCGGCCCACCTGCGGCGCCGACGAGTCGTGGTCGTCGAGGTAGTAGTGGTTGCCGCTGACCGGGTCGGCGAAGTGGGTGAACGTCTTCCACCCGGCGATGCGCTGGTCGGCGACGACCTGCTCCATCGCCTCGAAGCCGGCCTGCGGGTCGGCCAGATGTGGGAGCAACTGGGCGTGCAGCAGCACCCGATCGTCGCGCGCCAGCCCGAGGGCGACCCGCCGGGTCTCTGCCATGACCTCCATCGACAGCGGGCTCCCCTCGGGATGGATTGGCAACCCCGAGAGCACGACCATCGAAGTGTCCGAGCGCAGGAACAACTCCTCCAAGAAGTGGGTCATCGAGAAGCACGCCCTGGGGTCGTCGTCGCCGCAGTTCACCTGGGGGAACTGATCGCCCCAGAAGCGGCGGCCGCGGGTGGCGGGGTCGAGGTCGTACTCGAGGAGATGGCCTTGGACGTCCATGATGAACTCGTCGCCGCCGAGGCGCGCCTCGGCGGCCGTGGGATCGATCATCGCCTCGAGTTCGATGAGGAACCTCCCCCCGGGTTCGGAGGCCGAGGCCTGGGCGGTGAGACGATCGAGGAAGAACAGGGTGATCGCCGCCGCCATCGAGGTCTTGAGAAACTGGCGGCGGTCCATGCCGATGCGATCGGCTGTCGCAGTGCAGTGGGCCCGGGCCTCCCGGATCACCTCGGTGAGCACCGGCGACAGCGGCTCGGGGGCGTATTCCCCGTTGGATGCCGGACCCAGTTTGATGGGGAGGCCGGGATCCTCCTCACGGAACCACATGTCGGGCCCCCTCATTTGGACGAGGCTAACGGTCGGGGGGCGTTGTGAAGGGGGTAGGTAGCAGAGAGAGGGTGCGCCCCCGCCACCCGCCACCCGCAAGAGGTACCCCGACAATGTCGGTGTGTCTCCGGCCGTTCAGGCGGAAAGCGGGAAGCGGGCAGCGGGCAGCGATTTCCTTGCCACCAACACCCTGAAGTCCCCCAGCCCCCGGGGATGCAGCAGCGTCTCTGCCTCGGTCACGCGGCTGCGGAGCATCAGCCGCTCCATCGTGTCGCTTCCCCGGGCCGCCTCCAACTCGCGGTGACGCAGGTCGGTGAGCCGATCCCGCAGGCCCCACCGGGTGAGGAAGTCGGCCTGGCTGGAGTACTCCACGGTGGCGCCGCACTCCTCGACCACCGCCGCCAGCGCCGAGAAGTCGACGTCCATCGTGATGTCGGTCGATCCGGGCTCGAGCAGCGGATCGGGCCCGAGGTGGTGGGCCCGGTAGGTACGGACCGTGCCCGAGGCGCGCCGCCCGGACAGCCCGTCTGAGGTGTCCCCATAATCGATCACCACCACCGACCCCGCCCGCAGTGACGCCAGCGCCGAGCGCAGCCAGGCGGCGGCGGCGAGCTGCACCTCGACCCGGGAGCCGTCGGGAAGCCCGGGTGCGTGTCGCTCCGCCCAGGCCGCCACCCCGGGACGGGCGGCGACGTGCGTGGCGACGAGTTGGCCACCCTCGGAGGCAACCGCCTCCTCCACCCAGCCCCCGTCGACACGGGCCGCAACCGCCGCCGGGAGGTTGTCGACCAGTTCGTTGGCCACGATCACCCCGTACCGCCCGCCGGGAAACTCATCGAGCGAGTCGAGGACGCCGACCCCGGGGAGACGCTCCCGCAGGCTCTCCCGCGCCCCCGGCGACTTCTCCACGGCGACACCACCAGTTCCGTCGAGTCCGGGGAGCAATGCGGCAAGCAGCGAGCCGCTCCCGGCGCCGCAATCGACCACGGCGTCGAGGTGCCCGATACGATCGCGCTCGGCAACGACGAAGCGCGCCAGGGTCTCCCCGAACAGCGGACTCACCTCGGGACTGGTGAGGAAGTCACCGGTCCGATGTGACCGCAGCCGACCCGACCCAAAGAACCCACCCTCCGGGTCGTACAAGGCGATCTCCATAAACCGATCGAACCGCATCGGGCCAAGAGCCGCGATCTCGTCAACGATGCGTCCGATCAGCATGAGGGGATTGTGGCCGGATGCCGGAGCCAGAT
>DATECY010000069.1:0-6486 GCA_035286665.1 Acidimicrobiia bacterium
CTCAGGCTCCCGGCGCCACCCCGAGGATGATCGACTCGAGGGTGGCGGCCACCAATGCCGCGTCGACCGGTCCACTCACCTTGCCCACGATGGTGCCGGCGCGGTCGACGAAGAAGGTCTCCGGGACTCCCCGCACCCCGAAGGCGATGGCGGCGGCGGAACGGTCGTCCATGCCCGTCGGGTATCCCCTCCCCAGCTCATCGAGGAAGACGTTCACGTCGGCCAGCTCCGATTGGTAGGCAATGCCGACGACGAGCACGCCCGACGAGGCGTAGGTGACGGCAGTGTCGAGGAGGACGGCGTGCTCTTCGCGGCAGGGCACGCACCACGGCGCCCAGAAGTTGACCAACACGATCGACCCCTCGAGATCGGTCAGCGAGAACGCCGCCGAGCCGTCTATCGGGGTGATCACGGCATTGGGCACCTTGGTGTCGATCAGAGGGGAGGGTGAGAGTGTGGGGTCGCTCCCGAACCGGGAGGCGAACACCACGGCCAACACGGCCACGACGAGGCCGGCGCCGCTGAAGATCACCCAGCGCTTGATCATGGCCCGGACGCCGCTTGGTCGATCATCGTCTGGGCCTCGTCGACGACGTCGGGGGGTGCCTCACCCGAGTCGACCACCTGCTGGAGCAAGGGGAGGGCGCCTGCGGTGTCGCCGAGGCCGGTGTATCGGACGTTGGCGAGGAACCACTGGGCGAGTACCACGTCGGGGGCCATGTCGAGGCTGCGCACCAGCAGCGCCTCGCCGGTGGCGGCGTCGCCGGACAGGTAGGTCATCCATCCGACGTACATGAGCGCCTCGGCGTTTGGCCCCCTGTCCAGGACGTACATGTAGTGGGGAAGGGCCGTGGAGAAGTCGCCTGCCTCGACGTAGCGCCGGGCGAGTGCGAGTCGCATCGGGACGACGTCCGGGTTGGCGGCGACCACCGCCTCCATCTCATCGGTGGTGACCGTCGACAGGTCGACGCCGTCGGTGACGACGTCGGCGGCAACTCCCGAAAGCGGCCCGGTGTCGTCTCGCGGCTGCACCGCCTGGGTGAGCGCGAAGACGACGGCCCCAGCCGCCAGCGCGAAGACGATCACCCCGGCCCACACACGCTTGATCGAACGGCCGGCGGGCACGATGGCGCGTGCGGTGTCGATGGCCGCGAGCGCGTCGGCGACGTCCGCTTCGTAGCGACGACGGAGGCGCTCGGCAGAGGCCCGGTCGATCTCGCCCGTCTCGAGCTGCTTGTCGAGGGCGATGAGGTCGGCGATGGAGTGGTCGCGCCGCTGCTCGAGGAGCCGGATGGCTGCCTCGCTCATCGCCGGGCCTCTCGCAACGCCTCGTCGACCCGGGCACGCTCCTGGTCGGTGAGGTCGCGGGTCGCCGTGCGCACCCGGGTGACGATCAATGCGAGCCCGCCGAGGAGCAGCGCCGCCGGGAGCGCCCAGAGAAGGAGTGTCGCGCCCCCAGCAGGAGGATCGAGCCGCACCTCTTCGCCGTAAGTGGCCACGAAGAAGTCGATGATCTGCGCGTCGGTCCAGCCCTCGTCGACCCGGTCGGCGATCAGCTGCTTGAGGTCGCGCGAAAGTTGTGCCGGCGAATCGTTGATCGACTCGGACTGGCACACCGGGCACTTCAGCTGGGAGGCGAGCGCTTCGACCCGGTCGGCGGGGGATGGCTCCGCGCCGGCGAGGACGGTGACGATCACGGCGATGGATGCGGCGATCACGCCCACGGCGGCCCAGGTGCGGATGCGTTCAGACATCGGCAGGCTCGAGGGCCGCCACCGCGGTGGTCCTGCGGCGGCCGAAATACGAGCGGAGCCCGCCGGCGAAGACGATGAGCCCGCCCAGCCACAAGAGCCACATGAGGGGGAATCGGAAGGCGTCGACGGTGACGGTCGCCGAGCCCGGTTCGATGCGGACGAGGCTCAAGTACACGTCCTCGCGGAGGCCGGTACGCACCGAGGGCGTCGGGATCGCCTGCACCTGATTGGGATACTGGTTGAGGCGGGGTTCGAGCGTGCCCAGCACCCGTCCGCCTCTGGACAGCTCGATCGTGGCCCCGACCACGGTGCGGTTCGGCTCCTCCCTCAGGAACGGAGACAGGTAGGTGAGCGTGTAGCCCTCGAAGAAGGCAGATTGGCCGACGGTGAGGGTGATCTCCTGGCGCACCCCGAACGATCCGGAGAAGGCGACGGCGACCGCCACCAGAGCGACCCCGACGTGGGCGATCATGCCGCCCCAGTATCCGGGGTCGGACCCCGCCAGCCGCGCCATTTCGCCGAGGTAGCCGCCGGGTCTGGCGCGGACCACTTCGTGGGCGTGACGGACGATGCCGGCGATGACGAACGCCGCCAGCGCCACGGTGATCAGGACCGTGATCGGGCGCAGTCCGGCGACGACGGCGAGGGCGGAGGCGACCGCGGCGACCTGGAGCGGGAAGCGGACGCGGCGCCACAGCACGGACGGACGGGCAATTCGGTAGGGCGCCAGCGGACCGACTCCCATCGCCAGCAGCAGGACGAGCCCGATCGGGATAGCAGACCGGTCGAACCAGGGCGCGCCCACCGACACCCGGTCGCCGGTGAAGGCCTCGAGCACCATCGGATAGATCGTGCCGACGAGCACCACGAACGCGAACAGCGTGAGCAGCAGGTTGTTGAGCAGGAACACGCCCTCCCGGCTCGCCAGAGAGTCGAGGCGCGGTGTGGAGGCGACGAGGTGGCCGCGCATGGCGAACAGTCCGAACCCGCCCACCACCACGATGAGCAGGAAGGCGAGGAGCGCCGGACCGACCGCCGACTGGGTGAACGAATGCACCGAGGCGACCACGCCGGAGCGGGTGAGGAAGGTGCCGAGGATCGTCAGGCTGAAGGTACCGATGATGAGGGCGACGTTCCACGCCTGCAACATGCCCCGTCGGCGCTGCACCACTGCGGAGTGTATGAACGCCGTGGCGGTGAGCCAGGGGAGGAACGACGCGTTCTCGACCGGGTCCCATCCCCAGAACCCGCCCCAGCCGAGGACCTCGTACGACCACCAGGCACCGAGGACGATGCCGAGAGAAAGGAACGACCAGGCCACCAGCGTCCACCGCCGGGTCCGCTCCAACCATTGGGTGGTGCCGTCGCCGGCGATCAGGGCGGCGATGGCGAAGGCGAAGGGGACGGTCATCCCCACATATCCGAGGTAGAGCACGGGCGGGTGGAACGCCATGAGGATGTGGTTCTGGAGCAGGGGGTTCGAGCCGAGACCGTCGGCGGGGACCTGGGCGAGGGTGTGGAACGGGTTGGCGGCCGTCGCCATCAATCCGAAGAAGAAGATGGCGACCACACCCATGATGGCGAGGGCGGCCGCACCGACCGTGTCCCGTCCGGTGATCCGCCGCCACACCCAGGCCGTGTAGCCGGCGAGGATCAGGCCCCACAGCACGATGCTCCCGGCGAGCGCAGACCATGCTCCGGCGACGGTGAACAGCAGCGGCGTCCCCCGGGAGTGGTTGCGAGCCACGTACTCGATCGAGAAGTCGTTGGTGATCAGGGCGAGCTCCAGTGCTCCCATCGCCAGCACGGCCCCGACGACGAGGCCGATGATCGGCAAGCGCATGGAGACCGACGGCGTCCCATCGGCGAGGTAACAGCGGACGCCGGTGACGACGAGGGCGACTGCCGAGGCCAGGGCGATGATGACCCCGGTGTACCCGGCGAGAGCGATCACGGTGCCGGGTACCGCGAGTCGGGTGTGTACACGCCGCCCTCCTCGGTGCGGTACTGCTCGTCGTGCTTGATGATCATCGAGTCGGAGTGGAACACCGAGCCGTCCCAGGTCCCCTCGAGCACCACGCCGATGCCCTCGCCAAACAGCTGCTGGGGCGTGCCGACATGATCGACCTCAACGGTGGTCGTCCCGTCGGTGACCGCAAAGGTGACGTTCGTGGACGACTCGACCACCGTACCGGCCACGACGAGCCCACCGAGGCGGAACCGGCCGGCATCGGCGGCGGGCGGGTCGTCGACTACCTCTGTGGGTGTGCGGTAGTAGACGAGGTTCTCCCGGATGTTGGAGATCAAGAAGCCGACCAGGATCGCGAGGAGGCCGAGCATCGAGATCAGGAACATCCGGTAGCGCTTCATCGCCGGGTGGCCTCCCCGTTGGCACGCCGGGTGCGCATCACGAGCGACGTCACGTACCCGATCAGGGTCCCATAGACCAGCGTGTATGCGAAGGCCACCCATCCCCAGTCGGTCATCGCCAGTCCCCGAGTTGCGGAGCGGTCACGGCGGCCCCGGCGACGTGCTCGTCGGCGCGTGGGGCGTCGGTGAGGAGGTCTTCGGCGACGGCGAGGTCGATGCGGCGGTTGAGAAGGGCGACGTAGACGAGGGTGAAGGCGAACACCGCCAGGAGGAGGGCGAAGAGGAGGGGCGGGTCGATCTGCGGGTTGTCCGGTCGCAAGATCGTCGGCGGTTGGTGGAGGCCTCGCCACCAGATCACCGAGAAGTGGACGACCGGGATCTGCAGCGCAGCAACGATGCCGAATATCGCCGACCGCTGGGCCCTGCGCTCGGCACCGTCGACGCTGCGGCGGAGGGCCAGGTAGGCGAGGTACACGAAGAACATCGCCGCGGTGAGCACGAGGCGGGCGTCCCACGTCCACCACACGCCCCACACCGGCTTGCCCCAGATCGAACCGGTGGCGAGGGCGAGGCCGGTGAACACCACGCCGACTTCCGCCGACGATCCGGCGAGACGATCCCAGCGCAGTTTGTCGGTGACCAGGTAGCCGATGCTGCCGACCAGGGTGATCCCGAAGGCGAGGTAGGCGAGCCACGCTGAGGGAACGTGGACGTACATGATGCGCTGCAGGTCCCCCTGCACGGAATCGGGCGGTACCGCCAGCCCGGCTACGCAGGCGATCAGCACCGATCCGACGGCAGCGACCTCGATCGTCCGCTTCATCACGACTCCTCCAAGGGACGCGCGGTGAGCACCCCCGTCAACGCCAGGAGGACATCGACCACGGCCAGCACGAGCACCCACCGCAGGATACCGGCACCGACGCGCAAGCCTTCCGTGGCTTGCGCCGCGCCGAGCAGCAAGGGGATGGCGATCGGCGCCACCAGGAGCGGCGCCAGCGCCCCCCGGCCCCCGAGCCCGCTGGTGACCGATGCCGCGATGGTGCCAATCATCGCCAGGCCGGCTGCGACCATCGGCAGGACCACCGCCAGCCAGCCCCACCCGATGACCACCGGGTCGTAGAGCACCATGGTGATCGCCCCGATCGCCACCTCGAAGGCCACGAGGAGCACGAAGCTGGCGATGGCGGTGGCGGCGAACCGAGCCGCCGGATCGACGCCGAGCAGGGTGAGGAGATCGTGCTGGGGACGCTCGGCGGCTCCGCTCTGGCGCTGGGTGACGACGATGCCGAAGAGCAGCACGATCGCCCAGAACAGGCCGGGACCGATCTGCGACAGCAGGGGCCGATCGATCCCCACCGCCATCGGAATGATGAGAACGGCGACCGCACCGAAGGGGATGACGACCGTGGCCACCTCGCCGGAGCGTCGTTCATTGCGCAACTCGGAGCGCACCAGCACGAGGACGTGGTGGATCACGGCCGGCCCTCCTCGAGGCGCCCATCGGCAAGCACGACGAAGCGCGTGACGATCCGCGACGCCCGGTCCCGTTCGTGGGACACCACCACGGCTCCGCCTCCCCGGCCCACGACGTCGGCGACGAGGTGCTCGACGAGGGCGGAAGCCTCGGGATCGAGGCCGACGTGGGCCTCGTCGAGGAGGAGCAGGTCGGGACGGGTGATGAGCATCCGGGCGAACTCGGCGCGTCGCCGCATCCCGTTGGAGCAGTGGGACGCGCGGCGGCGTCCGGCGGCCGCCAACCCGACCGCGGCGAGCGCATCGGCGGCAGTCACCGACGGGGAGGCACACAGGTCCTCGACGAGCGCCAGGTTCTCGCTGAGGGAGAGGTGCGGGTAGAGGGCCGGTTCGTGGCCGATGAGGCCGATCCTGGGGCGCACCGTCTCCGCCTGGGGCGTTCCCAGGGTGGCCCCGAGCACGGTGCCGCCTCCCTCGGAGGGGCGGGTGAGGGTCGCCAGGACCCGCAGCAGGGTCGTCTTGCCCGACCCGTTCGCCCCGAACAATCCGACGGCCTCGCCCCGGCCGATCCGGAGATCGACCCGTCTGAGGACGAGAGCGGTGGGGCGTCGCACCGCGATGCTTGCGACGTCGACGACCGGGGCGTCGGACATGGGGGGAGAGTGTACGGCCGGCTCGCCGCGCTCAGCCCCGGCGGCGCCCCGCCACGACGGCGGCTGCCACGGCGGCGCCTCCGGCAGCGACGCCACCGGCATACCACCAGAGGGGACTGTTCCCGATCCCGAGACGCATCGATTCGGTGGCGAGGCGGGCACCGGAGGCGATTCCGATGGCGAGGCCGGCGATCACCCCGGGACGCGGGTGTCGGGCCTCGAGGAGCACGAGG
>DATECY010000070.1:0-2703 GCA_035286665.1 Acidimicrobiia bacterium
CGCTGCCCTCTACGGTGTGGTGCCGACCAGCGTGCCCTTCACATTCACCCGCGATCAGCTCGCTGAGATCCGGATGACGTTCCCCGACGGCAACCACACCTTGGGTCCGAGCAATTCCGCCGAGATGGCCCGCTTCCACGAGCTGCACCGGGGGTGGCCGTGATACCGCTCCAAGCGAAGACTGCTGGATTCCCGGGTGTTGATGCCGATGGGGGAGGCCGGGTTCGGGTCGCCCCGACCCGCAGCCCGGCACGTTGTTTCCGATCCGGCGTAGTGTCGGGCGCACAGTCGAGGGACCTCCGGCCCACAAGGCCGGAAGGCACACAAGGAGGTCCGGGATGACCAGCAGACGTGACAATCGCAGGAGGCTCAGGGCCGTCCTCGTCGCAGGAGCGATGTTCACCGCCCTCCTGGTGGCGACCGTACCCGCCGGAGCTCAGGGCTCGGACGGGGCCGCCTCCAACGACTACTTGATCGTGACGCTGACGGGGAGCCCGGCGGCGCACGACGACTCGACGTTCACCCACGGTCGGTTCGACTCGACCTCGCAGGGGTTCGCCCGTGCCCTCGACCGGATGCAGCGGCAGCATGCCCGCTTCGCCGATCGACTGGCGAGCGTGGCTCCGGGAGCCGAGATCGTCGACGATTTCTTCGTCACCGCCAATGCGGTGGTGGTGAAGAGAAACGGTGCCAGCGCCTCCGCGATCCGCTCGATCTCGGGGGTGCTCCGTACCGCCGACTCGACCCTGTACAAGCCCGACATGAACCTGAGCCTTGGGTTGATCGGGGCCGACACCTACTGGGCGACCTTCGGAGGATCCCGCGCCTCCGCCGGGTCCGGGGTCAAGGTGGCGGTGATCGACTCCGGGATCGACCCCAACCACCCGTTCTTTTCGTGCAAGGACGTGAACTTCGGCGGGGTCTACTTCAGCGGCCAGGGCATCCTGCCGGGTGTCGCCTCGGCCTCGGCGATCTTCGGGCCCGGCTACACCCCGGGACCGGGTGACCCGCTGTACTTCTCGTCAGAGCACGGCACGCACGTCGCCGGGACGATCGGGGGGTGCATCACGACGATCACCCTCCCGTCGTCGGACCTGAGCGACGTCTGGAACGAAACCGAACTCAGCGGCGTCGCCCCCGGGGCGGAGCTGTGGGACTACAACGTCTTCCCGTTCATCGGGGCCGGGATGGTGGCCTTCGGGGGGTCGGCGTTCAGCCATGACATCGCCGAGGCCATCGAAGACGCGGTGCTCGAGGGCATGGACGTGATCAACATGAGCCTGGGCGGTGGCGTCCAGGGCCCGCACGACTTCCTGGGCGAGGTGTCGAATGCGGCCGTCGCCGCCGGAGTCGTGGTCGTGGCGTCCAACGGAAATGAGGGCGACGATCCCTACACGGTCGGCTCGCCCGGCAGCGCATCGGAGGTGATCGGGGTCGGGGCGACCACCAACGCCCACCGCCTGATCGCCCAAGTCACCACGCCGGGCGGAGTCTACGAAGCCGCGGTTGGTGAGTTCGACGACTTCGACGGGCTGTCGCACACCTTCATCGACTGGCCGGGAACCGACAATCAGGCATGTACCAGCGGCGTAGCCGACGCTTCGCTCGCCGGTGAGATCGTCCTGATCAGCCGCGGCACGTGCAGCTTCAGCCAGAAGATGGACAACGCCAAGGCGGCAGGCGCCTACGGGGTGATCGTCTACAACAACCAGGCAGGCGATCCGATCCCGATGGCGCGCACGGCCGGGTTCGACGACTTCATCCCGGCGGTGATGGTGTCTCAGGGTGACGGCGCCACGCTCGAGGACGAGGTGCCGACGACGGCGACCGTGACGCCGCGGATTGTCGTTCCGGCGACGCCGAACCTGCTCACCGACTTCTCGAGCCGCGGGCCGGCACCCTTTACGCACATCGTGAAGCCCGACGTCGTGGCGCCCGGGGAGAACATCCTGTCGTCGGTGATCCGGTTCACGCCGTTCGGGGTGACCGGCCACAGCTGGGAGTTGTTCAGCGGGACCTCGATGTCGGCGCCCCACGTGGCCGGCACCGCGGCCCTGCTGCTCGAGAGCAGCGGGTGGACCCCGGCGCAGGTGAAGTCGGCCCTGGTCACCACGGCAACCGACCTCGGCTACACGGTGTGGGAACAGGGTGGCGGGCTGATCAACGTGCCTGCCGCCGCCGATGCCTCGGTGTTCTTCTACCCGTCGAACGCCAGCTTCGGGGTCTTCAAGGGCAACGCGCCCGCCAACGGGTCGATCGACATCGAGATCGATGGCGGTTCGTGCTCGGCGAACGCGAGCGGGTCATTCGTGAGCGCCTCCGTCAGCGGAGCGACTCTCACCGTCGAGTTCAACGGCGCCCGCACCGCCCCGAGCGCCATGTACGACGGGTACGTGGAGGTCGATTGCGGCGTCGACGGCACCTACCACCTCCCGTGGTTGGCAGTGGTCGACCGCTGATCCCAGTAGGCCGAGCGATCGAAGGGGGGCGCCCTGTTGGGCGCCCCCCTTCGCGTGCGACCCGGCCCCTCCTTCGTTCGAGGGTTCGGTAATCTTCTCCCATGCGCAACAACTTCAAGACCCTGGTGTTGATGGCGACGCTCGGCGCGATCTTCGTCGGGGTCGGCCAGTTGATCGGCGGGACGAGTGGGGCGATCGGTGCTCTCGTGTTCGCCGGACTGCTCAACTTCGCGATGTATTTCTT
>DATECY010000071.1:0-4380 GCA_035286665.1 Acidimicrobiia bacterium
TTCGGCGGAGCGTTCAAGGTGACCAAGGGCCTGTTCGAGAAGTACGGCCCGAACCGGGTCATCGACACCCCCATCGCCGAGTCGGCCCTCATCGGCGCCGCGGTCGGCGCCGCGCTCGCCGGCCAGTGCCCCGTGGTCGAATTGCAGTACACCGACTTCATCTACCCGGGCATGGACCAGCTGACCACCGAGGCCGCCAAGTACCACTGGAAGGGGCGCGAGGCGGTCCCGATGGTGGTACGCGGCCCGAGTGGCGCCGGCCTACGCGCCGGGCCGTTCCACTCGATCAGCCCCGAGGGGATGTTGTCTCACCATGCCGGGCTGAAGGTGATCGTCCCGTCGACGCCGACCGCAGCGAAGGGCCTGCTCATCGCCGCGATCCGCGACCCCAACCCCGTGATCTTCCTCGAGCACAAGAAGCTGTACCGCAGCATCAAGGAGGCGGTGCCGCAGGGGAACTACGAGTTCGAGATCGGCAAGGCGCGGATCGCCAGGGAAGGGACGGACGTGACCATCGTCACCTGGGGGGCGATGGTCCACACGTCGCTCGCCGCCGCCGAGACGCTCGCCTCCGAGGGCATCTCCGTCGAAGTGGTAGACCTACAGACGATCGTGCCGCTCGACTGGGACACCGTCTTCGCTTCCGTCGCCAAGACGTCGCGTCTCGTTGTGGTGCAGGAGGACGTGCCTTTTGCCAGCGTGTCCTCAGAAGTCGCCGCCCGCGTCGCCGCCGACGCGTTCTGGGATCTCGACGGCCCGGTGCTGCGGGTCACACCGCCCCAGACCCACATTCCGTTCGCTGCCATTCTCGAAGACGCCTTCATTCCGCAGCCCGACGACGTCGTCGCCGCGGTCCACACACTCGCCGCCCGCTAGGAGGATCGTTCACATGTCGCTCACGGTCACGATGCCCCAGCTGGGGGAGACAGTCACGGAAGGAACCATCCTTCGCTGGGCCAAGAGGCTCGGCGACACCATCCGCGAGGACGAGGTACTCCTCGAGATCTCCACGGACAAGGTCGACACCGAGGTGCCTTCGCCGGCGTCCGGGACTGTCCTGGAGATACTCGTGCCCGAGGGCCAGACCGTCGCCGTGGGTACCGCGCTCGCCGTCATCGGTGAGCCGGGCGAGGCGACCGGCATCGTCACGCCGACAGCGGCGGCACGACCTGCGCCGCAGCCTTCGCCGGAACCCGGGCCTCCCGCGGCAGCGACGCCGCCGCCGCCCCCTCCTCCTCCGATGCCGGCAACCCCGCCGCCGATGCCGGCGGCACCCCGTCCTGCAGCGGCAGCGACCGATGACATTGGCATGTTGTCGCCGGTGGTGCGTCGCCTCGCCTCGGAGAGCGGCGTGGACCTCTCCCGGGTGGCCGGCACCGGGGCCGGTGGGCGAATCACCCGCAAGGACGTGGAGGCCTTCGTCGCCTCGGGCGCCGCGGCGATGCCCGTCGCCGCACCGATGCCCGACGCCGCGCCGACGGCTGCGGTGCCTCCGGCCCCGATGGCGATAGAGCCGCAATCGGCACCGGCCGCCCCGGCGGCACCGCCGGTCGTGGAGCCGGAGCCGGTGCAGGTCAGCGTGACTCCGGCGACATCCCCCCTCCACGCTCCCGCGGCTACTCCGGCGCTGGCAGCGTCGGCGGCCTCCGGCGATCGGATCGAGCCCCTCGATCGGATGAGGGGACGCATCGCCGAGAATCTGGTCCGCGCCAAGCAGACCGCGGCCCACGTATGGACTTCAGTGGAGGTCGACTTCGAGCACGTCGAGCGAGTGCGCTCGCGGCACAAGGAGTCGTTCCGCCAGCGCGAGGGCTTCTCGCTCACCTACCTGCCGTTCATCAGCAGGGCGGTGGTCGATGCGCTCGCCGAGTTCGGGGTGGTCAACTCCTCATTCGATCTTGCGGCCAAGACCCGCACGTTCCACGGACAGGTCAACCTGGGGATCGGGGTGGACCTCGACGAGGGCGGCCTCGTGGTGATGACGATGCGGGGTGCCGACGGTCTGCGGATGCGGGGCATCGCTCGTGAGGTGCGGCGACTCGCCGAGAAGGCGCGCGGCGGCTCCATGGAACCCGACGACATCGCCGGGTCCACGTTCACCATCACCAACCCCGGCCCGTACGGGTCGTTCATGTCGGCCCCGATCATCAATCTGCCCAACGTCGCCATCCTGTCGACCGACACGATCACCAAGCGGGCGGTCGTGGTGACCGACGGGGACGGCAACGACTCGATCGCCATCCGCCCCGTCGGCTACCTGGGCCTCACCTGGGACCACCGGGCGTTCGACGGATCGACCGCCGTGAAGTTCCTCGCCCGGATCAAGCACAACATCGAGACGTGGGAGTGGGAGCAGGAACTGGCATGACCTTGCTGAGGTCGCGCTGGCTGGGCCGGCTGCCGTACGCGGAGGCATGGGATCTGCAGAGGGCGTTTCACGAGGGCCTCGTCGAGGCCCGCACCGCCGACGACTACCTGCTGCTCCTCGAGCATCCGCCCGTCTACACGGTCGGCAGGTTCTCCGACGGCTCGAACGTCCTCCTCTCGGACGAGCTGGCGGCGTCGCTGGGTGCCGAGGTGTTTCGCGTCGACCGCGGGGGCGACGTCACCTTCCACGGCCCCGGTCAACTCGTCGGGTATCCCATCGTCCATCTCGGTTCGCGTCCCGACGTCGTGGGGCACGTGCGACGGATCGAGCAAACGCTCATCGGCGTGCTCGGCGCTCTCGGCATCGATGCATGGCGAGAGGACGGATTCACCGGTGTGTGGACCGAGCAGGGCAAGGTGGCGGCCATCGGGGTGCGGACCTCGCACCGGGTGACGATGCACGGTTTTGCCCTCAACGTCTCCACCGACCTGTCGTGGTTTGGCCACATCGTCCCTTGCGGGATCCCCGACCGGCCGGTCACTTCGGTGTCCGAGCTCCTCGGCAGGGAGCTGAGCATCGAGGAGGTGGTGGATCTCCTGGTGCCCCGGTTCGTCGCCGAGTTCGGCCACGACGCCGTCGACGACCAACGGGCCGCCTTCAGCCGGGGGACCGGCCGCACCGCGCCCCGGTTCGAGATCGACGACCTCGTCTCCAAGGGGGCGTTCTCACCGGAGGGACGCGATCTCATCGCCATCACCCGCCAAGGTCGCCTTCCCGGCGAGCCGGAGAAACCCGACTGGATGAAGGTGCGTCTCGATCTCGGTCCCGGCTACCGCGACCTCAAGCGTCTCGTCGAAGGCCTGTCGCTCAACACGGTGTGCGAGGCGGCCGGGTGCCCGAACATCTACGAGTGCTGGGCCGCCGGCACCGCCACCTTCATGTTGCTCGGTGACGTGTGCACCCGGGCGTGCGGGTTCTGCGACGTCAACACCGGGCGGCCGGGCGAGGTCGACTGGGACGAGCCGAAGCGAGTGGCCGAGGCGGTCGCCGAGATGCACCTCGAGCACGCGGTGCTCACCTCGGTGAACCGCGACGATCTCGCCGACGGCGGTTCGGAGATCTTCGCCGAGTCGATCCGCCAGATCAGGGCGCGCCTGGACTGTGAGGTGGAGGTGCTGATTCCCGACTTCAAGGGCGACCGGGCGGCGCTGCAGATCGTGATGGATGCCGAACCGGACGTCCTCAACCACAACACCGAAACCGTGATCAGGCTGCAACGAGAGGTCCGCACGGCCGCCAACTACGGCCGGTCGTTGGCGCTGCTGGCACGGGCGCGGTGGATGCGACCGGCGTCGCTCATCAAGTCGGGGCTCATCGTCGGCATGGGGGAAACCCGTGAAGAGGTCGTGGCAACGCTCGCAGACCTGCGGGCCGTCGGTGTCGACATCGTGACCGTTGGCCAGTATCTCCGTCCCACGGCACGCCACCGCGCGGTTCATCGCTACGTCCATCCCGACGAGTTCGCCGAATATCGCCGGGTCGGCGAGGCTCTTGGTCTGCGCCATGTGGAGAGCGGGCCGTTGGTGCGGTCCTCATACCACGCCAAAGAGGCGGCTCGGGCGGGGGTCTGATCGCGGTCCGGGAGGGGACCAGAATGTGCCCAGGCAACCGCCGACTCCGCGCTGGAGGGTCCGGAGGCACCCATGGGCGCGTCGAGCTGGGCCTCAAGAGTCCCTTATCAGGAAGACCTACATCGCCGGGGACTGAGGCGCGCCCTTGGCCGGTACTCTCGCTCGACGGCCCAGGCGCGCTCATGTGTGTAGACGCGCGCGGCGGAGGGGGAAGAATCATCCGAACGGCGAGTCACTTCAACGTGGATGTGGTCGTTGAGGTCGATGGTTCCGTCGTGAGTGTCGTCGTGGTGGGCATCGCAGATGAGCACGGTGTTGTCGATGCTGGTGTCCCCGCCGTCGGCCCAATGCTGGATGTGGTGGATCTCGCACCATCGGGCG
>DATECY010000072.1:0-15212 GCA_035286665.1 Acidimicrobiia bacterium
GCAGGCGAGACGCCTCCGATGGGGCAGGGTCGGTCCCCTGCCATCCCGACCTCCCACGCCGGCCGTGCCGACCCCTCGGTACGGAAGAGACCCATCGGCGCGACGGCCCCCCGAGATTGCGCTGCACGGCCTCGCAGATCACTTGAGGGCGCGCCGATAGGCGCGGACTCGGCGGTTGGGGCGGGGGACTCCAACCGCACAGCGATGAGGCCTCCGGCCGAAGAGCCTTCAGCATTGCGCAAGAGCGCCCGCCTATTGGCGGACGCTCTAAGGACGGCGAAGCGCCAGGCCCGCCCCGACGGCGGCCACGGCGACCCCCACGACCAGCACCGGGGCCCCTGCCCCAAACGACGCACCGGCGACGTCGCGCGCCGCGATCGATGCATCGGTGAGCTTGAGGACGGCGAACAACAAGCCGCCACACGCCAGGAGGAGCGCGGTCACCCCGACCAGTGGCCGGCTTCCCCCGGACCAGTCGCCAAAGACCGCGGCGGCCATGGCGGGGATGAGGGGAAGCAGGGCGGGCCACGCGGCCGCGCCGATGCCGTCGACTGCGCCCACCACGGGAAACCTCACGAAGGGGAGGAACAAGGCGATCGCCGCGAACGCCGTCCCGACGAGCACGACGGGACGTGACGCGTGCACCGATCAGTCCGGGTCGTCGTCGGCGGGACGTTCGCCGGCGGCTTCAGCCGCGACGGGCGGCGAGGTCTGCTTATCGGCATCGACGATGGTCGGGATCTCGATCGAATCGAACAGGGGTGAGTCGAAGGGGTTCTCATCGGCCATCGGGCGCGCCGGCGTGGGCCGGGGTCGGGGCTGCGGATGAGCCGGGGCAGTCGACGCCGAGGAGGTGGTCGAGTGCCGCGCGCCACCCGCTCCGGGGACGACGCCTCCGGGTCGGACTGCAGGGGCGGGCTCGGGTGCCACCACCGTCATGGCCTCGGGTCCCTCCTCTGTCGGCGGGTCGGGCTGGATGGAACCGTCACCGCGGGTGCGAATGGCAGAGCGTCGACCCGGCGCACCTCCTGTTTCGAGGCCCATGACCGATCGGGTCAGCCCGATCGTGATGCCGACGAGGGTGGCGAACGTGCCGAGCACCAGGAGTCGGGCGCCCATGCCCACCGACCCCTCGAGAGTCCCGGCGAGCACGGTGGAGTCCAGGTACTTGACGACCGAGAACGGAAAGGCCGCCAACCCGAGAACGAGGGAGAGCCAACCGAGGATCCGCGGAATCGGCCTGGTGTGGTCGGGGATGAGGGTGATGAGGAAGATCGGGACCAGGAGGAGAACGGTCGGGAGGGCATCGAGCGCCAGCGAGGAGCGGCTTCCCGACGGCGACGACACGAATGAGAGGCTCATGGCCGCCATCACGATCAGGACGCCGACGTCCACCACGATCCTCGACGCGTGGAAGGCGAGGGTGGTTGGGGTTTGTCGGCGCGGTGTCGACACGACGGCCTCCAGAAGCGATCGGCGGAGCATCGAGGAGGTTAGCGGGTGCCCCTTCGTGCCCGGCTGATCATCGATCGAGCGACAGCTGCCCGTCTATCGACAGGATGCGCAACAGCGACTCGACGCGCCATCCCCGGACGTCGAGCATGGCGCGCCCTCCCACGAAGGCCTTCTCGATCACGAACCCGAAACCTTCCACGACTCCGCCCGACTCCTCGACGATCTCCCCGAGGGCCACTGCGGTGCGGCCCCCGGAGAGGAAGTCGTCCACGATGAGCACCCTCGATCCCTCGGGCAGGACCCGGTGGGCCACCTCGACCCGGTACTCCGCTCCTTTGGTCGGTGACCCCACCTCGCGCACGAATGCCGGTCGATCCGACAGGGCGCGGGGGTACTTCTTCGCGTAGACCATCGGCACACCGAAGGCTGCGGCAGTCTGCAGTGCCGGTGCGATGCCGCTCGCCTCGGCGGTGAGCACCAGGTCGGGCGCGGGGAATCGTGCGGCCAGGTCGCACCCGATCAACCTCATCAGCTCGGGATCGACCCGGTGGTTGAGGAAGTCGTCGACCTTGACGAGCAGGCCCTCGATCCTGCCGCGTTCGGAGACGGCGCGCCGGAGCGCCGCGGCTCCTGCTCCGGCCGGGACGTCGCTCATGGCGCCAGGGTACCGAACGGGTCCGGCGGTACCATCGCCCGCCCATGGCCTCGAACTCCCCTCCCGACCAGGCGGCACGACGCCGGGCACGCACGATCCTGGACCGCCTGGTGCGCCGGTACCCCGAGATGCACACCGCCCTGAAGTACACCGACCCGTGGCAGCTCCTCGTCTCGACGGTCCTGAGCGCCCAGACCACGGACGAGAACGTCAACCGGGTGACCCCAGGGTTGTTCCGACGCTGGCCGGCTGCCGCGGACCTGGCGGTTGCCGATCCCGACGAGGTCGAGAAGGTGGTGTTCTCCGCCGGCTTCTACCGTCAGAAGACCACGTCGATCATTGCGCTGAGCCGCGACCTCGTCGAGAAGTTCGACGGCATCGTCCCCGCCGACCTCGACGAGTTGACGACCCTCCGGGGCGTCGGGCGCAAGACCGCGAGCGTCGTGCTGGCCGAGGCGTTCGGACTTCCGGCGATCGCCGTGGACACGCACGTCAAGCGCCTTGCCGGGAGGCTCGGGCTTTCGATGGCCGGTGATCCGGACAAGATCGAGGCCGACCTGCGAGGCCTCTACCCCAAGACCCGCTGGGCTGGGGTGTCGATGCGCTTGATCCAGTTCGGGCGTGATGTGTGCGATGCGCGCAAGCCACGCTGTTGGGAATGCGAGCTGGCCGATCGGTGCGCCTACCCCGACAAGACACCTCCGCCGGCATGATCCGGCTGAGCAAGCCCTCCGACCGGGAGATCGCCGCGCTCGCCGAGCCGGTCCTGTCGCTCGTCGACGTTCATGGGGCGGGTGGGCACCGGCGGGCTCACGCCCCGATGGCATCGGCCGGATCCATCGGGTCCACTTCGGTCGAAAGCCTGACGCCCTTGGTCTCGGGAAGCGTGAATACGACGAACGAGACGAAGAAGAGCGCGATCCCGAGCGCGCCGATGGTTCTCGGAATGCCCCAGGAGTCCACCACGAAACGGCCGGCGGTGAACCCCATCAACCCACCGATGATCCCGGCGTTGACGATCCACGCGGATGCCGTCGCACGCAGATCCGTAGGGAACAACTCGGATCGGTGGGAGGCAAACGCGGGAGCGAACGCGAATGCGCCGAACGTCGAAACCGTGATCCCAACGCCCATCAGCCATCCGTTGTCGGACGTGTAGAAGAGGATCCCTCCGGACACGCCGATCGCGAGCGAGACGAACTGCGTCCATCGGCGCCCTACCACGTCGGCCATCCGCCCGCCGGCGAGTACGCCGATGGTGACGCCGGGCGCGCTGGTCACCGCCAGCATGAGTGACGCCGCCCCGGTCGACCAATCCAGGTCGTGCTGCATTCGCAGGAGAGCCAGGTTGGCCGCCGGACCGGTGAAGGCCGCCACCGAAAACGCCAGGACCGCCATCGGCCAGAACCTGCCGGCGTGACCCCGTCGGAACACCATCGCCAGGGGAGGGCGCTCGATCGGGCGCAGGAATGCCCGGGACTCACGGAGGCGTCTGGCGAGTAGCGGCGTCGCCAAGATCGGGATCGCGCTCAACGCGAACAGCAGACGCCAGCCATCGGGGGCCAGGTCGGCGAGGGGCCGGAGCAGCAGTCCGAAGCCGGTGCCCACGGAGCCGAAGAGCGCGAAGACGCCGATGGCGTACGCCCGCACCCCCGGTTGCACCTCCTCGGCAAGGACGACGACGGCGAGACCACCGAGGGCGATCGTTCCGACGCGAGCGATCGACTGGCTGACCGTGACCGCGCCGAGCGCGGGGAACATCGCGGTGGCGAGATTGCCTGTGGTCAGTAGCACGAACCCGACCAGGAGTGGCCGTCGCCGACCGCTGCGGTCCCCCCACCACGACAGCGCGAGTGCCATGAGCGCCGCGGCGCGAACGAGGGCCATGAGGTCGAATACCCCCGATTCGCTGAGGCCCAGGTCCTCCTGCACAAAGGGAAGGGCGTGGGTCAGCGCAGATCCGCTCCATCCAGTCGTGAAAGCGATCACGCCGAACAGCGCGAGGATCGAGGTCTCCCTCTGGGTGAGCGGATGGGGAGGGCGCAGTGTGTCGAGGAGTGCGCTCACGGTCAGGCGACTTCGCCGCCGCTCACCACCGGACGGTCGGGACGCAGCAAGACGACGCCGGCGGGGGTGAGCACCCCCAGCACCAGCACGTCGGAGCGAAAACCCCCGACCTTCATGGGAGGCAAGCCCGTGACGGCGATCACTTGGGTGCCGACGAGTTCGTCGGCGGCGTAGCGGTCGGTGATCTTGGCCGATGACTGCAGTTCGCCGAGCGGCCCGAAGTCGATCCATAGGCGATACGCAGGATCGCGGGCCCCAGCGTTTGGCTGGGCGCGAACGATGGTGCCCGCGCGGACCCCGAGGTCATGCCAGTCGCTCATGGTGGGCACGGTCCGAGAGGTTACCGACAACACCCGGGGAACAGATAGGGTGGCCCGGACCGGAGGAAGGCACCGATGGAAATCGCCAACGTCAACGTGCTGGCCGCCTTCATCTTCGGCATCCTCTCGTTCATCTCCCCATGTGTCCTGCCGCTGCTCCCCGGATACCTCTCCATGATGTCGGGGTATTCGGCCGCGGATCTGTCGGAAGGCAAAGTCTCGACGGCGAGGATGCTGAGGGTCACGCTGCTGTTCGTCGCCGGGTTCACCCTCGTGTTCGTCGCTCTGGGTGCGACGGCGACGACGCTGGGCAGGTCGCTGCTGCGCAACAACTCGACCATCACGGTCGTCTCCGGCTGGGTGGTCATCTTCATGGGGTTGTTCCTGGCGGTGACGGCCATCTGGCGTCCCCGGTCGTTGATGCCGTTCATGCGCGAACGGCGCGCCGATGTGAGGCCGTCGCGCCTCGGCGCGTTCGCGCCGCCGGTCATGGGTGCAGCTTTCGGCTTTGCGTGGACACCGTGCATCGGCCCGACCCTGGGGGCGATCCTCACCGTGGCCGCCACCGAGTCGACCGTCAAACAGGGGATGGTGCTGTTGTTCGTGTACTCGCTCGGCCTCGGGATCCCCTTCGTCCTCGCCGGTATCGGCATCACCAAGTTGTACGGCGCCTTCGGGTGGGTGAAGCGCCACTTCGTCCAGATCTCCGTCGCGTCGGGGCTGCTCCTCACCGGGTTCGGAGTCCTCATGATCACCGGCCATCTCACCGATCTCAACCAGTGGTTCCAGAAGGTGATGCCGTCATGGCTCTGGAGCGTGTAGAGGCCTCGCTTTGTTCGGGAGGCCCATGAACGTCCGGCCGTCTCGTGACGAATTCCTCGACCTGGCGCGAGACCACGACCTCATACCCGTCGTCACCGAGGTGCTCGGGGACCGGGAGACTCCGGTGGGAGCGTTCGAGTCGCTGGCGGGTGACGGTTCGGCATTCTTGCTGGAGTCCGTCGAGGGTGGTGACCGGTGGGGACGCTGGTCGTTCCTCGGGTGGGACCCGCTGTTCACCATCTCCAGCCGGGATGGCGCGGTGTCGGTCGAGGGTGCCGCGGTGAAGATCGGGCAAGGGGATCCGCTCACCGTCCTGGAGAACGTCGTCGGAGGCTTCACCCCGGCTGCGCTCCCCGGCCTCCCTCCGTTGCACTGCGGACTCGTCGGATATCTCGGTTACGACGCCGTGCGGTACGTGGAGCATCTCCCCCGTCGGCCGCGTGACGATCGCAACCTCCCCGAGATGGCATGGCAGGCGGTGGGGACTCTGGCGGCGTTCGATCGCTTTACGCAACGCATCGCTCTGATCCGCAACGTGCTGGTCGGCGACGACCCGGGTGGCGAGTACGACGAAGCCGTTGACCGTCTCGAGGCCGCCGTGGTCCTCCTCGCAGCCCCGAAGAGCCGCCGGGTGCCCTCGGTGCCGACCTTCGACGACTCGTGGTCTGCCGAGGCGTCGATGTCGCCCGAAGCGTATTGCGACGCGGTGAGGCGGGCGGTCGCTCACATCGCCGCCGGCGACGTCTTCCAGGTGGTTCCCTCCGTTCGTTTCGAGGTGGCCTTCGACGGGGATCCGTTTGCGGTGTATCGGGCGCTGCGTCTCTTGAACCCGTCGCCATACATGTTCTTCCTGCGCCACCAGGGGATGGCGATCGCCGGTTCATCACCCGAGTTGATGGTGCGTGCTCGTGCGGGGAGGGTGCACAGCCGGCCCATCGCCGGGACCCGGCGTCGCGGCGCCGATCCGGTCGAGGACGGCGCCCTCGCCGACGAGTTGCTCGGCGACCCCAAGGAGCGGGCCGAGCACGTCATGCTCGTCGATCTCGCCCGCAACGACTTGGGGCGGGTGTGTGAGTTCGGCTCGGTGGCGGTCGACGATCTGATGGTGATAGAGCGGTACTCGCACGTGATGCACATCGTGTCGGGGGTGTCGGGCATCCTGCGCTCGGGGATCGGCCCGGTGGACGTGCTGCGAGCCACCTTCCCCCACGGCACCGTGACCGGGGCACCCAAAGTGCGGGCGATGGAGATCATCGACACGCTCGAGCCGGTGGCGAGAGGCCCGTACGCCGGAGCCGTCGGCTACATCGACTTCTCAGGGAACCTCGACACCGCGATCGCACTTCGCACGATGGTCGCGGCCGATGGCAAGGCGTGGGTGCAAGCAGGCGCCGGGGTCGTGGCGGACAGTCGGCCCGAACGCGAATACGAGGAGTGCGGCGAGAAGGCGGCAGCGGTACTTGCCGCGATCGCCGCGGCGCACCGTGTCTGAGTCGTCCACGGCCCGGTGGGTGCCTGCAACCCATGACGTCGTATGGATCGAGGGCGCCGACGCCGTGTCTTTTGCCGACGGACAGCTCAGTCAGGACGTGGCGGCGATGGCTCCCGGTGAGGTCCGGAGATCCCTCCTGCTCGAGCCGAGGGGCAAGCTCAGGGGGATCGTGTGGGTCTTGAGAGGAGAGGGAGTGGTCGGGCTGGCGACATGGGCCGGCACCGGCCACGGGGCGGCTGCCGATCTGCAACGGTTCCTCTTTCGGGTCGACGCCACCGTTGCCGTGGACGCGGCCGTGGCCGGCTCGTGGTGGCCCACCCTTCCGGCGCCCGACTCCGCGACCGGTTGGGTGGGTGAGCGATCGTCGTTTCGCGCCGTCCTCCCCCCAGGACGGGTACCCGCCGCCATCTCGGTCGGCGATGCGCCTCACGAGTCACCGGTACCGACCACCGACGAGGTGGCGCTCTGGCGGATCCGAGCGGGGGAGCCGGTGTTCGGCATCGATGTCGACGAGGACACCATTCCCCAGGAGACCGGGCTGGTGGGGGAGGCCGTGTCGTTCACCAAGGGGTGCTATCTCGGCCAGGAACTGGTGGCCCGCATCGACAGCCGCGGGCACGTCAACCGGATGCTGCGACGCGTGACGATCGACGGAGCGCCGGAAGCGGGCGCCGGCATCTTCATCGGGGAGGCCGCGGTGGGCACATTGGCCACGATGGCGGCAGCTGGCGAGGGAACAGAGGCCCTGGCACTGGTTCGGCGGGAAGCGGAGCCCGGGTCGCGTGGCGTCGTACGCTGGCCCGGTGGGGAGGCCCCTGCTCAGATCGTCGAGATCCCGAGGTGACCAATCCACCCTCTAACAATCTTCGAACACCGGCCTCCGATGATGCGGGGGCCACAGAGGAGATCGGGTGACCACCAGTCGAGGAACCGTCGTGCTCATCGAGGACGAGGAGGCGATCGCCGACCTCGTCCGCATGTATTTCGAGCAGGAGGGGTTTCGCGTCGTCCACGCACTCAATGGTGAGAAGGGAATCGATGCGGTCCGTGACCGAGATCCGCGGGTGGTGCTGCTCGACCTCGGCCTTCCGGGCATCGACGGCATCGAGGTCTGCCGAAGGGTGCGGGCCATCAGTGACGTCCCGGTGATCATGCTGACTGCTCGTGACGGCGAGGTGGACAAGATCGTCGGGCTGGAGATCGGTGCCGATGACTACGTGACCAAGCCCTTCTCGCCCCGTGAGCTGGTCGCCAGGGTGAACGCGGTGCTGCGGCGCTCCGAGGAGGCGCCTCGGGTGGCATCGGTGATCGAGATCGCCGAATGGGAGGTCGACTCGGGTCGGCGGGAGGTCCGAGGACCCGGCGGCGAGGTGGTGCGGCCGACCGCCAGGGAGTTCGACCTCGTCTGGTACCTGTCCGAGAACCAGGGGCTGGCGCTTTCGCGCAGTCAGATCCTCGAGGCGGTCTGGGGATACGAGTACTTCGGGGAGACCCGCACGGTCGACGTGCACATCCGCCAACTCCGCAAGAAACTCGGGGCGCTCCCGATCGAAACGGTGTGGGGCATCGGCTATCGGATGGGCGACGAGTGAGACGCCGGTTCTTCTGGGGCATGGTCGGCGTGGCCGTGCTCACCCTCGTCCTCGGCGGATTCGCCGCGGCCGTGCTGATCAATCGGTCGGTGGAGGCGTCGATCCGCTTCGAGTTCGCCCGACAGGCCGAAGCGACCGGACGGCTCATCGAGACCGAGCTCGAACGGGGGCCTGCGCCAGGGACTCCGGGTCGCACGCTCGCAGAGCTGTTGCGGGTGGTGGCCACCGTCGGCGGGCACGACTTCGTCGAGGCGGCGCTGGTGTCTCCGCGGGGGCTGGTGACGATGCTCGGCGATTCCTCTTCCCTCATCGATGCCGTGCCCGACATCAGGTCCCTCGACCACCCGATCCACTTCGATGCGACGGTCGAAGGCAAGAAGGTCGCGGTGGTGGCCCAGCCATTCGCGACGAGGGGGCGGGGGACGGTGGTCGTCGTGTTGGGGACGACGCTCACACTCGTCCCCTGGAGCGGTGTTCTGCTCCGATTTGCTGTGGCTCTGGTCCCCGCGGTGATCCTCGCCGCGTTGCTCGCCCGGTTGTTCGCCCGCCGCGCCGGGAGGCGGCTCGAACACCTCCGCGACGCCACGGCCGACATCGCCGGAGGCGACCTCGGGGCGCGTGTGGAGGTAGAGGGCGACGACGAGGTGGCAGAGGTCGGGGTGGCGTTCAACGAGATGGCCAACCAATTGGAGGGGGCGCGGCGCCGGGAACGCGAGTTCTTGGTGTCGGTCGGCCACGACCTTCGTACCCCGCTCACCACGATCGCCGGCTACTCCGAAGCGCTCCACGAGGGGAAGGTCACCCAGGGCGACATGGCGCGGGTGGCCTCCGTCCTTGCCGCGGAGTCGGCGCGATTGGGCAGGCTCGTCGAGGACCTGATGCTCCTCGCTCGCATCGAGGCCCGGGAGTTCAGCCTTCGCCCGGAGGAGGTGGACCTCGGCGGGCATCTGCAGGGCGTGCTCGAGGGATTTCGGGGGAGGGCAAATGCGGCGCGGGTCGATCTTCGGGCGGACATCGACGACGTGGGGTCGATCCTGATCGATCCAGACCGCATCGCCCAGATCGTCGGCAACCTGCTGGAGAACGCCCTGCGGTACACGCCGGAGGCGGGGACCGTGCGACTCGGCCTTCATGAGTCATCCCAGGGCCTCGTGATCGAGGTGACCGATACCGGGCCGGGTATCGAGGAATCCGACGTCCCCCACATCTTCGAGCGGCTCTATGTGACCAACCGGTATCGCCCCCTGCGTCCGGAGGGCAGCGGCCTCGGCCTTTCGATCGTGCGCGAACTTGCCTCGGCGATGGGCGGGCGCACCGAAGTGGAGACCTCTCCCGGCGCGGGGACGACCATCGCGGTGGTGCTGCCCAGGCGGTGAAGCATTCTCGAGCCTCTTCTACGATGCGCCGATGCTGGAGCAGATCCTCGAATCCGTGCGAGCTCGTCTCGGTGACGTCGTGCGAGACGAGGAGGAGTGGCGTGCCGCCGCCGCCGACGCGCTCCCGGTCAGGGACTTCGTCGGTGCCCTCACCACCCCCGGCTTGTCGGTGATCGCCGAGGTGAAACGCCGATCGCCATCGGCGGGCCCCATCGACGTCGACCTCGACCCCGCGGAGCTGGCGTCCTCCTACGCAGTCGGAGGCGCCGCCGCGGTGTCCGTGCTCACCGAAGCCGACCACTTCGGCGCGCTTCCCGGCGACCTCCCGGCGGTGCGGTCGGCGATCGGGATCCCGGTCCTGCGCAAGGACTTCATCCTCGAAGAGGCGCAGGTATGGCAGTCCCGGGCCATGGGCGCCGATGCCGTCCTGCTCATCGTGGCGATCCTCGACGACGCCACACTCGCTCGTCTCCTGGCCACCGCGGCTGCGGCGGGGTTGGCGTCCCTCGTCGAGGTGCACACCGCCGGGGAGGCCGGTCGGGCGACCGACGCCGGAGCCGGGATCATCGGGGTGAACAACCGCGACCTGTCCACCTTCGGCGTGGACCTGGGCACGGCTGAGCGTATTCGCCCGCTCCTCGGCAGCGGCGTGGTGGCCGTGGCCGAGAGCGGGGTGTCATCGGTCGAGGGCGCCGGGCGGATGGCCGCGGCGGGCTACGACGCCGTGCTCGTCGGTGCGGCGGCGGTGCGCAGCGGCGATCCCGCCGGGTTCGTCGCGTCGCTTCGGGGGGCGGCGTGACCTGGGTGAAGCTGTGCGGGATGACCCGCCGTGCGGACGTCGAGGCGGCCGCGGCCCTCGGCGCCGACGCGGTGGGGTTCGTCGTGTACGAGGGGTCGTCGCGCCGCATCGACCTCGACACCGCGGCCATCCTGGGACGGGGCCTGGCCCTCGAGCGGTACCTGGTCACGGTCGACGCCGCCCCCGACCGGCTCCTGGCCGATGCGGAGCGGGCCGCAGTGACCGGCGTCCAACCGCACGGCAAGCATGCGCTGGAGGCGGCAGGGGCGGCGCGCCGGGCCGGCCTGACCGTGCTCTTCCCGGTGCCGGTGCGAGGCGAAGCGGTCGACCTTGGCGGAGTCCCCGATCACAGCATTCCCATCCTCGACACCCACGACGCCGGCCACGGCGGCACCGGTCGCTCGTTCGACTGGTCGCTCGCCCGCGACCTCCGCCGGCCGTGGGTGCTGGCCGGTGGCCTCGGGCCGGGTACCGTCGCAGAAGCCGTTCGGCTCCTCGAACCGTGGGGGGTCGACGTCGCCTCGGGCATCGAGGCGGCCCCTGGAGTGAAGGACCCCGACCTGATGCGAGCGTTCCTCGAGGCTGTGCGATGACGGTGCTGTCGGCCCCAGACGAGCGCGGCCGGTTCGGCGAGTACGGAGGCCGTTTCGCCCCGGAGACCCTCATGCCCGCCCTGGCCGAGTTGGAGGCGGCGTTTCGCGAGGCCATGGCCGACGACACCTTCCGGGCGCGCCTCGACCTGCTGTTGCGTGACTTCGTGGGGCGGCCGACTCCGCTCTATCACGCCGCCCGGCTCTCCGAGGCGCTCGGGCTCACCCTCCTGCTCAAGCGGGAGGACCTCGCTCACACCGGAGCGCACAAGATCAACAACACCGTGGGCCAGGGCCTCCTCGCCGAGCGGATGGGCAAACCGCGGGTGATCGCCGAAACGGGCGCCGGGCAGCACGGGGTGGCGACCGCCACCGCCTGCGCCCTGCTCGGGTTGGAGTGCGAGGTGTTCATGGGGGCGGTGGACATCGAGCGCCAGGCCCTCAACGTGGAGCGGATGAAGATGCTCGGGGCGACCGTCACCCCGGTCACCTCAGGTGCCGGGACCCTCAAGGACGCGGTGAGCGCCGCGCTGCGCGATTGGGTGGCGACGGTCGAGTCGACCCACTACATCATCGGGTCGGTGGTCGGGCCGCACCCCTTCCCGTGGATCGTGCGGGAGTTCCAGAAGATCATCGGGGAGGAGACGATCGCCCAACTCGGCGAGCGCTGGCCCGACCTGGTCGTGGCCTGCGTGGGTGGGGGATCGAACTCGATGGGGATGTTCCATCCATTCGCAGGGAGCGGAGTGGACCTCGTCGGTGTCGAAGCGGCCGGCCACGGCATCGCCTCCGGCCGGCACGGCGCCTCGCTGAGCGCCGGGTCCCCGGGCGTGCTCCACGGGGCGCGGACATACTTGCTCCAGGATGACGAGGGCCAGGTGCTCGAGGCGCACTCGATATCCGCCGGCCTCGACTACCCGGGGGTCGGCCCCGAGCACGCCTACTTCAAGGACGCCGGGATCGCTCGCTACGAGTCGGCGACCGACGACGAGGCGGTCGACGCCATGGACCTCCTCTCTCGGACCGAGGGGATCATCCCCGCCCTCGAGTCGGCCCATGGCCTCGCCTGGATCTGGCGGGAGCGCGCCGCGCTCGCCGGAAAGACCGTGGTGATGAACCTGAGTGGGCGCGGCGACAAGGACGTCGACCAGGCGGCTGCGGCGCGGGCCAAGCGATGAACCTCCGCGAGTCGTTCGCCGCGGGACGCGCCGACGGACGGGCGCTCCTGCTTCCCTACGGCATGGCGGGGTTGCCCGATGCCGATGGCTCGGTCGATCTGTTCGTCGCCATGGCGGCGGCCGGTGCCGACGGCTTCGAGGTGGGGATCCCCTACGCCGACCCGCTGATGGACGGGCCGGTCATCCAGGAGGCGGGGACACGGTCCCTGGCCGGCGGCATGACGCTGACCGGAGGTCTCGAGGTGGCCCGCAGGGTCCATGACCACACGGGACTGCCGTGTTGCGTGATGACCTACGTCAATCCGATCCTGCGCATCGGCGCGGCCGAGTTCGCTCGCAGGGTGGCCGACACCGGGGCCGAGGCGATCATCGTCGCCGACCTGCCGGTCGACGAGGCGGGCCCCTTCCGGGAGGCGGCAATCGCCGCCGGGATCGGCCTGGTGGCGTTCGCTGCGCCGACCACCACCGAGGAACGTCTGGCGATGATCGCCGCCTGGCGTCCGCCCTTCGTGTACGGGATCTCCGAGATGGGAGTCACCGGGGAGCGGACGACCTCGAGCAACCGCGCCGGCGGCCTCGTCGAACGGATTCGGGCGCACACCGACGCCCCGGTTGTCCTCGGCGTCGGCATCTCCAGCCCGGAGGCTGCCCACGACGCCGCCACGATCGCCGACGGCGTCATCGTCGGCTCCGCCCTGGTGCGCAGGGTGCTGGAGGCCGAGAGCGCCGGACAAGCTGCGTCGAGTCTCGAACGAGCTGTGGCCGATTTGGCTGCTGCGATGCGGAGATAGGCGGGCCGAGATTCGATGCGGACGCGGTCCTGCTAATTGCCAATTGCCAATTGCGCTCCCTCCTCGTGACTCGTTCCCTGTGGCTCGCCACCTGCCTCTCGTGGCTCCCTAACCTCTGCAACATGGACTTCCTCCGCGTCGCCTGCGCCCAGATCAACCTCACCGTCGGCGATCTCGCCGGCAACTCCGCCCGCATCACCGACGCGATGGCGTGGGCAGAGGACGTCCAGGCCGACGTGTTGCTCCTCCCAGAACTCGCCATCACCGGCTATCCGCCCGAAGATCTCGTGCTCAGGGATGGGTTCGTCACCGAGAACATCGCCACCCTGCACCGGATCGCCGCTCAGGCAGGGGAGACGACCACGGTCGTCGGGTTCGTCGACCGGAGCGGGGGCACCGTTCGCGACGATGCCGGGCATTCCCGGGTCCACAACGCCGCTGCCCTCCTGCAGAGGGGACGGGTGCGGGGGGTGTACCACAAGGTGCTTCTCCCCAACTACGGCGTCTTCGACGAGGATCGCTACTTCGCGTTGGGCCAGGTGAGGTCGGCGCTCTGGGAGGTCAACGGCGTTGCCGCCGGCGTCTCGGTGTGTGAGGACATCTGGGTCGATGACGGTCCGCCCGCAGATCAGGCGGCCGCCGGCGCCGACGTCCTGCTCAACATCAACGGGTCGCCGTACCACCGCGGGAAGGGCGAGCAGCGCGAGGCAATGCTTGCCGACCGCGCCAGGGCCGCAGGGGTTCCACTGGTGTACCTGAACCTGGTCGGCGGTCAGGATGAGTTGGTCTTCGACGGCCAGAGCATGGTCTTCGCCGCGGACGGTTCCATCCTGTACCGGGCGCCCGCGTTCGTGGAGGAGATGTTTTGGGTGGACGTCCCGCTACCCGAGGAGGGCAGGAGCGGGGTGGAAGCCACGCTCGTGTCGGGCGGGGACCTCCTCGAGGGCGATCCCGAGCCTCCGGCGCCGTCGCACCCGCAGCTGAGCGACGTCGCCTCCGTGTACGCGGCACTCGTCCTTGGTCTCGGCGACTATGTCCGTAAGAACGGTTTCGCCGGTGTGGTGATCGGCCTCTCCGGCGGAATCGACTCGGCGTTGACCGCCACCATCGCCGTTGACGCCCTCGGCCCCGACGCGGTATGGGGAATCACCATGCCGTCGCGGTACAGCAGTCCCGGCTCGGTGGAGGACTCCCGGGCCCTGGCCAAGAATCTCGGCATCCGCTTCGACGAGATCTCCATCGAGCCGCCGTTCACCGGGTTCATCGAGACCCTGGGGACGGAGTGGGACCTCACCGAGGTGGACGTCGCCGAGCAGAACCTCCAGGCACGATCCCGCGGCGCGATCCTCATGGCGCTCTCGAACAAGTTCGGGGGCATGGTCGTCGCCACCGGGAACAAGTCGGAGATGTCGGTCGGCTACGCCACCCTCTACGGGGACATGGCCGGCGGGTATGCCGTCCTCAAGGACTGCTACAAGACCCTCGTCTACGACCTGGCGCGTTGGCGCAACCGTGACGGCGAGGTGATTCCGCAGGCGACGATCGACAAGGCGCCCTCTGCGGAGTTGCGGCCCGATCAGGCGGACAGCGATTCGCTGCCGGCGTACGACCTGCTCGACGCCATCCTCGAGCGCTACGTGGAGGGTGACGCCTCGGTCGCCGAGATCGTCAAGGCCGGGTTCGATCGGGAGACGGTCGCTCGGGTGGCCCGCATGGTCGATGCCAACGAGTACAAGCGGCGCCAAGCTCCTCCCGGGGTGAAGATCACCACCAAGGCGCTCGGCAGGGATAGGCGCCTCCCGATCACCAACGGCTACCGCGAGGGGTAGGGGCCGTCGGGTGTGGTGGGGGTGGCTCAAGGAGGATCGCCGGCTCGGTGGATCAGTCCACGGTGCTTTCCGTTGCCTACATCATCGGAACGGCGAGTCACTCCGACGTGGATGTGGTCGTTGAGGTCGATGGTTCCGTCGTGAGTGTCGTCGTGGTGGGCATCGCAGATGAGCACGGTGTTGTCGATGCTGGTGTCCCCGCCGTCGGCCCAATGCTGGATGTGGTGGATCTCGCACCATCGGGCG
>DATECY010000073.1:0-6830 GCA_035286665.1 Acidimicrobiia bacterium
CGAAATCGGGCGAACACCCCGCCGAGCACCGGCGCCACGATGGTGAACGGGGCGAGGGTCAGACCCAGGTAGAGCGCCACGTTGCCCCGCGCCTCTGATGAGGGCACGGAGAAGAAGAGGGTCCCGGCCAGCGCCACGGTCACGAGGGTGTCGCCACCGACGTTGGCAGCCCACGAGACGGCGAGACGGCGGAACGCCGGCCCGTTCCGGCTGAACATGGCATCGACGCGGCGAAACGCGGCCCGTGCCGCCCGCCTCGGGAGGCTGCGGCCGTCTCGGGTCGCACCCGGATAGGCGCCGCGGTCGCTCACGAGCCGACGGTAGCAAGGCGGTCGGTCGGCGGGAGTCGAAGAAGAGTCACGTGGAATCGATCTCAGGATCTTCAAGATCGTCGCCGACCTGGTCGCCACGACATGGACAACGCAGGATCGCCTCAGAGGGCGCGCGGGGGCTGAGATGGGCGGTTGCGCTTGGCCACCGGTGGCGGGACTTGAGAGCGCCTTCCTCGTGCTAGGCGCGCCGGGTGTCGGACCGAAGCTCGAACTTCTGGAGACAACCCCCTGAGGCGGAGGCCATAGCCTTGTCGAGGAGTCTGATCGCATCTGGACTCCGATAGTGGGCAGCTTCCACCGGCGTCATCGCCACGGCTGGATGGATGATCAAGCCGCCGTCACTCGTGGAATCGGCAACGACTCGCATCGATCGACACCCGTCCTTCCGATCCTTTGGGACCGGTCCGACCGACCTTCGAAGCGGGGCGTCCGGTCGGCCTTTGGTAGTCCTCATGACCAGAAAGGGCTGAAAGACCTGGGTCTAGGACTTCGTTTCGATGCTCGGCGTGCCGATAGGGCGGTCATGCCGAACCGCGGTCGGACGCGTCAAGTGCCTCATCCGTTTGCGGTCGTAGGCAGGGCGTGGCGCGAGGGTTGGGCGGCACTCTCCGCACCTCTCGTGAGAGCATCCTTGGTCATCGTGTTGGGTGTGGCCGCGGTCGGTTCACTGGTGCTTGGTGCGCAGCTCGGGAGTACGGACGCGTTGTCTCTCCTGTCGGATGTGGTGATACCCCTGGTGTCGGTCGGAGCCGCGGCATTGCTCGTCGTGGCAGCAAGCCATCGGCGGGGGCGTGAGATGGCGGCGTGGGTTCTGTTCGGAATTGGTGTTGGTTGTTGGGGGACTGGCGAGTTGATCTGGAGCTGGTACGCCCTCTTCAACTCGGGTGCGGTGCCTTATCCCGGATTGGCGGACATCTTCTACGTCGCCGGTTATCCAACGATCTTCGCCGGGGTTCTCCTGCTGCCGCATCTGCAGTCCGCTCGGTGGGAGCGGGTTCGGATCACGCTTGACGCTCTTGCAGGAACCGTGGCGTTGACCGCAATCACGTGGACGTTCTACCTGCGAGGTGCCATCTCGATCAACGCCAACGCCACGCTCTTGGAAAACGCCGTCAACTTGGCGTACCCGGTCGGCGATCTCATCTTGCTCGTTGGCCTAATGATGATCTTCACCCGGCGGAGCGAGCTGCAGTTCGATGGACGCCTGCTGGTGATCGGTGCAGGCATGGCACTCACAGTCGCCGCCGACATGACATACGTGTTGCTTCTCAACAATGGCTCGTATGTCGATGGAGCGGCAATGGACGCAATCTGGCTTGGCGGTTACGGCCTGTTTGCCCTAAGCGCGGTGTTGTTGGCGGCGCCGCCGCGAATCAGGGACCAGGTGGACAGATCCAACCGGCTCGCGGCGATCGTGGCCCCCTACAGCGTCGTTGTTGCATTGTTTGCCGTCACGTTGGCGGCATCGGGCGGCAGGGCCACGCTGCTGCAGGCTTCCACCGCTGTCGTTGGTCTGATGATCATCGCCCGCCAGGGCGTAGGCATCCGCGAAACCCGCCAAGTCGTCGAAAAACATCGTAACGATCTGGTCGCGTCGATCTCCCACGAACTTCGTACGCCACTCACCGCGATGAGCGGCTTCGTCGACATCCTCGACGCCAGTCCTGACCTCGATCCGGTAGAAAGAGCCGAAATCGTCGGCATCGTTGCTTCCCAGACCAAACACCTCACCAGGATTGTTGGGGACCTCGTCGACGTCGCCCGAGATAGCCTGTGGACCGTCGCGCTCAACCATGATGAGATCGATGTGGCCGGTCTCGTGGGCACGGCCACCGAGATTCTCGGCGCTGAGGCCGCATCCGCTCGGATCACCACCCATATCGAGCCTGGCCTCACCATCACCGGTGACCGCGGCCGGCTGTGCCAGGCATTGGTCAACTACCTCACCAATGCTCTCCGTTACGGCAACGGCGTCGTCGAAGTGTGTGGTCGAAGCACGGGTCACGAGGTCATAGTGGAAGTCCACGACAACGGACCGGGCATTACCAAGAAATTCGACTTGGTCATTTGGGAGCGCTTCGAACGCGGTGCCCATACCTATCTCAGCGACACGCCCGGTTCCGGTCTCGGATTGGCGATCGTTCGCCAGCTGGTGTCCGCGCACGGCGGCCGTAGCGGTCATCACCCGTCCGAGCGTCTCGGCGGCGCGTGCTTCTGGATCTCGCTACCAATGACGAACGATCACCCGATCCAGCTTTACGACTCCCTCGAGTGGAGCCACTCGGCCGCATGACCTCGAGGGGACGCTCAGCGATTTCTGTCCTGCCGCCTCACGTTCTACGGGGATAGGACAACGATAGGCCTTGACCCTGCCTCGCCCGATGTCGACGAGGTTCAGGCCATCATCCGGGCACTCCTTGCCCCAGGAAGCTGAAAGAGGGCGGGGATGCCAGCTCAACCACGTAGGCGGGGAGTTCTGATCGCTGTTCAGTGACCCAGCATGTTGTTGGTCGGGTCAACGCTTGCCCGACGAGTAGTCCGTCCCCTCGGCCACCGCGACCACACCCGATGACTACAGCACCGCCGAGGCCAACTCCGCGAGGGGACTGCGCACCGTGCGCTCCAACGTCACGTGGCCGAACAGAGGGTGACCCTTCATCTTCTCGATCATCGCCGCCGCTCCGCCGAAGGGTGACACGTAGGGGTTGTCCACCTGGGTGAAGTCGCCGCAGAACACCACCTTGGCGTCGGGGCCGATTCGGGTGAGGATCACCTTGAGGGTGGACAACTCGAGGTTCTGCGCCTCGTCGATGATCACGAACTCTCCGGTGATCGACCTCCCACGCAGGTAGGTGATGGCGGCGAGTTCGAGGGCGTCTCGCTCGACGAGTTCATCGAGGGCGTTACGCGCCGCCGCCGGGCCCCCATCGGAGAACAGGGCGTATAGGTTGTCGTGCACGGCGGCCATCCACGGCGCCAGTTTCTCGTCGAGATCGCCGGGGAGGTATCCCAGCTCCTGCCGACCCACTGCCACCAGCGGTCGGTACACCGACACCTTGCGATAGCGCCCGGCCTCCAGCACCTGCTCGAGTCCGGCGGCGAGGGCGAGGAACGTCTTGCCTGTTCCGGGTGCTCCCATCACCGACACGGCAGGGATGTCGGGATTGAGCAGCAACTCGAGGGCGAAGGCCTGGCGCAGGTTCTTGCTCTCCACCCCGAACACCCGGCGCGCCCCCGGAACCCTGACGACGGTGGTCTGCGGTGTCGTCTCGACCACTTGGGTGAGTGCCGACTGCGATGCCGGGCCCTTCACGATGACGAACTGGTTGACGAGAGGGGCCTCCATCTCGATGACCGCCTTGCCGTCGGCATAGATCCGATCGATGGTGGCCGCGTCGGCGGTCACCTCGGCGACACCCGAGTAGGACTCGTCCACCGCGACCACGTCGGCGCGGTAGTCCTGCACCTGCAGGCCCAGCTGGGCGCCTTTGATTCTCAATGCGGCGTCCTTGGTGACGAGCACCGCCGGCACCCCGGCGGCGCGCAGCTCCAGGCAGGTCGAAAGGATCCGGTGATCGGGCGTCTTGGGGTCGAGCACTTCGGGCAGGAGCGGCGAGTGGATGCCGTTCATCTCGATCCGCAGCGAGCCGCCAGAGGGAAGCGCCACGGGAGCGGCCAGCCCACCGTCGGCCGATGCACCTCGCTCCTCGAGCAGGCGGATGGTGCGCCGGGCGTTGCTGCCCACCTCGTCCATCAGCATCTTCTTGCGGTCGAGCTCCTCGATGACCACGAGCGGAAGCACGACGTCGTGCTCCTCGAAGCGGAAGAGGGCAGACGGATCGGCGAGGAGCACACAGGTGTCGAGGACGTAGGTGTGATTGGCGCCACGGTCCGACACGGTCATCAGGCTGGCCGTTCAGGGTGACCGGGTCAAGGATTGTCGACGCGAGCAGCCCGGGGTCGGTACGGTGGCCACCATGCGGGTTGGGGTGGTCGGTGCGGGATCGTGGGGTACGGCGGTGGCGGCCATGTCGGCGGCCACCGCAGAAACTCGCTTGTGGTCACGGCGGGCCGATCTCGCCGACGCGATCAATGCCACCGGAATCAACGACCCCTACCTCCCCGGGATCCCCCTTCCCCCCGGTCTGCGCTCCACCTCCGACGTCGCCGAGGCGGTCGACGGCGCAGACGTCGTGATCATGGCGGTCCCCTCACATGGTTTCAGGACCGTGATCGAGACGATCCGGCCATCGATCCCGGTCGACATCCCGATCGTCAGTCTGACCAAGGGGATCGAAACCGGGACCCTGTTGCGCATGACGCAGATCGTCGTCGAAGTGCTCCAGGCAGATCCGGACCGGGTGGGCGTCCTCACTGGTCCCAACCTGGCACGGGAGATCGCCCTCGGCCAGCCCGCCGCCGCGGTGATCGCGATGCGGGACACGGACACCGCCGCCGTCCTTCAGCACCTCCTCATGAGTCCGACGTTCCGGGTGTACACCAACCCCGACGTGGCCGGCTGCGAATCGGCGGGCGCCCTCAAGAACGTCATGGCGATCGCCGCAGGGATGGCACATGGGCTCGGATACGGTGACAACTCCAAGGCCGCCTTGGTGACCAGGGCCCTCGCCGAACTCACCCGGCTCGGCATCGCCCTCGGGGGCAAGCCCCTGACCTTCGCCGGCCTCGCCGGAATGGGCGATCTCATCGCCACCTGCTTCAGCGAGCAGAGTCGCAACCGGCAGGTCGGCGTCGAGTTGGGCAGAGGGAAGTCGATCGATCAGATCGTCGCCGACATGCACATGGTCGCCGAGGGCGTCAAGACCACCGAGGCGGTGCTTGCCCTGGCGAAGCGGCATGGCGTGGACATGCCGATCGCGGCGTCGGTCGGGGCGGTTCTGTACGACGGCGGCAAACCCGCCGACATGGTGAAGCACCTGATGACACGCGAGGCCAAGGCGGAGCTGCACGGCATCGACTGACCGGTCGCGTGCACAAATCGCAACTCCCGATAGGGTCGGCCTCAAGTTCCCCCAGCCCCGCTGCCGATGTGAGTAGTCAGGATGCGCACCCCCACCATGATCACGATTCGCCGCCTTGGCGTCGCCGTCGCACTGGTCGTCGCCGCGGCCGTGCCGGCGGCGTGGGCGCAGCAGGCCGCGCCGTATCCCAACAGCAACGACTACCCCTGGTACCAACCTCCGACTCCCAGCGGCCCCACCCACGCATACGGGGAGATGGTGGACTACCCGCTGGCGTTTCCGGTCGCCGGGCCCCACCACTTCACCGACACGTTCTACTCTCCCCGCTCCTATCCCGACCCGGAACACCATGCCCAGGACCTGATGGCCGACAAGATGGTGCCGGTGGTCTCGGCGATCACCGGGACCATACGATCGATCAACTGGTCACACGACGAAGAAGACATAGATCCGACGCGGTGTTGCACGCTGGTGATTCGCAGCGACGACGGGTGGGAGACCTGGTACCTCCACCTCAACAACGACACCCCGGGCACCGACGACGGGCTGGGGTGGGGCATCTCCCCCGACATCCACATCGGAACCCGGGTACAGGCGGGTCAGCTGATCGGGTGGGTCGGTGACTCCGGCAACGCCGAGACGACGTCACCCCATCTCCACTTCGAACTCCATGACCCCTACGGTGTCGCGGTGAACCCGTATCAGGCCCTCCTCGACGCCGAGGCCAACGGTGGGCTCCTGGCCTGCAGCGGTGTCCCGGCGACGATCATCGGTGACGTCGACCAAGACGGCACGATCACCGGAACGAGCGGCAACGACGTGATCATCGGGACGTCCGGCAACGATGTCATCGACGGCGGCGACGGGAACGACCGGATCTGCGGGCTCGGAGGAGCCGATGTCATCGACGCCGGTGCCGGTGACGACAAGGTCATCGGCGGGGGAGGTGGCGACACGCTCTACGGCGGTGACGGTAACGACGTGCTCCTCGCAGGTGGTGGCAGCGACATGATCGACGCAGGCGACGGGAACGACCGCGTCAAGGGCGCCAGAGGGAACGACGAGATCTTCGGAGGAAACGGCGACGATCGGCTCTTCGGAGGTGCCGGCAATGACGTCGGCGACGGCGGATCGGGATCCGACCGCTGCGCCGTCGAGAACCCGACTCAGTGCGAGACCTGATCCCGAGCCGGTGATCAGAGCAGGCCGAGAGCGGCCTCCGCCATCGGCGGAACGAGGGCGCCGAGGCCGGCGAACCGCTCGTCTGAGGTTTGTCCCCGCACATACCGAATGAAGATCTGCTGGCAGATCACCGCGATCCGAAAGAGCGCCAGCGCCCGATACCAGTCGGCCCGCGATACGTCCAGACCAGTGGCCGCGGCGTATCGGTCGGCGATCTCGGCGGTGGTCATCACGTCGCCGAGCACCACCGAATCGGCGGCGGCGAAGGCCGACACGCTGTCGCCGCCCGCCCAGTAGGCGAGCATCGTCCCCAGGTCGACCAACGGGTCGCCCA
>DATECY010000074.1:0-14674 GCA_035286665.1 Acidimicrobiia bacterium
GGCCACCCCCCGCTTCGAGTTGTCGTCGGTCTCTTGTCAGCCCGTGTAGCAGGGACCTGCAAAGTTGAAGTCCGCTGCGACCTGGCTGATGAATGCGTCCGTCAACGGCGTCAACCCGTCAGACGCCGTCGGATCGACCCCGCTGATGATCGTCGAACGAACGACGAAGTCGTTGGGATCCCCGGCGAAGGATCGCACCGGCAACATGCCCTGGTAGTCCACACCCTCGAGGGTGCTCGCCAGTGCCACCAGGTTCGCCCTGGTGATGTCGCCCGCGGCGATGCCCTGCTGCAACAGTGCCAGGAGCGGGTACTGCCAGACCCAGCCGGCCACGTAGCCGTTGTTGGGTTCGCGCCCGTTGGCCTCGGCGGCGGCACGCATCGCAGCGTGGCCGGCCGTGTCGGTGTCCCAACCGCCCCACGGGTCCGTGCTGGAATACACGGCCTGCAGGAGGGGCACCAAGTCGGCGTTGCCCAGAAGTGCGACGTTCCAGGTCGGCGCGGCGCCGAGGATCTGGAAGGTCTGGAACCCGGCCTGGAACAGACCGCCGGCGATCGAAGCCATCTCGACCGGACCGGTGACCAGGACGATCACGTCCGGCTGGTCGGTCATCAACTGCGCCACCGTCGGGGCGACGTCGCCTCCGAAGGAGATGGGGATCTGCAGGATCTCGCTGATCGGATCGGCAAGGCCGAGCTGGGCAGCAGCGATCTTGGCGCCGGCGCCGTAGTCGCCTCCGTAGTCACCCGGGAACACGACGAGGTCCCACGTGAAGTCGGTGCCCCGGCTCTGCACGAGATAGTCCATCCCGTTCATGCCTTCGAAGCAGTACGGCGCTCCCGACTCCATGATGAGCCCGCCATCGATCTCGGAAAATGCCCACCCGGAGAACCAGGTGGCCGGAGCGGAGACGATGTCGTTCTCCTCGAGAGTCGGCAGGGCGCCCTGGGTCTGCGGCGTACCCAGGATCTGGGCAAAGGCGAGCACGTTGTCCGCCAGGTCGACGGCCTCTGCGGCCGTCTCCGCGGCGTCGTAGTGCGCGTCTCTGGTGTTCTCGAGCTTGATCCGCACGTCGAATCCGCCGATGCCGCCATCAGCGTTGACCGCGCGCCAGAAGTCCTCTTGGGCCTGTGTGATGGGCTGGCCGAGCCCGGCGAACGGACCCGTCGAAAGGTCGGAGATCACGCCCAGATAGATGCACCCATTGCCCTCGTTGACCGCATCGGCGCAGGGCGCTGCGGTCACACCGATGTCGAACGCCGTCGTCGGCTCGGGGGGCAACGTCGTCGTTGCCGCCGTCGTGCCTGGAGCCCCCGTCGTCGTGGTTGCCGCAGTCGTAGCCGTGGTCGTCGACGACGAGGTGTCGTCGCCGCATGCCGCAGCTATGAGAGCAAGCACGCTCAGGAGGCTCGCGCATATGAGCCACCGCTTCTTCATACATTCCTCCTGGTCTGGCTTGAAAGAGCCCGGCCCCAGCGGGCAGGTCCGTAACACTATCGGATCGTTCGGTTACGGGACGGGCAAAAGGCCGGGTTCGCGTCCAGACGAGAACCCGCTCAGACGGGAGAAAGAGCGGGAGGCATGGCCTCTCAGTAGCTGAAGGGCCACGCCTTCCAGTAGTTCCGCACCCGGATCCAGATCCCGTACAGGCCGAGCGGCTCGAAGATCAGGAACCCGATGATGAGCACGCCGAACATCAACTGCTCCATCGCGGCGGCAGTGATGAAGCCGCCGGTCGGGGAATCGGAGATGAAGCCGAAGATCCACAGGGTCGCCAACCACTTCACCATCTTGGGCAGGAAGATGATGAAGACCGCGCCCATGATCGACCCGGAGATGGTGGCGATGCCCCCGATGAGCACCATGGCGATGTACTGGATCGAAAGCAGCAGGTTGAACGCCCCCGGCTCCAACCGCCCGATCACCGAATAGAGCAGGCCGCCGGCGACACCCGCGTAGAACGCAGACACCACGAAGGCGATCATCTTGTAGCGGGCGAGGTTGATGCCCATCATCTCCGCCGCGATGTCGCGGTCGCGGACCGCTGCAAGGGCGCGACCAACCCGGGAACGGGCAAAGTTCTTGGCGGCAAGGGCCAGCACCGTGAGCAGGGCGAGACCGAGGAAGAACAGCTTCTGCGTCTTGCTCAGGAATATCCCCAACACCTCCCCGGGCTCATCGAACCGGAAACCGAGCAGCGTTGGGATCGCGGTCTCCCGGCCGATGCCGACCCCTCCGGTGACGACGTCGGCCGCCTGGAAGATGTGATTGCCCAGAAAGACCAGCCCGAGTGTGACGAAAGCCAGATAGAGGCCCCGCAGCCGGAACGCCACCGGCGCGACGAGAAGGCCGACGAACGCCGCCGCCAGGCCGGCGGCGGGCAGCCAGATGATCATGTCGAGTCCGTGACCGATCACGAGCGTCTTCTGCACGAACTCCCCCGTGTGGAGGTCGACCACCTGGCGAGTCACCTCGGTACCACCGAGCACCGCGGCGGTGAAGGCACCCACGCCGAGGAAGAAGGCGTGACCGAGAGAGACCTGGCCGGCGAAGCCGGTGACGATGTTGAGACCGATCGCTCCGATCGCGGCGAAGAGGGCCGTAGCCGCCAGCAGCAGGAGATCGGACTGCAGGCTGAGGCGGGCGATACCGGGGATGATCGGGATGGTGGCCCCGAGACCGAGCAGCACCACGACCACGAACAACACCCCGACCCAGAGCCGCTGGGTGTTGGTACGGAAGATCGCCGTGTCGTGCCGGTATTCGGCCACGAGGCCGGGACGCCGCCTCATACCCGTTCGACCTCCCTGGTCCCGAAGAGGCCGAAGGGCCGCACGAGGAGGACGATGAACATCACCAGATACGGCACCACCTGAGAGAAGCCTCTGCCGAGAAACGGCGCGTACTGTGGTTGATAGGCCGCCGACAGCGACTCGACCTCGGCGACGAGTAGCGCCCCGACGAGCGCCCCGGCGATGGAGTCCAGCCCACCGACGACCACCACAGGCAGTGCCTTCAGTGCGACCACGGCCGCAGAGCGGTCGAGACCCACCTGAGCCCCGATGAACACACCTCCGAGCATCGCCATCACCGAGGCCAGAGCCCACGAGAGGGCGAACACGGCCGTGACCGACACCCCCTGGGTGAGCGCCACTTCCTGATCGAACGCGGTGGCACGCATCGCCAGCCCCATCCGCGAGTAACGGAAGAAGGCCAGCAGCAGGGTGACGACGATCGCGGCCGTGATGATGGCCGCGATCTGGCGCTGAGCGATCGTGAGGCTGCCGATCTGGACGAACTGCAGGCCCCACGGATCACCCATCTGGCGGATCTGGACCCCCAGCAGATTGACCGCGATCACCGTGATCACCGTGTTGAGGCCGATGGTCAGGATCGCCACCGCAAACACCGGCTTGCCCACCATCGGCCGCAAGATCACCCGTTCGACGATCACCCCGGTGCTGGCGGCAAGGACGATGGCCACGATCACCGCCAGCCAGAACGGCCATTGCCAGACGGTGGCAAAGTACAGCACCCAGTACGCCCCGAGTAGCAGAAGGGCGGGTTGGGCGAAGTTGAACACCTGGGTCGACTTGTAGATGATCACGAAGCCGAGTGCGATCAGGGCGTAGATCGCCGCGAGCGACACGCCGTTGACCAGGGCTTGGAGAAGCTGGGTCATTGGTACATCGACTCGATCATGTCGCCGAACCGCTCCTCTATGACCGAGCGCTTCACCTTCTGGGTGGCGGTGAGCTCGCCCTCTTCGTGGTCGAGCTCCTTGGTGAGCAATCGGAAGCCCTTGATCTGCTCGACCCGAGCGAACTTCTCATTGGTGGCGTCGACGGCCTTGCGCACCAGGGCGACGACCTCGGGCTTCTCCGACAGGTCTCGGTAGGTGGTGTGGGGCAGCTTGCGGCGCTGTGCCCATTCGCTGACGACCTCGAGGTCGATCCCGATGAGCGCCGTGAGGTACTTGCGGCGATCGCCGATGACGATCGCCTCTTTGATGAATGGCGAGGTCTTCAGGGAGTTCTCGATCTCCGACGGCGAGATGTTCTTCCCACCGCTGGTGATGATGATGTCCTTGATGCGGTCGACGATCCTGATGTGGGTGCCGTCGACCCACTCCCCGACGTCACCGGTGTGAAGCCATCCTTCGGCATCGATGGTGCGCGCGGTTGCGTCGGGCATGTTCCAGTACCCGACGAACACCGCAGGATGACGGGTGAGGATCTCGCCGGTCTCGGGATCGAGCTTCAACTCGCACCCGTCGTACGGCTCCCCTACCGTGCCGAGCTTGATCCTCCCCGGCCGGTTGGTGGTGGCGACCCCGGCGTTCTCGGTCATCCCATAGGCCTCGTAGAGCGGCACGCCGATCGACATGAAGAACTGAAGGATCTCGGGGGCGATCGGGGCAGCGGCGGAAACGCCGTAGCGGAGCCGCCGCAGCCCGACCCGCTCCCGTAGAGATCGGTAGAGGAACACATTCCCCGTGGCGAGCAATGACCGGCTCACCAGGGTGTGCCGGCCTTCGCGTCGCACCAAGGTCCGCCCGATGTATCCGGCGGCCTTGAGCCACATCACCGAATTCACCCTCTTCAGGCGAGATGCCGAGGCAAGGCGTACCTGGATGGCGGCGTGGATGCGTTCCCAGATCCGGGGAACGCCCTGGACGATGGTCGGCTGGACGTCGCGCATGTCGGCCATGAGGGTGTCCAGCGATTCGCCGAAGTGGATCGGGACACCGGCGCCGAGGCCAAAGACCACCGAGAACAACTTCTCGTAGATGTGACACAACGGCAGGTACGACACGATGAGGTCGTCGGGTCCCGGACCGGGCTGCACGATTCCGCGATCCCCGGCGATCTCGACGGTGGCGAAGTCGAGGTTGGCGAGGGTGAGCATCGAGCCTTTGGGAGGGCCGGTGGTCCCTGATGTGTAGACCAGATATGCCAGATCACCCGGGCGGGCCGCAGCCATCCTCTCCTCGACCGCGTGCGGGTGTCCTTCGGCGAATGCCCGGCCATCTGCCATGAACGCGTCCCACGACACCAACCGTGGATCGTCGTACGCATCCACCCCCCGATGCTCTAGGTAGACGATCTTCTCCAGTACCGGGAGATCGGCGATCGGTATCGACAACACCTTGTCCGCCTGCTCCTCGTCCTCGACGACCAGGATGCGCGACCCGGAATTCTCGACGAGGTACCTCACCTCGGCGGTGGGATTTGTCGGGTACAGGCCCATGCATGCTGCCCCTGCAGCGAGTGACCCCAGGTCCATGTAGAGCCATTCAGGCCGGTTGTCGGAGTGGATCGCCACGCGGTCGCCGCGTTCGATGCCGTGGGCGATGAGCGCGTTGGCGAAGGTGCTCGCCTGATCCCAGTACTCGGCCCAGTCGATCTCCCGCCAGATGCCCTGGTTCTTCTCCCGCAGTGCCACCCGGTGCGGCGTGGCCGCGGCGTGGTCTCGCAGGCGCGACGCCGGGGTGGCGATCGCCGCAACGGGCTCTGCGGTGGTGGTCATTCGCTGCCTCCTGCCGTCGAGTGCTCCTGGCCGAGATACGCCCTGATGACGTCGCGGTTGCTCTGGATCTCCGATGGGGTTCCTGAGGCGATCGGCTTGCCGAAGTCGATGGCGAGGATCGTGTCGGCGAGGTCCATGACCATCCGCATGTCGTGATCCACGAGCACGATGCCGATGCCGAGCTCACGGCGGATGTCGGTGATGAACCGCGCCATGTCCTCGGTCTCCTCGAGATTCATGCCGGCAGCCGGCTCGTCGAGGAGGAGCAGCTTGGGCTCCATCGCCAGCGCCCGCCCCAGCTCCACCCGCTTCTGGATGCCGTAGGGGAGCATCGCCACGTACGCCTTGCGGTACTGCTGGATTTCGAGGAATTCGATGATCCCCTCGACCACCGCACGGCTACGCCTCTCTTCGCGAGACGCCTTCCCGATGCGGATCATGGCCGCCGCCGTGCCGTAGTGGAGGTGCTGGTGCCGCCCCAGCATCAGGTTGTCGAGGACCGTGAGGCGGGGGAACAACTCGATGTTCTGGAAGGTGCGGGCCACTCCGAGATCGGCGATCTTGTGGGGCTTCATCGACGTCAGGTCGTGGCCGAGGAAGCGCACCGCGCCGACTTGGGGTCGGTAGACGCCCGAGATGCAGTTGAAGATCGAGGTCTTGCCCGCGCCGTTGGGGCCGATGACCGCGAGCAACTCGCCATTGCGTACTCGGAGCGACACGCCGTCGATCGCCTTGATCCCGGCGAACGAGAGATGGACGTCGACGATCTCGAGGATGGTCTCATCACCCTGAGCGGCAGGCAGGATCTCGCCGAGCATGCGTGCCCTCACGACAGCCACCTCTTCTTGCGCCGGTAGTGCTTGACCTCCGCGAAGGACGCCTCCTCCTGGCCGTGGAGACCGAGGTAGAACTCCCGCACGTCATCGTCGTCGAGCAACTCCGCCGCCGGCTTGTCCATGACCAACTTGCCGGTCTCCATGATGTAGCCATGGTCGGCGATGGAGAGGGCCATGGTCGCGTTCTGCTCGACGAGCAACACGCCCGTTCCCTGCTGGTTGATCTCCACGATGATGTCGCGGATCTGCTGCACGAGCAGGGGAGCAAGACCGAGGCTCGGCTCGTCGAGCAGAAGGTACCGGGGGGCGGACATCAGCGCCCGTCCGATCGCCAGCATCTGCTGCTCGCCACCGCTCAGGTACCCCGCCGTGAAGCGGGGGCGCTCGCGGAGTCGGGGAAAGAGGGAGTACACACGCGCCAGGTTGTCCGACATTGCTTTGCGCGAGGTGTGCGCACCGAGACGCAGGTTCTCCTCGACGGTCAACTCGGCAAGAATGCGCCGGCCCTCGAGCGCCTGGCTGATGCCGAGCTTGACGATCTTGGAAGCCGAGAGGTGGCCGATCCGTCGACCGTCGAGCGAGATCTCGCCTTTGGTCAGGTCGCCGTTGTGTACCGGAAGCAACCCGCTGATCGCCCGTAGCGTCGTGGTCTTGCCGGCACCGTTGGCACCGAGCAGGGCGACGATCTTGCCGTCCGGGACCTCGATGGAGATGCCGCGCAAGACAAGGATGACGTCGCTGTAGACGACCTCCACGTTCTTCAGCGCCAGCATGCCAGGTCCTACCTCCCGCCATCCTCGGGGACTCCGGCAGGCTAGCCACCGAGAGCCTCGCTGCGCTCGGAGAGACAGACGACAGACGAGACGGTCTGCCGCCTATCGCCTATCGCTCATCGCTCATCGCCTATCGGCCCTCTGCACCCATTCGGCGCCGCCCACCCAGTGTTCCTTCTTCCAGATGGGGGCGCGCCGCTTCAGTTCGTCGATGATCTCACGGGCAGCCGCAAAGGCTTCGGGCCGATGGCCCGCAGACACGGCGACGCCAACCGACACTTCGCCGACCGCGAGCGACCCCACCCGGTGCACCGCGACGACCGACCCGACGTCCCATCTCACCCGCACCTCGGCGACGATCTCGGCGATCTTCGCCTCGACCACCTCACGGTACGCCTCGTACTCGAGATGGGTGATCCCGGTGCGGCCGTCGGAGTGATCGCGCACGGTACCGAGGAAGAGGACGACCGCTCCGGCGTCGTCTCTCGACACCGCCGACACCAAGGTGGCGGGGTCGATGAGGGCCTGGGAAACCTCGATGAGGTCGACCGGCCCGCCGGGTACGGTGCTGTCGTCCATAGAATCGGCTGCAATGGTCGACACTACCCACACCGGCGGCCCCCCGGGTTACGAGCCACCGGACCATTTGCCCGGCCTCGAGCCGCTCCCCTCCCCCCCATCCGAAGGTGAGACGCTGTCTCTTCAACTGGCGCCGATGCTGCCGCCTGGGCCACCACGACACGGCACCATGTGGCGCGCTCTGGCCCTGGCCACGCTCTCCGCCCTCATCGGCGCGGTGGTCGCCACCTTGGTGACCCTGGCGCTGAAGAGCGATGCCGCCGCATCCGGCACCACTGTCGGCGAGCGAGTCGAGACGCAGATCATCACCCCGAGCACCGGGGGCACGACCGCGACGGCGGTGGCGGCCAAGGTGCTCCCGTCGATCGTCACCGTTGAGGTGGATCTCACCGGCGGACCGCAATTCGTCACCGATGCAAGCGGGTCGGGTGTGGTCCTCGACGGCTCGGGGAACCTGGTCACCAACCATCACGTCGTCGAGGGACAGACGAACGTCAGGGTGGTCTTCGCCGATGGCCGCATCTACCCGGCCACGGTGGTTGGAAGTGATCCTCTCACGGATCTCGCGGTGATCAAGATCGATACGGCCAATCTCACGCCGATCGAGATCGGGTCGTCGGAGACGATGAGCATCGGGGACGTCGCCATCGCCATCGGCAGCCCGTTGGGCCTGGAGGGTGGTCCATCGGTGACGGTCGGCGTGCTGTCGGCCTTCGACCGCAGGGTCCAGACCAGTGCCAGCAACGAGCTCTTCGGAATGCTGCAGACCGACGCTCCGATCACCCGCGGTTCGAGCGGGGGAGCACTCGTCGACGTCGAGGGTCGGCTGATCGGCATCACGAGTGCAATCGGCGTGAGCGACGTCGGGGCGGAAGGCCTCGGCTTCGCCATCCCCGTGGAGTTGGTGGCCAGGGTGGCGGGCGAGATCATCGAAACGGGCTCGGTGAGCCACGCCTTCCTCGGGATCACCGGCAGCACACACTTCGAGACGCTTGCCGACGGCGCCATGGCACCGTCGGGAGTCGAGGTGGCGACGGTGATGGACGCGACCGCGGCCGCCCTCGCCGGCCTCGAGCCCGGCGATGTCATCGTGTCGCTCGGTGGCGACTCGATCGCCACCATGGATCGGCTCGTGGTACGGCTTCGCTTCTATCACGTCGGAGACGACGTTCCCGTCCACATCCGCAGGGGCACCCAGGAGCTCGACCTCGACGTGGTGCTCATGGAGCGGCCGGAGGGAACGTGACCGACAACCTCTTCGATCGCCTTGCCGACCTGCTTCGCTCCCCCGGCCCGGTCAACTGGCGTCTCGCCAGGGAGATCGCCGAGAGCGTCGCCGGGCCCGGGGAGCCGATCGAGCCGTCGCTCGTGGATGAATACAAGGAGCTGGCGACAACGGCCGCCCGCCTCGTCGACCAGGCCACGCCGCTCGACGCCGGCGCGGCGACGACGCCCGTCGGCATCCACGATCGTCGCAGCTGGGCGGCGGCGAACGTCGAGATGCTCGCCTATGTCGCCGAACCGGTTGCCGAGAAGCTCTCCGCCGGCGGGGGCGCAGGTTCCCCGCTGGCAATGCTGGGGCCGGCGTTGCTCGGCATGCAGGCCGGTTCAACGGTCGGATTCCTCAGCCAGCGGGTGCTCGGGCGCTTCGACGCAGGCATCCCCGCGGGCGCACCGACCGGGGCGAACTTCGTCGTGCCCAACATCGAGGAATTCGCCACGGAGCACGACCTCGACCCCCGGCAGCTCCGGCTCTGGGTGGCGCTCCACGAGGTGACCCATCAGGCCGAGCTGGCGGTTCCTTGGGTACGTGAGCGCCTCCACATGCTCGTCCACGAGTTCGTCGAGGGCCTCGAGGTCGATCCCGAGGCCATGCAACGGCGCTTCGAGGCCCTCCAGGATCCCGAGGAATTGCAGCGCCTGCTCGAGGAGCCCGGCGGCCTCGGGGCGATGTTCCGCAAGGGCGCCGAGCCGGAGGCCGTGGAACACCTCCGGGCTCTCATCGCCTTCCTCGACGGGTATGCCGAGCACGTCGTCGAGTCCGTCGGCACCGGGTTGGTGCCCCAGGCCCCGCGGGTACGCGAGGCCGTGGACCGCCACCGCGCCGAGCCGTCCGAGGGTGAGACGATGCTCCAGGACATGCTCGGCCTGACCCTCGATGTTGCCGACTACCGGATGGGGCTCGACTTCGTCATCGACGCCGAGCGCCGCTGGGGACCCGAGGCGTTGACTCGCGCATGGGAGGGACCCGACTCCGTGCCGACGCTCGCAGAGTTGCGCGATCCGGTCGGATGGGCCGCCAGGGTGCTGCTGTAGAGCCCACCCGCTCTAGGCGCGGCGATCCGCGTACGATGCACGGACCCAGACATCGAAAGGCACCTCCGCCATGGCCGCCGAGATCGGATCGACCGCACCGGACTTCTCGCTTCGCAACGTCGATGGTGAATTCGTTTCACTCGAATCGCTGAAGGGACGCAAGACCCTCGTCGTGTTCATCCCCTTCCCGTTCACCGACACCTGCGAAGGCGAGTTGTGCGCCATCCGCGATCGGTTGTCCGAGCTCAACGGGGTCGATGCCAATGTCGTCGCGATCACCACCGATACGGTGTTCGCCAACCGGGAGTGGTCCAAGAAGAACGGCTTCACGTTCCCGGTGCTCTCGGACTTCTGGCCTCACGGCGTCGTCACGACCGCCTACGGCACGTTCGACGAGAAGGCCGGCGTCGCCAACAGGAGCACCTATGTGCTCGATGGCGACGGCGTGGTCAGAGACATCGTCGCGACCGAGACCCGCAAGATCGCGCGCGAGTTCGACGCGTACTTGACCGCACTCGCCGCGATCGGCTGACGCAGCTCAGACCCCCGCCGGCTCCTCGGGGAACTCGCCGGTCACGATGAAGGTCACGTGCTCGGCGACGTTCACCGCGTGGTCGCCGATGCGCTCCATGTAGCGGCCCACCCGCGACAGCTCGACGGCGAGGTCGAAGCCCATGTCGTCGGACCGCTCGGCGATCGCCGTGTACAGCATTCCAACCAGGTCGTCGACCTCATCGTCGGCGACGTTGAGGCGGGCGCCGGCCGACGCGTCGAGTGCGGCGAGCGCCTCGAGCGCCTGGTGGAAGACATCGGCGGCGCTGCGCGACATGCGAGCGAGCAACGAGTGGATCGCCGGCGGGAGGGTGTAGCCGTCGCGCCTGGTGAGTCCCTTGGCGCAGTTCACGGCAAGGTCGCCGCTGCGCTCGATCTCGTAGAGGATCCGGGTCAGCGAGACCAGGAAGCGGAGGTCGCCAGCCACGGGTTGCTGGCGGGCCATGATCTCGAAGACTCGGTATTCGAGTGCCGAGTATTTCGCATCGATCTCTCCGTCCGCCTCGATCACCGCGCGAGCCGTGTCGAGGCGGTTTTCCAGCAGCGCCTCCGATACCCGACGGATGTTGTCGAGCACGAGTGCCCCCAACTCGACCGTGCTGCGGAGGGCGCCGTCGAGGGCCTCGCTGAAGCGATGCCGGGCGCCTTCGGGGTGGTGCATGGGCAACTCCTGGGTCACCGCGGCACTGCCACGGAGGCGGCACGGCGGGCCATCTGGGATTCGACGAGGGTATCACCGGGCTTGCCGACCGTGGAGGAGGCGGCAGGCGCGGCCGCACCGCCGACCACGTCCGGGGGAGGAAGCGGGGTGTCGGTGGTACGGAGCCGGTGCGTGGATGGGACCACGTCCATCACCCCGGGGACGCTAGACAGCCTCGATGGCGGCACCATTGCGGCAGGTTGAACGGCGGGTGAACTCCCGATCATCACCCGAAACGCCCCGTGATGTAGTCCTCGGTGCGAGGGTCGTCAGGTTTGGTGAAAATCATCCCCGTGTCGCCGTACTCCACGAGTACGCCTGTCCGCTGGCCATCTTCTTTCACGTCGACGGTGAAGAACGCCGTGCGATCAGACACACGGGCTGCCTGCTGCATGTTGTGGGTGACGATCACGATCGTGTAACGGGTCTTCAACTCGATCATGAGCTCCTCGATGCGCAGCGTTGCTATGGGATCGAGCGCGGAGCACGGCTCGTCCATGAGTACGACGTCGGGATTGGTGGCGATGGCACGGGCGATGCACAGCCGCTGCTGCTGGCCGCCTGACAGTGCGTACGCCGACTCCCGAAGTTTGTCCTTGACCTCCTCCCACAAGGCGGCTCGGCGCAGGGACTCCTCTACGACATCGTCGAGGTTGCCCTTCACACCGGCGATCTTCGGCCCGAAGGCGATGTTGTCGTAGATCGACTTGGGGAACGGATTCGGCTTCTGGAAAACCATGCCCATCCGACGACGCACCTCGACCGGGTCGATGTGCGGACCGTAGAGGTCGACGCCGTGGTAGAGGATCGAGCCGTGCACCCGCGCCGACTCGATGAGATCGTTCATCCGATTGAGGCAGCGCAACACCGTCGTCTTGCCGCAACCTGACGGTCCGATGAGGGCGGTGATCTCGTTGCTGGGCACATCGAGAGTGATGTCGTTCACCGCACGGAAGTCCCCGTAGTCCACGGCGACCTGCCGGAGGGAGAAGAGGGTGGCGCCCGTTGTGCGAGTCTGTTCGGAGGCGACATCGATTCGGACCCGCGGCGGCGCGGTGGCACCCGAATCGACTGTGGTCTCGGACAAGGGCTCGTCGTTCACGTGCGCACACCTTTCTCGAAACGGTTGCGAAGGAATATCGCCGTACCGTTGATGAGGAGGAGGACGATCAGCATCACCACTATCAACGCCGCGGTGAGGGCGCGGAAACCCTCCTGGGGCAGCCGGGACCACGAGAACACGAGCACCGGCATCGCGCTGAATCGACCCTGCAGAGTCTCGATGAGATTGGAGTCGCCGGTGCTGAAGAAGGTGGTGATTCCACCGACGAGGAGAAGCGGCGCCGCCTCACCGAACGCCCTCCCCAGGGAGAGGATCGTCCCGGTGAGGACCCCGGGCGCGGCCACCGGGAGGACATGGTGCCGGATCGTCTGCCACGGTGTGGCGCCCACCCCGACCGCACCTTCGCGAATCGATGTCGGCACCGCCCTGAGCGCCTCGGCCGTCGTGATGATGACGATCGGCAGTACCAACAACCCCAGGGTGAGGCCCCCGGCAATCACACTGCGCCCGTGGACCTCGGGACCGGTGATTCCCCCGAGCAGCTTGACGAACAGGGCGAGCCCGAGGAGCCCGTAGACGATGGATGGGACGCCCGCCAGATTGCGGATGTTGGCGTTGACGATCCGCGTGAAGCGGGTATCCGACGCGTACTCCTCGAGATAGATGGCGGCGGCTATGCCGGTGGGCAGGGCGATGACGGCGGTGAAGACCATCAGCAGGAGCGAGCCGTAGAACGCCTGCCAGATGCCTGCCACCTCCGGGTCTGCCGACATCTGCGAGCCGACGAACTCCCCGACCCCTCGCGACCGCCACACCGGGAGGCTGCCGCTGATCACGGTGAACAACAACGTGCCCAGGATCGCCATCGCCACGACGAGAGACCCGAGAAGCACAACCGTGAAGAGGGTGCCCTTGAAATCCCGGCGCCTTGTGGTCAATGCCCGGGCAACGGAGTCGGGGGCGGTACGCATCGCCGCTGCGTTCATGTCAGTACTTCTGCCTCACCCGGCGGACGAAACGCTCCGAGGTCACATTGAGGATCAACGTGACCCCGAAGAGGAGCAGCCCGAGGAAGAACAGGCTCTGGAAGGCGTAGTCGTCACCACGAACTCGGTCAGAACCGATCGCCAGGGCGGCCATTGCTGCGGTCATCGTCTGGCCATTGGTCAACGGGTCCCACGAGAACAGCGACCCACCGGTCGCTCCCGCGGCGATGGCGACCACCATCGTTTCTCCGACGGCCCTGGAGAACGCCAGAATCAACGACGCCACCACCCCCGAGACTGCGGCGGGCACGACAACCCGAACACTGGTGGTCATCCGACTGGCACCGAGACCGTACGAGGCTTCGCGAAGGACGCGTGGAACGGCCCGCAGAGCGTCCTCAGTGACCGAGGCGACCAGGGGAATCGTGAGGATCCCGACCCCGATCCCGGCAGCAAGCATGTTGAAGCCGCCAACCGCGTCACCGAACACCGCCTTCAGGACGGTCGGTGTGATGAAGGTCAGAGCGAAGAAGCCGAGCACGACGCTGGGGATGCCGGCGAGCACCTCGATCACCGGCTTGAGCAGACGCCGGGTACGTGGGGAGGCGTACTCCGACAGATAGAGGGCCGAGCCGAGCCCGAGGGGTGCGGCCACAAGCATGGCTATGCCGGCGACGAGGATCGTGCCGGCGAACAGGGTGGAGATGTCGTACAACCCCCGCCGCGGGAACCAACCGATCGAACGCAGCAAGGGGAGGTCCACGTTGCTGATGAACGTCCACGCCTCCCCGACGAGCGAGGCCACGATCGCCACGCTGATCACGACCGAGGTCGCCGCAGCCCCAAAGAAGAACCGCCTGATCCACCGTTCCCGACGGATCCGTGCGGGGACCCCTCGCAGCTGCTCCTCGATCGTCTGCATGGCGGACTCTTCTCCGTGCGTTTCCATCTGCCTGGCCGGACCGAGTGACCGGCCTCGTTGGGGAAGGGGGGCGGAGCGGACATTACCGCGTCCGATCCGCCCCCGTCAGTCGTGTCGGTGAGCCGAGAATTGGGTCCTGTCAATCGACCTTGCCGACGGTGCGGCTCTGCCAGTTCGCCGTCCAGAAGCCCCACTCCTCATCGGTCAGCCGCACATACCCGGCATCGTCGACTGCGGCGAGGCCGGCCTCGCCCATGTAGAAATCGACGAACGCCGCCACCGCCGGGTTCGCCTCGGCGGCCGCCTTGTTCACGTAGATGAACAGCGGGCGCGAGATCGGGTACTCGAAACTGGCGATCGTCTCCGGCGTCGGTGCGACACACCCGTCCCCGCCGTCGACCTCCAGAGCCTTGACGAC
>DATECY010000075.1:0-14006 GCA_035286665.1 Acidimicrobiia bacterium
ATCCCGCCGGGGACCACCCCGAACGCCAGCCCGGGCACCATCGCGTCCAGCCGCGCCGTGTCGGCGGTGAACGCGCCGTCGGTGACCGCGACCCCGAGCTCTGCGGTGCCGGCGTGCGCCAGGTCCGCCTTCGCTCTGGCGTCGTTGGCCCGGGAGCGGAACGCTGCCAGGTTGGGAATGACCATGGCGATCCGGATCGCCATGACGGCGAGCACCATCATCAGTTCGACGAGCGTGGACCCGTTCTCTCGATTGCTTGGCACGGTGTCCCCCTCCACGAGAAGAGGGGCGGATCGAGATCCGCCCCTCTTCTGCTGGTCTGTGTGGTCGACCGTGGGCTCTTACCAGCCGCCCTGCACGTAGGTGCCGGGAGCAGCATCAGGGCAGACCGCGCTCAGGTCGGTCGCTCCGTAGAAGGTGCCGCCGGTCGCGCTCTCCCAGATGGCGAACGTGTTGCCGGAAGCAGCCGTCGCGGTGAGGCAGACGGTGTCGGAGCTGGTGGCGTTCAACTGCAAGACCACACCATCGGCCGGTGCAGCCGCGATTCTGGCGTTGGGCTCGAATGCCGTGATGTCGGCGGTCGTTTCGGTGTAGTCACCGGTGTCCAACCACACCGCCTTCTCGGAGAGAAGGACGTTGCGGATGTCGCTCTGAGCCGAGCGATCCTGGGCCGACTTGCGGAAACCGAGGAACGAGGGGATGGCGATGGCGATGAGGACTGCAATGATCATCACCACGACCATGAGCTCGATGAGGGTGAACCCCTCATCGTCCCTCAGGCCACGTCGAATGTACTTCAGCATCGTTCCAGAACCTCCTGCTGGATCTCGTCAATCGGTCGCGGATACGACCTGTCACAGTTATCGGCCTCGCCGCAGGAGTCGCTTGAGTGGTTTTCGCGAAGTAGCAATTCGCAATTCGCAATTCGCAATTCGCAATTCGCAATTCGCCGGAGCGTCGACGCACCTACCGAGAGTCGCGCTCCTCGCCAATTGCCAATTGCCCATAGCCGCCGGGTTCGAGCGCATTGCGCATCGCGCATCGCGCATCGCGCATTGCGCATCGCGGCCCGGTGACCTAGTTCTGGATGAGGTTGGCGATGTTGAACATCGGCAGGTACAGGCTGATGAGGATGCCTCCCACCACGACACCCATGACGATGATCAGAATCGGCTCGATCAGAGAGGTCAGGGCGCTCACGGTGTCCTCGACCTCGTTGTCGTAGAAGTCGGCGACCTTGCCGAGCATTGCGTCGAGGGCCCCCGTCTCCTCCCCAACGGCCATCATGTGGGTGACCATCGGAGGGAACACCTCATGACGGTGTAGTGGCCCCGCGAGAGACTCACCGCGACGGACCGACGCCTGGACGTCGGCGACGGCAATGCTCACCAGAGCGTTGCCCGAGGTCTGCGACACGATGTCGAGCGCCTGGAGGATGGGCACCCCGGTGCGGCTGAGCACCGAGAGGGTCCTGGCGAACCGGCTGATCGCCACCTTCTGGACGAGGGTGCCGAACACCGGAGCCTTGAGCTTGAGGCGGTCCCAGCTGACCTTGCCGCCGTCCGAGCGCTTCCAGCGGCGGAAGGCGATGATCCCTCCGACGAGCAGCGAGCCGACGATCCACCAATAGTGGGTGATCGCCCCTGAGATGTTGATCAGCATCTGGGTGGGAAGTGGCAGGGTTCCTCCGAGATCCTCATACAGCTTCTTGAAGATCGGCACGACGAACAAGAGCATGCCGGTGACAATGAGGACGATCAGGGAGAAGACGACGACGGGATAGGCCATCGCCGATTTCACCTTGGAGCGCAGGCGGACGCTCGCCTCCAGAGTGTCGGCAAGTCGGACGAGGGTCTCGTCGAGCGCCCCGCCCACCTCACCGGCCCGAATCATCGATACGTAGAGGTGGTTGAACACCTCTGGGTGCAACTCGAGAGCCGCCGAGAGGCTGCTTCCCTGCTCGACGCTTTGGCGAACCTCACCGAGGATGCCGGCGAAGAGGGCGCTCTCGTTCTGCTCCTCGAGGATCGACAGAGCGCGGATCAAGGTCAGCCCGGAATTGACCATCGTGGCCAGCTGCCGACTGAAGATGGCGACTTCCTTGTGCTTCACCTTCTTCTTGAAGCCCGGGATCGAGATCTCCTTGTCCAGCGTCGACGACTTCTTGGCGTCGATGCGCAGCGGCACGAAACCCTTCTCGCGGAGTGCGCCGGCGACCGCGCCGACCGACGACCCCTCCATGGAGCCCGCCTGGACGTTGCCAGACCGGTCGCGCGCCCGATACTCGAAGATGGCTGTGGTCATCGGCCTTGGCCTCCCAGGAGATTCATCAGTTCCTCGGCGTTCTGCGCCCGCTCGGTGGCGAGCTTCATGTCGACCTTGCCTGCCTTCACGAGACCCGCCAAAGCCTTGTCCATCGTCTGCATGCCATGACGACCGCCCGCCTGCATCGTGCTGCGGATCTGGTGGGTCTTGCCTTCACGGATCAGGTTGCGTATCGCAGGGATCGCCACCATGACCTCGACCGCGGCCACTCTCGCCTTGCCGTCCACGGTGGGCAGGAGTTGCTGGGTGACGACACCTTGAAGCGACTCGGCGAGCTGCACCCTCACCTGCTGCTGCTGGTGCGGAGGGAACACGTCGATGATCCGCTCGATGGAACCCGGAGCGTCTTGGGTGTGGAGGGTGGCGAACACCAGGTGCCCGGTTTCCGCCGCGGTCAGGGTGGTGGACATCGTCTCCAGATCCCGCATCTCGCCAACGAGGATGACGTCGGGGTCCTGGCGCAGGGCATGGCGCAGGGCGGTGGCGAACGACACGGTGTCGGCGCCGACCTCGCGCTGGTTGACGATCGACTTCTTGTGCCGGTGCATGAACTCGATCGGATCCTCGACGGTCATCACGTGCACGCCGCGGTTGGTGTTGATCTCGTCGACGATCGAGGCGAGGGTGGTGGACTTGCCGGATCCGGTGGCTCCCGTGACCAGTACCAGGCCCCTCGGCAGGTAGGCGAACTCGCGCACGATCGGGGGCATGCCGAGATCACTCAGTGACATCACCTCGTTGGGGATGGCGCGCATGACCGCTCCGACCGCCCCGCGCTGAAAGAAGACGCTGACCCGGAAACGGCCTCGCCCGGGGACGGGGTGGGAGGCGTCCAGCTCGAGGTCGTTCTCGAAGTCCTCGCGCTGGTGCGCGGTGAGGATCCCATACACCAGGGCGCGCAGCGGACCGGGCATGAGTTTGCCGTACCCCTCGATGGGAACGAGCTCTCCGTTGACTCTCATCAGAGGCGGCAACCCGGCACTCAGGTGGAGGTCTGAGCCGTTGTTCTCCAGCAGGGTCTCCAGCAGGTCGTTGAGGTGAAAGCCCGCTTCACCCTCGCCATCGCCTTGAGGAGCAGCTGGAACCGGTGGCCCGTCCATCACCGCGTGGAGCTGCTGGGTACCGGGGCTGGGGACGGCAGAACGGGGCGCAGTGAGGTAGGTGCGGCGCACGACGTCGTCGAGGGAGTCTCGTGGGGCAAGTGCCACCGCGATCTCGCCGTGGGCGGCGGCGGCGAGGCGACGTCTCCGCTCGGTGTCGAGCGGTTCGGCCATGGCCACGACGAGGACGCCGCCCTCGATCCGAAGCGGAAGGGCGCTCTCGGACACGGCCACCGACGGCTCGAGGCGAGACAGCACCGTTGGGTCGGGCGGTGAGCCTGCTGTCGGATCGTAGAACTCGATCCCGATGCGCTCGGCGATGATGCGGAGCAGATCCGTTCGCCGGACCGCTCCCGTCTGGATCAGTCCGACGACCGGGTTGGATCCGGTGGCGGCGGCGCGCTTCGTCGTCTCGGCGAGCACCTCCCCAACGACCAGGTTCTCATCGATGAGCTGCTGGGCCAGCTGTCGGGTCAGTTGATCCACCGCCATCACACCACCACCCGGAGAATCTCCTCGAGGGTGGTGAGCCCGAGCTTGACCTTCTCCATTCCATCCTGGCGCAGGGTCTTCATGCCTTGCTCCACCGCCATCCGCTTGATCTCATCCGATGGGCGATGTTCGACGACCAGTCGCTGGATCTCCTCGCTCACCAGCAACACCTCGTTGACCGACAGACGACCGCGGTATCCGGTCTCAGAACACGCCTTGCAGCCGACGGCCCGGTAGATGGTCACGGGGCCTTCGTCGGGGTCGAACCCCATCTGCTGGACGACCTCGCGTGGAGCCGTGCGCGGCTCCTTGCACCGATCGCAGATGTGGCGGGCGAGTCGCTGCGCCAACACGGAGTCCAGGGAGGACGAGACCAGGTAGGGCTCGACCCCCATGTCCACCAGTCGACCGAATGCCGACGCTGCATCGTTGGTGTGGAGGGTGGTCAACACCAGGTGGCCGGTGAGCGCCGCCTCCACCGCGGTCTTGGCGGTCTCGGCATCGCGGACCTCACCGACGAGCACGATGTCGGGGTCGGAACGCAGAATCGCCTTGAGGACGGTGGCGAACTGCAGGCCCGCCTTGCGGTTCACCTGCACCTGGGTGACACCGTTGAGGCGGTACTCGACCGGATCCTCGACGGTGATGATGTTCTTCTCAGGGCTGTTGAGGACGTTGAGCGCCGAGTACAGCGTGGTGGTCTTGCCCGAGCCTGTTGGCCCGGTGACCAGGATCGCCCCGTACGGCTTCGTGTACGACTGCTCGAACCTGTCGAGGGCGTGGGGGAGGAACCCGAGTTGGGCGAGGTCGAGGATGGCGTCGTCCTTGTCGAGGATTCGCAGAACGACCTTCTCGCCGTAGATCGTGGGAAGCGTCGCCACCCGCAGGTCGATCGGACGGCCCGAGACCCGCAGGCTCACCCGGCCGTCCTGGGGCACCCGTCGCTCGGCGATGTCGAGGTCGGCCATGATCTTGAGCCGGCTCACCACTGCACCGGACACCGAACGGGGAGTGCTCATGATCTCGTGAAGCACGCCGTCGATACGGAACCGAACCCGCAGGTCGCGTTCCCCCGGTTCGATGTGGAGGTCCGACGCTCGCTCGTTGACCGCGCGGCTGATGAGCGTGTTGACCAACTTGACGATCGGAGCCTCCTCCACCGCGGCTTCGACCTTGGACAAGTCCTCTTCGATGACCCCGACTCCGACCAGATCGGCGAGGTCGGCCACGCTGTCGTCATACCGGCCCTGGCGGCGGATGGCCTCTTCGATGTCCGCCCGCGTGGCGATCTTGGGGATGATCCGCAGACCGGTGATCGCCCGCACGTCGTCGACGACGAGCACGTTGGCGGGGTCTGCCATCGCCACCACGAGGGCGTCCTGTTCGAACTTGATGGGGATGACCCCGTAGCGTCTGGCCAACGACTCGGGGATGAGCGCAGCGGCACCCGGATCGACGGTGACATCGTTCATGCTGACGAACTCGACCCCCGTGTGGGCGGCGATCGCCTTGACGAGGTCGATCTCGCGAACCATGCCCCCATCGATGAGAACCTGGGTCAGGCTCTCGCCGGTCTCGGCCTGACGGGCGCGGGCACGCGTGAGATCGCCTGCGGAGACGAGGCCGGAGTCGGCAAGGACCGTGCCGATCTGATCGCGCTCTGACACAAACTGCTCCCGTGCGGATTCCCGCACATCGGAATCGTCTTTCACCTGGAGTTGTCGGCAGGCCATGTGGAGCGCTTGAGGGAGGCCTCTCTGCCAGATACCCCCAAGGTCGGGGCATCGTCGGTCGACGCCTCGCCACCCAGAGTCCGGGGGTTGCGCCGGGACGCCTCGAGAACGCCCCCACGGGCCCACCCCGGGATCGGTGTGCACCCCGCTCTGAGGTCAGTCGGCTGCGGTCTCGAGCCTGGCAGCGGTGCGCATGACGTCCAGCGGTGGTTCCGCCCCGGTCCAGATCCGGAATGACTCGGCCGCCTGGGCGACGAGGAGGTCCACGCCGTCGACACAGGGGATGCCGGCGGCCAGTGCCGCCCTGCTCGCCGGGGTCGGCACCGGGCCATAGGGGAGATCGATCAACATCGAGGCTTCCTCCACGACTCCCTGCGGAAGCGCGTCGTCGTTCATGCCGAGAGACGTCGCGTTGACCACCACCGCGTCCGGCTCTACGGTGCCCCAGGGGACCGGTATCGCCGACGACTCCAATTCGCGGATGAGGCGGTCGGCGGCACCCGGCCGACGGGCGGAGATCAGCACCATCGGGGCGTCGTGGAACGCCGCGAGAGCCGCTGCCGCGGCACCGCCCGCACCGAGGATCAGGATGGGACGCTCCGGTTCAGCTCTTCCACCGGCAACCCGCAACGCTGCAACGTCGGTGTTCCACCCGACCAAGGTGCCGTCGCGCATCGCCAGGGTGTTGGCCGCCCGGGATGCTGCGGCGTCGCGGTCGAGACGATCGCACAGCGTCGCCGCCGATCGCTTGTGCGGCATCGTCACGTTCGCCCCGTCGAGCACGCCCGCTCGGAGCTCCTCGGCGGCCGCGTGGAGTCCGGCTCGATCCACGGCCCGAGCCAGGTACTCACCGGTGATGTCGAGCTGCGCCAGTGCGGCGGTGTGGATTGCAGGTGACCGTGAGTGCCCGACGGGATCGCCGAGCAGCACCAACTTCACGGCGTCGCTCCCGCCTCCTGCTGGAGCCTGAGGAACTCGTCGAAGTCGGCGGTGAATGTGAACTTCCCGGTGTCGTCCGTGGTCAGGAAGTACAGATAGTCGGTCGCGGCGGGCTGCGCCGCCGCCTCGAGCGAAGCGATGCGGACCCCGGCGATCGGGGTTGGAGGCAGCCCGGCGTTGAGATAGGTGTTGTACGGCGAATCGATCGCCAGGTCGTCCACGGTGAGACCTCCGTCGGGAAGACCGCCGAGGGCGTAGACCACGGTTGCGTCGAATTGCAGCCGCATGTCGAGGTCGAGCCGGTTGAAGATCACGCTGGCGACGAGCGAGCGATCCTCGTCGAGAAGGGCCTCACGCTCGATGAGCGAAGCGATGATGATGCCGTCGTACGGCGTCATCCCCCGGTCGGTCAGGTAGGTCCAATCGATGGACCCGACCCGTTCCTCGGCGGTGCGCGCCATCCGGGTGAGTATGTCCTGCGCGGAGGCGTCGAGCGCAAACTCGTACGTGTCGGGAAAGAGCAGCCCCTCCCAGTCCCCAAGCCGTTGCGCCGGGTGAGGCATGAGGCCCGAGATGACCGTGCCGTCGAGCAACGGAGCGCTCAGGTCGGCAAACGAGATCCCGGTCTGGCGTGAGATCGAATCGAGGGTCTTGCCGACGCTGAGGCCCTCGATGATGGTGAGGCGATAGGTCTGGTTGCCCGGGCCGGCGACGATGACGGCCAGGACGGAGCCGGGGTCCATGCCCGTCTCGAGCTGGTAGGTCCCTGCCTGGAGCCGGTCGCTCGCCTTGGCATCGCGCACCACCTTGTCGAAGTCGGAAGCCGAGGCCACCACGCCGGCGCTCGCCAGATCACGAGCGATCTGTGAGGCCGGGGTTCCGGCGACGATCTCGAAGTCGAGCGCGAGCCCGGGGGCCACCGTGCTGCTGTCGGGCGCGGCGATGACGTCGTTGACCGCGGCGGCCAGCCATTTCACGCCGAGATAGGCACCCCCGAGCAGCACTGCCACCAACCCCAGGACGGCAAGGCCCCGCATCCCGCGATTCGGCCCCGGCGGCTCGCCGGAGGGCTCGGGGTGATATCGCTCGACTTCGATGCTCATTTCCCGTCCAGGTACGACTGCAGGAACACGGCTGCGGCAACGCTGTCGCGGGACCGCCGTCTCCGGTCGCGGCGCGCCCCAGCTTCGATCATCGCCCGCTCGGCGATGACGGTGCTGAATCGCTCGTCGACGAGCTCCACCGGCCGGCCGGTCGCAGCACCCACGGCAGCAGCAAAGCCACGCGCATCGCGAGCCGCCGCTCCCTCGGATCCGTCCAATCCGACGGGAAGGCCCACCACGATCCGTTCGACGCCCAGCTCAGACACGAGGTTCCCGATCCGATCCATCAGGCCGGGCCCTGCGTCGAGCACGGAATGGGCCTGTGCGGTGAGGCCCAGCGGATCACTCACGGCGACGCCGATCCGGGTGGTCCCGTGGTCGAGTGCGAGCACCCTTGCCATGTCAACCACGCAGTGCCTCGGTGGCGAGTCGTCCGGCCTCTTCCAACGCGTCGCCGATCCGGTCGCCATTGGGGCCCCCGGCCTGTGCCAGCTCCGGATCGCGACTGGCCCCTCCGCCAACGATGGCGGCGGCCGCGCCGGCGATCGTCGCCGCAGAAACACCGCTGCGGGCGAGATCGGAGGTCACCGCGACTACGACGCCGGCCTTCCCGGCACGGGCCGACCCGATCACCGCGACGCCGGATCCGAGCCGATCACGCACCTGCATGGCCAGTTGCCGCAGCGCGTCGGACTCGAGGCCGTCGCGGCCGGCAACGACCAGACGCGAGGTTCCGATCACCTCGGCAGACCCGACCAGGCTCTCCGCCGCCTCATTTCGAGCGCGCGCCTCGAAGGCCTCGATTCGATCTTCCTGCGCCCTCGTTCTCGCCACCAGGGCCGCTGCCGCCTCACCCACGTGGTCCGGTTTCGTCCTGAGATGGCTCGCGGCCGATTCCAGCTGGCGACGAAGCCCACTGAGGTAGGCATATCCAGCCGAGCCGCTGTACGCCTCGATCCGGCGAAGGTTCGATCCGATCGACGACTCGCCGACGACGATGAGAGGCCCGATCTGCCCGGTCGTCGGCACGTGGGTGCCTCCACACAACTCGCGGCTGTAGGACCCAGCCTCGACCACCCGAACCACGTCGCCGTACTTGTCGCCGAAGAACGCCAGGGCGCCCAGGTCTTGCGCCTCCTGGCGGGCCACGTGATAGGAGCGGACTCCGGCGTTCTCGATCACCCGCTCGTTGGCGACGCGCTCCACCTCGGCGATCTCGTCGTCGCCGAGTGCCTCGTAGTGAGAGAAGTCGAAGCGCAGCCGGCCGGCCTCGACGAGTGAGCCCGCCTGCTGCACGTGCTGGCCGACGACCGACCTCAGCGCCCAATGCAGGATGTGGGTGCCGGTGTGGCTCTTACGAATGCGCTCTCGGCGACCGGGGTCGACGGCGAGCAGCGCCGATTGGCCCACGCCCACCCAGCCGGAGCGAACGATCGCCCGATGACCGTGGAGGCCGGGCACGGCATGTTGGGTGTCGACGATCTCGAGAGTCCCGGTGTCGGTGGTGGCGACCCCGCTGTCGCCGACCTGGCCACCCGACTCTCCGTAAAAGGTGGTCGTGTCGAAGAACACCTCCACTTCTCGACCCGTCTCTGCCTTCTCGATCGCCTCGCCGTCGGCGACGATGAAGATCACGGTCCCCCGCGTGTCGACCTCGTCGTACCCGAGGAACCGGGTCGGCCCTGATGCGTCGAGGATCCGGCGGTAGACCACCGGTGCGTCGGCCGCCACGCCTGAGCTGCGCGCCGCCCGAGCCCTGGCGCGCTGGGCATCCATCTCCCGGTCGAAGCCTTCCCGATCGACGCCGAGGCCTCGCTCGGAGGCGATCTCCTCGACCAGCTCGACCGGGAACCCGAAGGTGTCGTGGAGCTTGAAGGCGGTTTCACCCTCGAGGACGCCGCCGACATCGAGCTCGTCGAGTTGCGACGCGAGCAGGGTGTGACCCGAGTCGAGGGTGCGACGGAACCGCACCTCCTCGCGCTCCGCCATCTCGACGATGCCGGCGCGCGCCGCCCGCAGCGCCGGATAGGCGTCTCCGAGCACCTCCACGGTGGCTTCGACGAGGGCAGGCGTCACCGGGCGCTCGGCTCCGAGCTGCCACGCATGGCGTACCGCCCGACGCAGCAGCCGGCGCAGGATGTAGCCCCGTCCCTCGTTCGATGGAACCACGCCGTCTGCGATGAGGACGGTGAGGGCGCGGCCGTGGTCGGCCAGGATTCGCAGACTCACGTCGGACGCGGGGGACGCCCCGAATCTTGCGCCCGTCACCGCCTCGGCTGCGGCCACGACCGGACGCACCAGATCGGTCTCGAACACGTTGGGAGCCTTCTGCAGGAGGACGGCGACGCGTTCCAGACCGGCACCGGTGTCGATGCTCTTCGCCGGCAGGTCACCGACGACGTGATACGGCTCATCCTGCACGTACTGCATGAAGACCAGGTTCCAGAACTCCATGAATCGCTCTTCGTCGACCACCGGCCCGCCGTCGGGACCGAAGGCGGGGCCGCGGTCGTAGAACAGCTCCGAGGACGGGCCGGCGGGGCCGGCGACCCCCATCTGCCAGAAGTTGTCGCGATCGCGGCGCTGCAATCGATCGGGTCGTACGCCTACCCCGTCGAGCCAGATCTCCGCCGCCTCGTCGTCGGACTCGTGGACGGTGAACCACAACCGGTCGGGGTCCATCCCGAAGTGCTCGGTCGCCAGCTCGTAGGCCCAGGGGATCGCCTTCTCCTTGAAGTAGTCGCCAAACGAGAAGTTTCCCAGCATCTCGAAGTACGACATGTGCCTCGCGGTGGTGCCGACGATGTCGATGTCCACCGTCCTGACGCACTTCTGCGAGGTGACCGCCCGGAGATAGGGGGCGGTCTCCTCCCCGAGGAGGTACGGCTTGAAGGGCACCATTCCGGCAACGGTCAGGAGCAGGGTTGGGTCGATGGGGATGAGCGACGCCGACGGCACGACCGTATGGCCGCGTGCTCGAAAGAATTCGAGGAAGGCGCGGCGAATGTCTGCTCCGGCTACCGGGGCACTCATCGGACGGTCACGGGATGGCGCATCGGACGCAGGGTAGTTGGCCCCCGGCGTGTGGCTGGGTCGGGCGATAGGCGATGAGCGATCGGCGACAACAGACAACAGACGCCACAGGTCGGTTGCGGACGGTGGCCGGCGGGAGGCGTTGCTGAGCGGGGGACGGGAGACGGACCCGCCTACTCTCTCGGCTTGCGGCCCATCCTCCGATCGATCTCGGCGAGTCGCTCACCGGCGGCGGCCTCGGCGCCGGTCTGCGACGGCCGATACAGGACGGTCCCCGCCGCCGGATCGGGAAGGTACTGCTGGGCCACGATCCCGTCGGGGTGGTCGTGCGGGTACCGATAGCCGGCACCGTGGCCGAGTTGGGCCGCTCCGCGGTATCCGGTCGACCGAAGGTGCGGAGGCACCTCGGCACCCGCATGCGCCTCCACCGCCTCCTTCGCCGCGGAAATGGTTCGGGCCACCGAGTTCGACTTGGGCGCCAACGCCAGATACAGCGCCGCCTGATACAAGGCGTACCCGGCTTCGGGGAGGCCGACGAAGGCGAGGGCGTCGACTGCCGCGACCGCCACCAGCAGTGCCCGGGAATCGGCGAGACCGATGTCTTCCGATGCCAGGACCACCATGCGCCGGGCGATGAATTCGGGGTCTTCACCGGCGGTGAGCATCGTCTCCAGCCAGAACACGGCCGCGTCGGGGTCCGAGCCGCGCAGACTCTTGATGAACGCCGATATCACGTCGTAGTGCCGATCACCACCCTTGTCGTACCGCACCACGCGGTGCTGCAACGCCTCGGTGACCGCGTCGACGTCGACGGTCACCGCCCCTCGTCCGACCGCGATCGCCGACGCCACCTCGAGGGCATTCAACGCCAAACGGGCGTCTCCGCCCGAGCGGGCGGCGAGCAGATCCCTGGCGTCGGGGTCGATCGCCCCCGGAGCGGGACCACCCCGCTCAGGGTCCGAGATCGCGGTCTCGATCAGGCCGGCCACCTCCTGCGCGCTCAACGGCTCGAGGCGAAACAGCGTGCTGCGCGAGATGAGCGGGGAGTTCACCTCGAAGAATGGGTTCTCCGTGGTGGCTCCGACCAGGATGACCGTGCCGTTTTCGACGCCGGGGAGCAGGGCATCCTGCTGGCTCTTGGTGAAGCGATGGATCTCGTCGAGGAACAGCACGGTGCGCCGCTCCTCCTGCTCCAGCCGCCGCGTCGCCCGCTCCAACACCTCCCGTACGTCTTTGACGCCGGCGGAAGTGGCGGAAAGGGCCTCGAAGGCTGCTTCCGACTCGGAGGCGACCAGGCGGGCGAGGGTGGTCTTCCCGGTCCCGGGCGGCCCCCACAGGATCATCGACAGCGGCCGCCCCGCTCGCACCATTGTGCCGAAGGCAGCACCCGGCTCCAGCAGATGCCGCTGGCCAACGACCTCGTCCAGAGTCCGCGGGCGCATCCGGGCGGCGAGGGGCTCGGCGGCGGACCGCCGCGCCTCCCGCTCTGCGCTGAAGAGGTCGTCCATCAGCGCCCGGTCGGCTCCTCCCCCATGGCCTCTCGTACCTCAGGACGCAGGTCGATGCCGAGCTCGCGCAGCTGGACTTCGTCCACGGGGCCCGGCGATTCGGTCATCGGGTCGTATCCGCTCTGCGTCTTGGGGAACGGCATGACCTCGCGGATGTTCGGCTCGTTCTGGAGGATCATCACGAGACGGTCCACCCCCACCGCGAACCCGGCATGAGGAGGAGTTCCGTAGCGCAGGGCTCGCATGAACCACCCGAACCGGGATTCGGCCTCGTGATCGGAGATGCCGAGCACGTCGAACACCTGCTTCTGCACCCGCGGATCGTGGATTCGCTCGCTCCCCGATCCCAACTCGACTCCGTTGAGCACCAGGTCGTAGGCACGAGACAGGGCCTCGGTCGGGTTATCCCGCATCTCATCGACGCTGTACGGCGCGGTGAACGGGTGGTGCTCGGGGGCGAGGCTTCCATCGTCTCCGACGGCGAACACCGGGAAGTCGGTGACCCAGAGGAACTCCAACTGGTCGTGACCGGCGGGGCGGCCCAGGTCGAGGCGGAGCGCGCCCAGTACGGTCCGCGTCAACCGGGGGCGGTCGGCCACGATCAGCAACAGGTCACCAGGAGACCCGCCAAGCGCGCCGATCAGGGCTTTCTGTTCGGTCTCGGAGAGGAACTTCGCCACGGGCGATCGAAGCGTGCCATCCCCTTCGACGACCATCCACACCAGCCCCTTGGCCCCGAGGTCGCGCGCCCGATCGACGAGCGCGTCGAGGGCCGAGCGCGACATCTGGCGACGACCGGCGTCGATGCCGGCGACCAGCCCGCCGCCGCCGAGGACGTCGGCGAACGCCTTGAACCCGGTCTCGGCGAACACCCCGGACAGCTCGACCAATTCCATCCCGAACCTCAGGTCTGGCTTGTCGGTGCCGAATCGCGCCATCGACTCACCCCACGTGAGGCGCGCGAACGGCGCGGGGATGTCGACGTCGCGCAACGCCTTCGCCACCGCGACGATCACCGGTTCGAGTGCAGCGAAGACGTCATCGCGGCCCCAGAACGAGCCCTCGATGTCGAGCTGGGTGAACTCGATCTGCCGATCGGCCCGGAAGTCCTCGTCCCGGTAGCACCGGGCCACCTGGTAGTACCTCTCCACGCCCCCGACCATCAGCAGCTGCTTGAAGAGTTGTGGGGACTGCGGAAGCGCGTAGAACGACCCCGGTCGCAGCCGGCTGGGGACGAGCACGTCACGAGCCCCTTCCGGTGTCGACTTCACCAGGGTCGGGGTCTCCACCTCGAGGAACCCCTGGTCGAACAGCGTCGTTCGCATCGCCCCCACGGCGCGCGAACGCGCCACGAGATTCGCCGCCATACGCGGCCGGCGCAGATCCAAATACCTGAACTCCAGGCGCTTGGCCTCGTCGACGTCGGCACGATCATCGATCTGGAACGGAAGCGGCTCGGACGGTGACAACACCCGCAGCTCGGTGACGGCGACCTCCACCGCTCCCGTGGGGAGGTCCGGGTTGACGGTGCCGTCCGGACGCAGGCGCACCGTGCCGGCCACGGTGATGCAGAACTCGTCGCGAAGGGTGTCGGCGACGGCCCCTGCCGCCGGGTCCTCCTCGGGGTTGACGACCACCTGTACCAGCCCCGACGCGTCGCGAAGGTCCACGAACATCACGCCGCCGTGATCGCGGCGGGTGGCGACCCAGCCGGCCAGCCGGACCTCGATACCGGCATCCGTCGCCCGCAACAGACCGGCGCGAGCGTTCCTC
>DATECY010000076.1:0-3619 GCA_035286665.1 Acidimicrobiia bacterium
CGAATCCCCGGCTCGTTGGTGCCGGCGTTGCGGCAGACGTAGGGTTCGATGCCGCCGAAGTCGAGGGTTTGCGGGGTCGTGAAGTCCCAATACGAGTTGAGCGGGATCCCCTGCTCGAGGGCGGCGACGAGGCCGAACGGCTTGAAGGCAGAGCCGGGATTGCGCCGACCCTTGGTGGCCAGGTCGTACTGGCGCTGTCCGGCCTCAAAGTCGGTGCCGAAGTCCAGCCCCGATGCCATCACCAGGGTGGCGCCGGTGCGGTTGTCGACCATGGCGATGGCCCCGGTGGGAAGATCGTTGCCCGGGGGGAACCACTCCTGGAGGATCCGCCGCGCCTCCCCCTGGAGGCGGAAATCGACCGTGGTGTAGATCTTGAGGCCGCCGCCGCCCTCACACTCGGTGTCGTCCGCAGGACATCCGAACAGCGCCCGCTTGCGTTGCAGGAAGGTCGCCCCGAGGCCATAGCGGGCGTCGTTGAGCACGGTGTCCCGTGCCGCCATCAGCACCTGGGGAGCCGGATCGAGGAACTCCTCGTGGACCACGGTCCTGATCGGCTCGGCCTTGGCGGCGTCCCCATCTGCCGCCGTGATGTACCCCTCCTCGACCATGTTGTCGATCACGGCGTCCCGGGCCCTCAGGGGGATCTCGCTGTCGTTGCGCAGGTTGTAGAGGAACGGGTTGCGGATGGGGACGGGCAGAGCCGCCGCCTCTGCGATCGTGAGCTGGTCGAGCGTCTTGCCGAAGTACTCCTCGGCCGCGGCGGTCACCCCGTAGGCGTTCTCACCGAAGAAGACCGAGTTCAGGTAGAACTCGAGGATCTGCTCCTTGGTGAACCGCCTTTCGAGTTCGATGGCAATCGTGGCCTCGGCGACCTTGCGCTTGAGGGTCGACTCGCTTCCGACGAAGTTCTGCTTCACCACCTGCTGGGTGATGGTCGATCCACCCTGGGTGGGTCCGCCCCCGAGATCCTCGATGAGCGCTCTGACTACTGCCTCGTAGTCCACGCCGCTGTGCTCCATGAAGTCCTCGTCCTCGGCGGAGAGCACCGCACCGATGACGAGGTTGGGGATTTCGTCGAACACGGTCGGCTGGCTGTTGCGCTCGGTCAGCTGGCCGAGCAGAACCTCGTCCGCGGTGTACACGGACGAGAGCCGCGACAGGTCGGGGAGATCGAGGCCCATCGACTCGACGTCGGGTATCCACGAATTGCGTAGGTCCTGGAGGGTGCCGTGGGCGCTGTTGGCCCCGAGGAACACGAACAGGCCGAACCACGTCGAGGCGATGACGACGATGGCGGCGAGGATCGCCGCCGCGGTAAAGCGGCGTCCCTGCTGTTCGAGGCGTTCGGCTTCGTGGATAGAGATGTCCATGCCGCGTCCTAGGAGACGTCGCGGGGATCGGCCGGGTTCCCCTGGTTAGCATCCGTCCGACCACGCCGAGTGTACCGATGACCCCCGACAACCCCCGCCGAACGACGAGCGGCATCGAGATCGACGCCGTCTACGGCCCCGCGGCCCTCGACGCGTGGGACCCCGGCCGTGCGCTCGGTGAACCGGGGGAGTACCCGTTCACGCGCGGGCCCCATCCGACGATGTACCGCGGTCGGCTGTGGACGATGCGTCAATACGCTGGTTTCGGCACCGCCGCCGGCACCAATGAGCGCTTTCACAGCCTGCTGGCGGCGGGCCAGACCGGGCTCTCGGTCGCATTCGATCTCCCCACCCAGATGGGGCTGGATTCCGATGCCGCGCTTGCCCGAGGAGAGGTCGGCAAGGTCGGTGTCGCCGTCGACTCGCTGGAGGACATGCGGACCCTCCTCGCCGGAATCCCGCTCGGCGAGGTGTCGACCTCGATGACGATCAACGCCACCGCGGCGATCCTGCTACTGCTCTACGAGATCGTCGCCGAGGAGTCCGGGGTTTCGCCCGACCGGATCCGCGGCACGGTCCAGAACGACATCCTCAAGGAGTACGCCGCCCGCGGTACCTACATCTACCCGCCCCGTCCGTCGATGAGGCTGGTCACCGACCTCTTTGCGTACTGCCGCGACCGGCTGCCGTCGTGGAACACGATCTCGATCAGCGGCTACCACGTCCGGGAGGCGGGTGCGACGGCTGCCGAGGAGGTTGCCATCACCCTGAGCAACGGCCTCGCCTACGTGGCGGCCGCGATCGCTGCCGGACTCGACGTCGATGCCTTTGCCCCCCGGCTGTCCTTCTTCTGGAACGGGCACAGCAACTTCTTCGAGGAGATCGCCAAGTACCGGGCGGCTCGCCGGATCTGGGCGGCGGAGATGCGGGACCGAGTCGGGGCGAAGCACCCCGACTCGTGGAAGATGCGCTTCCACACCCAGACCGCGGGGAGCTCGCTCAGCGCCCAGCAGCCCGAGAACAATATCGTGCGCACCACTCTGCAGGCGCTCGCCGCGGTTCTCGGCGGCACCCAATCGCTTCACACCAACGCCTTCGATGAGGCGCTGGGGTTGCCGACGGAGCACTCGGCGAAGATCGCGTTGCGCACCCAGCAGATCATCGGGTACGAGTCCGGGGTCGCGGACACCGTCGATCCGCTGGCCGGCTCCTATTTCCTCGAATCGCTCACCGATGCCCTGGAAACGGCGATCCGCCGCATCATGGGCGAGATCGAAGCCGCCGGGGGCGCGGTGGCCGCGGTCGAGTCGGGGGTGGTGCAGCGTCTGATCGAGGAATCGGCCTACCGCGAGGCACAACGCGTCGAGTCGGGCGCCGCGGTGGTGGTGGGGGTGAATCGATTCACCGACCCGGACGACGGCACCGTGCCCACGCTCGCCGTCGACCCCGCTCTCGAGCGTGAGCAGATCGCACGCCTCGAGGCGTGGCGCGCGGCGAGGAAACCGGCCGAGGTGACTGCCGCGCTCGACCGGGTGCGCGCCGCCGCCGCCGACGATGCCAATTTGCTTCCCCCGATGAAGCTGGCACTCCTCGCCGGGGCGACGGTGGGTGAGGTCTCCGGGGCGCTGGCCGGTGTGTTCGGTCATCACCGTCCCGGTTCATGAGCGACGACCTGGGGCCGGCGGATGCGGACTGAGTCCTGACCGATGCCCCTCCTGCTCGCCGGATTGTCCTCGTTCACCTTTGGGGTGGCCGACTTCGTCGGTGGTTTCGTCACGAGACGCGCTGCGGCGGTCACGGTCGTGTGGGGCTCCCACCTGGTGAGCCTCGGTGCCGTGGTCGCGGTCGCCCCGCTGTTCTCGGATGGGCTCGCGGGTGAGGCAGCGCTGTGGTGGGGCGCCGCCGCCGGGATCGCGGGTTCGATCGGTCTCGTGGTCTTCTACCACGCTCTCGCCACGACGCCTGCCGCTGTGGTTGCCCCGGTGGCGGCGGTCGTGGGCACGTCGCTTCCGGTGGTCTTCGGGGTGATCGTGGGTGAACGTCCCGAACCGGTGGCGTGGCTGGGCATGGCGCTTGCGGTGCCCGCTCTCGCGCTCTTACCGTCCGGGCCGCGCGACCGCGGATCGGCGACGCGCGGTGTGTGGCTCGGGGTTGCCACCGGTGTCGCCTTCGCTCTGTTCGGCATCCTGATCTCGCGGACCGGGACCGACTCGGGGCTGTGGCCGCTGGTGTCGGCGCGCGTCGCCTCG
>DATECY010000077.1:0-2100 GCA_035286665.1 Acidimicrobiia bacterium
ACAACACCCCCGAGGGAACCCGGTTCCTCACCATCGGACCCTCGATCGGCAACATCGTCCGCTTCTACGGTTACCGCGACTCGTTCGGCCTGAGCGTGAGTGCCGACCCGACCAAGCGCAACCCGGCATACATCCCTGTCACCAATCCCGACCTGGCGATCAGAAGCATGGACGTCCAGTACCTCATCTGGGACGCCTACTCGGCGGACCGGTCGGTGTTCTACGACAAGCGTCTGCGCGGCTACGTGGAGAAGTACCAGGGGGTGGCGGTGTATTCGGCGTACGTGATCGATGGCGTGCTCGGCCAGGGCGACGGGACGGTTCCCGATGGTGCGACGCCCCGCATCATCGTCTACAACGTCGCCGGGGGTAACCCGCTCGGTGGAAACGGGTCGAAGTGAGACGGGCCGCCGCCGCCTGGTTGATCGTGGCCCTCTTCGATGTGGGTGTGAGCGCACCGGGGATGGCCGCCGAGCCGCCGGGCAACCGCATCGAGCATGTCATCGTCCTCCTCCAGCAGGACCAGACCTTCGACTCGTTGTTCGGCACCTACCCGGGAGCCAACGGAGTGATCACCCAGGGCATCGAGGTGCAACTCCCCGACGAGGACGGCCGGCCGGTGACGCTCCATCCACGGGATTGGAGTTCGGGAGCCGTCGGGGTGGGCGAGACGGTGTCCAACGGGCAGGGCGCCGCGGTCGAGGCGCTCGATGGCGGACTGATGGATGGCTTCGTCCGTGCCCAGACGAGCCGGGGGCGGCGACCCGAACCCGCCATGGGGTATGAGACCGAGCAGTCGGTGCCGGTCCTGTTCTCGCTCGCCTCCCAGTTCACGCTCTTCGACAACTACTACTCGTCGGTGCTGGGCGGCAGCCTTCCGAACATGCTCACGCTCATCTCCGGCGACGATCAAGGGTTGATGACCGATGGCCAGGAATCGTTGGCCGAGCTGCGCACCAGTGGGTTCCCGACGCTGTTCGATCAGCTCACCGATCGGCAGATCTCCTGGAGGTTGTATCACGGCAAGCTCGATGCGGCCCTCGAAGACGTCTACTCCTCCGGCAGCTACCTCGATGCTGCCGCGGCAACACCCCCGATGGCCTACTGGGCCCCCGTGGTCGCCATCAACCGGTTCTGGGAGACCCCCGACCTGTCGTCGAACATCGTCGACCTCGGCGAGTTCCACTCCGACGCCGCCGCCGGCACCCTGCCGACGGTGTCCTTCGTCCTGCCCTCACCGACCAATCATCTCCAGACGGCGCCCGGCGAGTGGCAGCGTCAGCTCGCCGGCGTCATCAACGATGTGTTCAAGAGCCCGGACTGGTCTTCGACGGCACTGTTCATTCTCTGGGACGACTGGGGCGGGCTGTACGACCACGTGGCCCCTCCCGAGGGGAGGGGGTTCCGGGTTCCCGCACTCCTGGTGTCTCCCTGGGCGAAGCCGGGATACGTCTCATCCGAGGCGCATGACCACATCGACGTGCTCGCCTTCATCTCCGACCTGCTCGACCTGCCTCCACTGGCCGCTCGCCAGACTGCCGCCGCTTGGTTCACCGATGCATTCGACTTCTCGAGCGAGCCGATAGCTCCCCGGCTCCTCGAGGTCGGGTCCTTGCCGCCGACGCCGGTCGCCCCGCCCGCCACCAACCGCGCCGTGCTCGGACTCTTCGTCTTCGGGCTGCTCCTACTGGGATCGCTCGTCGCGGCTGCGGTGACGTGGCATCGCCGCCGTCCCGTGGTGACCGCGTGGGTGGCCGGCCCCAACAGCCGAGCACCGGCCGGCGGGCCGGCCACACGCCCCCGGTCTTCGAACCAACCCCCGGTGCGGTGGGCGGAGCTGGGGCGGGCATCGAGGCGGGAGCCGTGAGCTTCCACGGATCGACACCGGCAGGACCGTTGCGATCCGGGGCGCCGGCTTCGAGGGAGATCCTGGTAGAGGCGTTTCGGTCGAGTACTGTTGCGCTCCACCGGCGGGTTTCCTACTCTCAGTAGTGATCAGGAACACTATTGGTGTCCGTCGTGAGCACGGTGGATGAGTCGGTTGGGTGCGATACGGCGGGCCTCACACGGGTAAGGCCCTTGGGCTCGGGAAGTTGGAGG
>DATECY010000078.1:0-4275 GCA_035286665.1 Acidimicrobiia bacterium
CCACCATGACCAGGGCGATCACGAGGAACACCACGTTGCGTGCGTCGGAGATCCAGGCGCCCCAATCCATCAGTTCTTCTCCAGCGCCGGAGGCTTGGGCACGGTCGTCAGCCAGTCGGTGAGGCGTTCTTTGGGGTGGAGCATGTCGGCGATCGACCCCTCGGAGTACTCGTACTCGGGCGACCAGAACAGAGCGTCGAACGGGCACACCTCGACGCAGATCCCGCAGTACATGCACAGGGCGTAATCGATGTCGAACCGGTCGAGCGTCGCCCGGCTCCGGGGACGGCCTCCGGGCTTGGTCGGCGGCTGCATCTCCTTGTGGCCCTCGATGTAGATGCACCAGTCGGGGCACTCGCGAGCGCAGAGCATGCAGACGGTGCAGGCATCGGTGTCGAGAGCGATCACGCCGCGCGCCCGGGCGACGAGAATCTCGCGTTCCTTCGGGTAGTTGATGGTGACCGGTTTCTTGAAGAGAGTGCGCAGCGTCAGCCACATGCCCTTGGCGAGCCCGATCCCCGGCGTCTTCATCTTCATCGCCACGGTGACACTCCTCCGAGCACGGCACCGTAGAGCATCAGAAGACCACCTTGAGGGTGGCGGTGACCGCGATGTTCACCAGGGCGAGCGGGATCAGCCACCGCCATGCCATCGACTGCAGCTGGTCCTCACGAAGGCGGGGGAAGGTCCAGCGCATCCAGATCATCACGAACACCAGGAACAGGACCTTGGTGATGAGCACGATCGGGCCGAGAACGTACATGGCGCCGTCGTCGATGGGCAGCCCGGGGAGGTAGTACCCGCCGAGGAAGAGCGTCGCCGCAATCGCCGACATCGAGAACATGCCGGCGTACTCGGCAAGGAAGAACATCGTGAAGCGGATTCCCGAATACTCGGTGAGGTAGCCCATCACCAGCTCGGACTCGGCGATCGGCATGTCGAAGGGGGTCCGGCTCAGCTCGGCCATGCTGGCCATCATGAAGATGACGAACCCGACCACCTGGCCTTGGAAGATGAAGGGCAGGCGCACCCCGAAGCTCCCGATGTGGAACCACGGCTCGACCTGGGCTGCCACGATGCCGCCCATCGACATCGTCCCCGCGGCGATGACGACCCCGACCACGGCGAGGACGAGGGGCAACTCGTAGGCGATGAGCTGGGCGCCGGCGCGTAGGCCACCCATGAGCGAGTACTTGTTGGCCGAGGACCACCCGGCCATGAGCACGCCGACGGTGCCGATCGACCCGGCCGCCAGTGCGTAGAAGATGCCCAGGTCGAGGTCGCTCACGATCAGGTGCGGGCTGAAGGGGACGATCACGAACACCGCCAGCGAACCCATGAGCACGATCATCGGGGCGATCTTGAAGACCGGCCGGTCGGCATCCGCCGGGATCAGGTCCTCCTTCTGCATGAACTTGAGTCCGTCGGCGAGCGGCTGTGCCCACCCCCAGCGCCCGCCGGCGAAGTAGGGACCGATCCGGCTCTGCATGTGCGCCGAGATCTTCAGCTCGGCGAAGATGAGCACCAGGCTGAAGGTGGGGATGAAGATCGCCACGACCAGCACCTTGATGAGCAGCAGCCACCAGAAGTTGTCGACGATGGCGCTCATCGGTCCACGTCTCCGAGCACGAAGTCGAGGCTGCCGAGGATGGCGATGACATCGGGCACCAACTGACCCTCGAGCAGCCAGGGCAGGATCGAGATGTTGGAGAACGAGGCGGAACGGATCTTGAGCCGGTAGGGACCGCGCCCACCCTCAGACACCACGTGGTAGCCCATCTCCCCCTTGGGGTTCTCCGCCCGGACGTACACCTCGCCCTTGGGGACCTTGATCACCCGGGGCACCTTGGCCTGGAGCTCACCCGACGGCATCGTGTCCACCGCCTGGATCACGATCCGGGCTGCCTGGCGGATCTCCTCGAAACGCACCATGTAACGGTCGAAGCAGTCGCCGTTGGCGCCGACGGGGACGTCGAACTCGAAGCGCGAGTAGGGCAGGTAGTCGTCGGTCTTGCGGATGTCGAACCCGACACCCGAGGCGCGCAGGTTGGGGCCCGACACCCCGAACTCCAGCGCGCGGTCGGCGGGAATGAGGCCGACACCCTTGGTGCGTTCCACGAAGATCTCGTTGCCGACGACCAGGTCCTCCATGTCGTCACACACCGAGAGGACGTTGGTCATCGCGTCGCGCGTCTGGGCGAGGAACCCCTCGGGCAGGTCCTGGATCACCTTCTTCTGGGTGGACCCTGCGCCCGCCGCCGGCTTCACGCCGCCGATCCGATTGAAGTTGGGATGGAAGCGCCCCCCGGTGACGCCCTCGATGAGGTCGAGCACCCGCTCGCGTTCACGCAGTGCGTGCATCAGCGGCGTCGCCGCCCCGAGTTCCAGCGGGTACGAGGACAGGAACACCAGATGGGAGGAAATCCGGGCCATCTCGGTGAGCACGAGACGGATGTACCGGGCGCGCTCGGGCACCTCGAGGCCCATGAGCCGCTCGATGGCGACCATGAACGGGATCTCGTTGGCGAAGCCCGACACCCAGTCGATCCGGTTGACGAGGGCGGTGATCTGGGGATAGGTACGCACCTCGGCGAGCTTCTCGTAGCCGCGGTGCATGTACCCGATGACGGGGTCGACCTCGGTGATGACCTCGCCGTCGACCTTGGCGATGAGGCGGAGCACGCCGTGGGTGGAGGGGTGCTGCGGCCCGAGGTTGAGCGTGACGTCGGGGGTTTCCAGTTCCACGGACACCGACACCTCGGCGTGATGCATGGCGAGGAGGTGGCGGTCGGTCATGCCTCCGCCTCCGGTTCGTCGCCGGCCTCGGCGTTCTCCGACGACGGCATGTCCTCGACGTCGACGGTGCCCGGCCACGGCTTCACCTCGCGGCTGAGCAGCGGGAAGGTCTTGCGCAGCGGGTAGCCCACGAACCCGTCCGGCAGGTAGAGCTTGGTGAGATGCGGGTGACCCTCGAAGGCGATCCCGAACATCTCGGCCGCCTCGCGCTCGTGCCAGTCGGCGCCGCCGAACACCCCGGTGAGCGAGGCGATGCGGGGGGTGTCCTTGGAGATGTCGGTGGAGACGATGAGTCCGGCGCCGGTGGTGACGTCGGAGAGACGCGACAGCACCTCGTACCGCTCGATCACCCCCTCCTCCGGAGGGTCGCCGACGGCCACCTCGGCAGCCCAGTCGATGGCGGACAGCCACGAGAAGAAGGGAAGGTGGGCCTGGAGGGTCCGGTGGACCTCCACCCAACGCGCCGCCGGAACCTTGATCTTGGCGGTGCCGAATTCCGCCGACGACGAGTCGGCGCCGACCAGTGCGGCGTACTTCTCGGCGACCTGCGCCGCGCCGCTCTCAGACGGGCTCGCGGTCACGCCTGCTCCACTTCTCCTTGATGTTCTCGCCCTGAATCTTCTTCTGGAGCAGGACGATCCCGTCCATGAGCGCCTCCGGCCGGGGCGGGCACCCGGGAACGTAGACGTCCACGGGGATGATCTGGTCGACGCCCTTGGTGACGCTGTACGAGTCCCAGTAGGGGCCGCCGCAGTTGGAGCACGAGCCCATCGAGATGACGTACTTGGGGTCGGGCATCTGGTCGTAGAGCTTGCGGATCGCCGGGGCCATCTTGTCGGTGACGGTGCCCGCCACGATCATCAGGTCGGCCTGCCGGGGCGACGCCGGCAAGGGGATGATCCCGAACCTCATGAAGTCGTAGCGAGGGCCCGACGCCGCCATCATCTCGATGGCGCAGCAGGCCAGGCCGAACTGGAACATCCAGAGCGAGTACTTGCGGCTCCAGTTGAGGAGCCAGGAGATCGGTTTGGGAGTCTCGAACCGGTCTAGGACTCCCACGCCAACACTCCCTTGCGAATCGCGTACACGAGTCCGGCGAGCAGGATGGCGATGAACACGACCATCTCGACGAGCGCGAACGATCCGAGCGACTCGAGGCGCACCGCCCACGGGAAGATGAACACCGCCTCGACGTCGAAGATCAGAAACAGCAGGGCGAAGATGTAGTAGCGAACGTGGGTCTGGCTGAACCCGCTCCCAACAGGATCGATCCCACACTCGTAGGACTGCGACTTGACCGCCGACGGATTCCTCGGCCGGAGAAGTGCACCCAGACCCACCGCTGCTGCGACGAGCAGGAACCCGGCAGCGGCGAACACCCCGACCGTGATGTAGTCGTGCAGGTAGCTGGTCACGCGTTCCTCCGGGGCCCCATGCCGGGAGCGCAGTATAGGAAGCGGGGTCGCGGCCCTGAAAAGC
>DATECY010000079.1:0-5446 GCA_035286665.1 Acidimicrobiia bacterium
CGCGGGATCGGCCGTCCCCAAGACCACAGCCGCCAAGAAGGCCGTAGCCGCCAAGGCTGTACCCAACAAGCCCACCCCCGCGAAGCGCGCGCCCAAGCAGGCGGCACCCACGCCCAAGGCCGCAGCAACAGCGGCTGCACAGAAGGCGGAGGCCGCACGGCCCGTGGCGACACCACCTGGCCCGGTCGTGTCGTCTGCCCCCGAGAAGAAGGACCGCACGGTGATGATCGCCGCCGCCTTCCTGGGAGCGGTCGCCCTGTTTGCCGCGGGATTCGGCATCGGCCGCGCCTCCGGCGACGACGGCGGCACAGCGATCTTCGGCTCAGGCCACATGCAGATCCTGCCCGGCATGGGAGGGATGGGACCCTTCGGCCACGACGGGATGGGGATGACGCCGGGCCGTCCCGGTCAGCGGGGCGGCGGATTCTTCCCCGGCCCCGGAAACCACAACGAGGGCAGGGTGCCCCCGCCTCCGGCGAGCGATCAGGCGTTCCTCGGCATCTCCGGCGTCGATGGTCCCGGTGGCGGAGTGACCGTCGCCGAGGTCGTGGCAGGATCCGGCGCGGAGGCTGCCGGACTGCAGGTGGACGATCGGATCGTGTCCGTCGACGGCACGGAGATCGTAGGGATGGGACAACTCAGCAACGTGATCGCCTCTGCCCGACCTGGAGCGACGATCACGATCGCCGTGGATCGCGCCGGTGCGATCCTGACCTTCATCGCAACGCTCGGCTCTCGGGCCGGGTAGCGCGAAGAACCTGGCCGGCCGGGACCTACGACCTCTCTCGTGAGTTCCGGCCCCTCAGGCAGTCGCCCAGTCCTCGATCAGATCGCCGAGGACGTCGAGCGGCACAGGACCGGGCTCCAAGACTGCGTCATGGAACCCTTTGATGTCGAATCGGGTGCCCATCGTCGCCTTGGCCCGATCGCGCAATCGGAGGATCTCCCGCTGCCCCAGCTTGTAGGCCAGAGCCTGGGCGGAGTACCCGATGTAGCGGTCCACCTCGTTGACGATGTTGTTCGGCGCCTGGGGTGAGTTCTCCATCATGTAGTCGATCGCCTGCTGGCGGCTCCAGCCCATGGAGTGCAGGCCCGTGTCGACCACGAGCCGGCAGGCCCGCCACGAGTCGAAAGACAGGATGCCGAGACGGGCCAGGTCGTTCGAGTAGAGGCCCATCTCGTCGGAGAGGCGCTCGGCGTACAGGCCCCACCCCTCGATGTAGGCGGTGGCCATGCCGTGGCGTCGGAACGAGGGCACGTCGTCGAGTTCCTGGGCGATCGCCAACTGGAGGTGGTGCCCTGGCACGCTCTCGTGGAACGCCAGAGCCTCCGATTCGAATCGAGTCCGCGTTGTCGGCTCGGTCAGGTTGATGAAGAAGATCCCCGGCCGGCTTCCATCATCGGCGGGAGGGAAGTAGTAGGCGATCGTGGTGTCGGCGGCTCCGACATCGGGGATCGGCTGCACGACGCATGGAGCGACCGGGAGTCTTCCAAACCACTTGGGAATGGCAGCGTTGGCGCGAGCGAGGGCACCTTCGGCGGCCTGCTGGACCTGTTCGGCGGTCTCGAAGCGCAGGGCCGGGTCGGCGCGCAGCCGCCGATAGATCTCCGGGACGTCATCGGTCCCCAGCACCTTCGCTCCGAGGGTGCGGTACTTCTCTTCGAGCGACGCGATCGCGTCGAGCCCGATCCGATGGATCTCCTCCGGGGTGAGATCGAGCGACGTGTAGCGCCGCACCGCCCGCTCGTACACCTCGTCGCCGTCGGGGAGCCAGCAGATCCCCGACCTCTCCTGAGGTCTGGTGTGGGGGAGCACGTCGGCGGCGATCCCGGCCCGGTAGGCCGCGGCGGCGGGCCGGATGACGGTGCTGATCTGCTCGGACATGTCGCGGCGCCATCGCGCCTCCTCGATCTCACTCCAGTCGTCGGGGGTGCCGATCTGGAGGAAGGGGTCGGTCTCGATCGGAGACGCCACGTACGCGTCGAGTTGGGCGAGCACCTTTTCCGCCGAGATGCGCGGTGGTGTCCGCCCGTTCTCCACGCCGCGACGATGCCGATCCAGTGCCTGAGCGAACACGAGCCCGGTCTTCGAAGCCTTGGTGACGTAGGCGCCGGCCTGCTCCGTCGTGGTCGCTCGAAGCTGGGGGATCCCCTGGATCATGTCGATGTGGATGCCCAGCATCGGGTCCACGAGGTACTCGGCCGATCGGGAGTCGAGTGAGCCCGCCTGACTCTCGGCCTCGAACATGAGCACCCGCCGGGTCACCTGGTCGGCAGGGTCGAGCGTGGACGAGTCGATCGCCTCCGTGTCGGCGACGATCGAATGGAGTTCGGCGGCGAGGTCGGCCTCGGCCTCCTCGGAGAGGTCCTCGACCTCGGCGTCGAATCGATGATCTCCGATGAGCGCCGCCCACGTGGGGGCGGCGGCCATGAGGCGGTCCCAATAGCGGTCGGACAGGCGCTGCAACTGCTCGTTCACCGGAACCTCCTGGTCGCGCCGGTGACCTTAGGACGCCCGGGCAATGGCCAGGTCGGCCGGTCCGGCATGGTGCGTCCACTCGAAGGAGAGGTAGCTGCCGTGTCGGCGTCGAGAGCGCCATCTGCTGTACGCCGCCCCCGCTCCCGACGATCCGAGCTTTCCGCTCACGTTCGAGTCGTCCTGGCTGATCCCGGCCGGGGCTCGCCGGCCGCTCGGCCCGGCGCTCATGGCGGCCACGGCGGCGCTGTTCGCCCTGCTCGCCTTGGCCGTGTGGGGCGTCCCCGGGCTCGCGGCGATCTGGCCCGCCCACTCGCCCTACTGGTGATCTTCTGGCACGCCTGGCTCGTCCTCGGCGTCCTCATCGACCTGGCGGTGGTCGCCGCGGCCGTGGTGCGGCCGGGTTGGACCACCTCGATCGGGGGGTGAGGCGGGGGATCCATCGTCGAACGGCGATTGAAGGTTCCCTGGGGCGTCTCGGTACCGTCGCCGGCAATGGTCGGTGTCCTTCTGGCCAACGCGGCGAGCGCTGGTGACCTCCTCGCGGCACGTCAGCAGATGGCGCTCTCACTCGGCTGGCACATCGTCGTGGCCTGTTTCGGGGTGGCGTTCCCGATCTTCATCCTGCTCGCCGAGTGGCGGGGCACGCGCGGCGACCGGGACGCTGCGGAGCTGGCGCGGCGCTGGTCGAAGGCGTTCGCCGTCCTGTTCGCGGTCGGGGCGGTGTCGGGCACGATTCTCTCGTTCGAATTGGGGATGCTCTGGCCGGGCATGGTCGCGGCGTTCGGCGACGTGTGGGGTCTGGCGTTCGCCATCGAGGGCGTGGCCTTCTTCCTCGAAGCGATCTTCCTCGGCATCTACCTCTACGGGTGGGACCGCTTCCCGCCCAAGGCGCACCTGCTGGTGGGACTCCCGATCCCGATCGCGGGAGCTGCCTCGGCCTGGATCGTGGTCACCGCCAACGCCTGGATGAACCATCCGACCGGATTCGACGCCGCCACCTATTCCGCCACGGGCAGGGTGATCGATGTCGACCCGTGGGCCGCGATGTTCAACCCGGCCACCCCGGTCCAGGCGACCCACATGATCCTGGCGGCGCTCATGGTGGGCGGATTTGTGGTGGCGTCGGTGTATGCATGGGGCTGGCTGCGCGGTCGCCGTGCTCGGCGAGACCGACTCGGGTTCACGATCGCATTCCTGGTGGCCTTGGCGGCAACGCCCGCGCAGATCGTCGTGGGCGATTGGGCGGCCCGATTCGCCGCAGAGCATCAGCCGATCAAGTTCGCCTCACTGGAAGCGGTGTACCGGACCGAGGCGCACGTCCCGCTCCGGATCGGCGGCTGGGTGTCTGGAGAGCAGGTCCGCTGGGCGGTGGCGATACCGGGCGGGCTCTCGTGGCTCGCCACCCGCGATGCGGATGCCGTGATCACCGGCCTCGATTCCGTCCCGGCCGACGAACGGCCTCCCACCGCGATCGTGCGGTCCGCGTTCCAGGCAATGGTCGGGATCGGGTTCCTGTTGCTGTTCGCCGGCGTGTGGTTCCTCCTCGCCTGGTGGCGACGCCGGTCGCCGCCGCGATCCACGTGGTTCTGGCGCCTGGCGTGGGCGGCCGGTCCACTGGCCGTCATCGCCCTGCAGGCGGGGTGGGCGGTGACCGAGGTGGGTCGCCAGCCCTGGATCGTCTACGGGCTGATGAGGGTCGACGAGGCCGTGACGACCGCGCCGGGGATCCGGGTCGGGTTCTGGGTGGTCACCGCGGTGTATGCCGTGCTCACCGTGGCGACGGTGTTCGTCCTGTCCGGTCTCGGGCGCTCGTTGCGCTCGGCCGATCTCGGAGCCGCCGATGGCTGAGGCCGTGCTGGGGGCGATGTGGCTGGGGGTCACCCTCTACGCGGTGTTCGGCGGCGCCGACTTCGGTGCCGGCGTGTGGGATCTGCTCTCGGGGCGCGCCGCGGCGGGCGCGCCGCGGCGGGCGCTCATCGAGGACTCCATCGGGCCCGTCTGGGAGGCGAATCACGTCTGGCTGATCTTCGTGCTCGTCTTCCTCTGGACCGGGTTTCCTCGCGCCTTTGCCCCCCTGGCGTCGACGATGCTCATCCCGCTGACCGCGGCGGCGCTCGGCATCATCCTGCGTGGGTCCGGTTTCGCCTTCCGCAAGACGATGACAACGGTGCCCCTGCGGCGCCTGTTCGGTGCCACCTTCGCGGCGTCGTCGCTGCTGACCCCGTTCTTCCTCGGCGCGATCGCCGGAGGTGTCGCCTCGGGACGGATCCCCGCCGAAGGGGCGGGCAACCTCGTCGCGGCGTGGTGGAACCCGACGTCGCTGCTCGGCGGGACCCTGGCGGTGCTCACCTGCTCCTACCTGGCGGCATCGTTCCTTGCGGCGGATGCCGCCCGATCGGGCATGGAGCGGGAGGCCGACTGGTTCCGGTCCCGAGCCATCGTGGTCGGCATCCTCACCGGCGCCGTCGCCATCAGCGGGATCGCCGTCCTCCGTTCGGATGCACGTGTTCTCTTCGACGGCCTCACCGGACGGGCTCTGCCTCTCGTCGCGCTGTCGGCCGCCGCCGGGACCGCGTCGTTGGGACTGCTGTGGTCCCGGCGCTATCGGCTGGCACGAACGGCCGCGGTGCTGGCCGTCGTCGCCGTGGTGTGGGGATGGGCGGCTGCTCAATACCCGTGGCTACTGGTGAACGCTCTCGAGATCGCCGACGGTTCGGGGAGCGCCGCCACGCTCCGGGCGATGCTGATCAGCCTCGGGGTGGGAGCGGTGCTCTTCGTGCCCCCGCTGCTCTACCTGATGGTGCTTGCGCAGCGAGGCGAGTTGGCGGCCGACTCCGCGGCGAAACCCGAGGGAGGGTCACGGTGACCGGCACGACCGCCGGCCAGGCGGCCTCTCCTTCCGCGCCGAAACCCCCGCCTGAGCAGGGGCTTCGTGTGGCACGCCCGGAGGGACTCGAACCCTACCCG
>DATECY010000080.1:0-3387 GCA_035286665.1 Acidimicrobiia bacterium
CGCGTGGTCGTAGTGGGGGCCCGGCACCGGCACCTCGAGAGTCTGCTGAGCGGTCAGGCCCAGGTACTGCAGCTCCGACTGCACCCCAATCGCCGGGATGTCGATCGCGAGCGGCGGCGACGGTGAGAGCACAGGCACCCCGACGGAAACAGTGGTCGGCACCGGCGAGATCGGCGGCGACGGCGCAAGCACAGCCCCGTCGGCGGAGACTATGGACCGTGGTGGCTGGGGGGCATGCTCTTGGGCCGCGAGGGCCAGCGCAACCGCGATCACCCCGCTCGCAGCCAAGACACCGGCAGCCACCGAGACGACGCGGTTACGGAGCCCACCCCGCATGGGTAGTTCCCTCGACTTGGCTAACTCGACGCACCCTTGCGCTCGACGCGCCGACGGAGCCCAAGCACTCCGACTGCGCCGACGAGAAGAGCACCGCCCACCAGCAGCAGACCCAGGTCCTCGACACCTCCCGTCGAACCACCACCGGTGTCGACAGGGCCAACCGGAAGCGTCGTGGTCGTGGTCGTGGTCGGAGGCGTCACCTGCGCGCATGTGGCTCGGGTGATGGTGTTGGTGTCCAAGGTGACCGCGCCGTTTCGTGCCAGAAGTCGGCCCTCGACCGTTGTGCTGGTAACCAGCGTGATGGAAGTCAAGGCCAGGATGTTTCCAATGAAGGTGGTGCTCGTTCCAAGAGTCGCGGAACTGCCGACCTGCCAGAAGACGTTGCACGCCTGGCCGGCATTGATGACCCTCACGACGCTGCTCGTCGCAGTTGTCAGCGAGGTCTCCATCTGGAAGATGAACACGGCATTGGGGTCGCCCTGGGCGTCGAGCGTGAGCGTCCCTGTGATCTCGAACGTGCCCGAAGCCGAGTCGTAGACGCCGGCGGGGAGGGTTTGCGCGCCGAGCTCCGTGGCCACGGTGGTGACCGGCAAACTTCCGGCGGCGGTGTTGTACGCGGTGACCAGGTCGGTCTTCGCATTCAAGGCGACAGTATCGGCGTCATGGAGCGTGCCGTTCAGTGTCACGGAAGCGAATCCAGTCGGCGAGCCACCGCCGGCCGGGTGCAGGCCAACGTCTCCGGTGATCGTCGTCGGCCCGGTATTGGTGATCGTGGAGCCGGCCAGAACTGCGAAGTTGTCGGCCGTTCCCAGGCCCACAGGCGCTACTGCGGCAACCGGGGTCAAGCCGGCCAACACGAAGACCGGCACAACGATCAGGGCGATGATCGTGATCCGGATTGTCCTGGGTCTGTGCATGTGGGCCATCCTATCCCTTCCTACCCAAGTTTCCCTATGGACAAATCCCATAGCAATTTACCAGGTTGTTCCGAGACTACAGAGCCCGCGGGTTCCTGATCATCGCACGGCCTCCTCGCCCTCGCTCCGGCCGACTCCCCGAGCGTCACACGACCCCCGCTGGGATCAACCCCGACTCCCGAAACCAGCCATGAACCGTCGGTGCCCGCGCGCAAACCAACACCCTTGTGGGAGAGCCGACCGCCGGAGGCGGTCGGCGGGGGTGAGCCCCGGTGGTAGCAGGAGGGGAATCGATCCCCCTCCGGGGAGGTTCATCGAGGCGTGACCATCGAGATCCGCTACTTCGACGACTGCCCCAACTGGGAGGCGACCCGCGATCTCGTCGTCGCCATCACCGGTGTCGAGCCGGCGCTCCGCCGGGTGGCGACTCCCGAGGAGGCAGAGGCGCTCCGGTTCCTCGGCTCGCCGACCGTTCTCGTCGACGGCGTCGATCCGTGGGCAGATCAGTCGCGACACGTCGGCCTCGCCTGCCGCATCTACCGGACGCCCGAAGGACGGCCGGCCGGCGCGCCGACCGAGGCAATGCTGCGCTCCGCGCTCGTCTGACGCAGACGGGCAACCGGCAACGGGCAACGGGCAACGGGCAACGGGCAACGGGCGCCGGTCTCCCATACACTCCCCACCCATGCGTGCCTGCCCTTCATGCGGCGCTTCCGCTGCACCCGACGCCCGCTTCTGTGCATCCTGCGGATCACCGCTGGAGCAACGCTGCGGGTCGTGTGGCACGATGCTTCCCTCCGACGCCCGGTTCTGTCCGTCGTGCGGCACCCCGACCCCGGCAGCCCCCGAGGTTCCCGCACTCGAGACGGGCGGCGAGGAACGCAAGGTCGTTTCGGTGATCTTCGCCGACCTGGTCGGCTTCACCGCCGCCGGCGACGGTGCCGACCCCGAAGACATCCGCCGTCGCCTGTCGCCCTACCACGAGGCGATCCGCCAGGAGGTGGAGCGGTACGGCGGTCGCGTCGAGAAGCTGATGGGCGACGGGGTGCTCGCCGTGTTCGGGGCCCCGGTCGTCCATGAGGACGATGCCGAGCGTGCCGTTCGGGCAGGACTCCGCATCCAGGAGCGCATCGCCGGCATGGCCGGGGGCAGTCCCCTCAGTGCCCGGGTGGCGGTGGGCACCGGCGAGGTGGTCGTTGCCATCGAGGGGACGACCATGGATCGCGAGGGCCTGGTGGGCGACGTCGTCAACACCACGTCGCGCCTCCAGCACGAGGCGCCACCGGGGACGGTGCTCGTCGATGAGGCCACCTATGGGGTGACCCGACGCGCCTTCCGATACGAGGAGCGTCCGTCGGTTGTCGTCCGCGGCAAGGCCGAGCCGTTGGCCCTGTGGCTCGCGATCGCCCCGACCGGCCGGTACGGCGCGGACGTCGAGGACGCCGGCGTGACGCTCGTCGGCCGGGAGACCGAACTCAGCTTGCTCATCGATGTCTTCTCCCGCTCGGTGCGCGACGCCACCAGCCAGATCGTCACCATCGCCGGCGAGCCCGGAGTGGGCAAGTCGCGGCTGGTCCGCGAGTTGCGGCGGCATATCGACGAGATCCCCGATCTCATCCGGTGGCGGCAGGGGCGGTGCCTTCCCTATGGAGAGGGCATCACCTACTGGGCGTTCGGCGAGATCGTGAAAGCCGAGGCGGGCATCCTCGAGACCGATCCCCCCGGGACCGCCGTCGGCAAGCTGAGGGTGTCGCTCGAGCCGCTCCTCGCCGACCCCGATGAGCGGACATGGGTGGCGGGCCGGGTGGCGCCACTGGTCGGTTCGGGACAGGAGGGGACGGCCGAGAAGGGCGAGCAATTCGCCGCCTGGCACCGGTACCTGACCGCGCTCGGCGAGCAACGCCCGACCGTCCTCGTCATCGAGGATCTCCATTGGGCCGACCCGAACCTCGTCGAGTTCCTGGCCGACGTTCCCGAGACCACCCGGGGGACCCCCCTGCTGCTGGTCTGCACCGCCCGCCCCGATTTCTTCGAGTCGCACCCAACCTGGGGCGCCCGGCAGCGGGACTCGGTGACGATCCGGCTCGAGCCGCTCGACGCCGACGCCACACGGCGTCTGCTCGACGAGCTG
>DATECY010000081.1:0-6754 GCA_035286665.1 Acidimicrobiia bacterium
CGTGTACCTGCTCGCCGACCTGGTCCCCCCCGACGTGCTCGACCGACAGCTTGCCCGGGTCATGGCCGAGTTCGTGGAACCCGGCGGCCGCCTCATCCTCGGTGACTACGGCAGCCGCTCGCGAGGGATCGAGCCACGGGATGTCGCTGCGATCTTGTCCCAGCAGTGGACGGTGATCGGGACCTCGGAAGGCGGCGACCCCCGGGGGACACGGTTCGCCTGGGCAGATCGGTCGGTTGGGTGACAAGGAGAGGTCAGGGGTGCTGAGGGGCTCCTATTGGGAGTTGACCAGGGCATTCACCCGTCATCGGGTGAATGTGAGGTGGGTGACGCCGCTTGGCGTCGAGACTGCCTCTACGTCGTACTGCCGCTCCAACGCCTCCAGGCCGTCCCACAGCCGAACACCGCGGCCGAGCAGGATCGGCACCTGCACGACGTGCAGGTGGTCGACGAGACCGGCGGCGAGGAACGCGCGCACCACCGTCGGGCCCCCACCGATGCGGACGTCTTGACCGGCGGCTGCGTTCCGCGCCACCTCGAGTGCATCGACTGGCGCGGCGTCGAGGAAGTGGAACGTCGTACCGCCCGCCATCTCCAGCGACGGGTGCGGACGGTGGGTCAGGACGTACGTTGGCGTGTGGAACGGAGGGTTTTCGCCCCACCACCCGCGCCACTTCGGGTCGTCCTGCCAGCCGGGAGGGCCGAACTTGCCCGCGCCCATGATCTCCGCACCGATCCCGGGCCCGTGCCGGTCGGCCATCGCGTGATCGAAACCCTCGGTGCCGCCCGACTCGCCGAGGACTTCGCGGCGGGCGAACTGAGTGGCCAACAGCCACTCGTGGAGCCGATGTCCGGCGTGGCCGAAGGGCGTGTCGAAGGCCTGCCCCTCGCCGGTGGCGAACCCGTCGAGCGAGATCGAGAAGTTGTGGACGCGGACACGCGACATCGTGGCTTCTCCGGGTGGTGGTGTTCGGCCAGATTGGTTGAGTCGAAGCTTCTGCCGGTCACGCTAGCGGGGTGGGCCGAAACGAGAACGGTAGCGGAGCGAAGTCCTGACAGGGGCCGCGAAGCACCCCTGACCCATCCGCCGTGCCGATGACGAACTGCAGGATGCCTGTGCAACCGGTATGCGCGACCGAGATCGGCGCACCTCCCTCCGGCACCGGCTCGTTTCCACAGGTAGCGTCGCTCCCCATGGCGGCCCCCACCCTCGAGAACGAACGCCGGACCATCTTCGGATGGGCGATGTACGACTGGGCGAACTCGGCGTACACCACCACCACCCTGGCGGTGCTGTTTCCGGCACTGCTGGTGGACCACATCGTTCCGGCGAGCGGGTACCGCCTCTTCGGCCTCATCACCGTGGACGGCGAGCAACTCGGCTCCCTGGTGATCGGCTTCGGCGCCCTCGTGGTGTTCGTCGTCAGCCCGATCCTGGGGGCGATCGCCGACTTCTCGGCATCGAAGAAACGCTTCCTCCAGGTCACGGCCCTGATCGGGTCGATGTTCGCCACCTCGATGTGGTTCATCGGCGCCGGCCAGGTGACCCTGGCGATCACCCTGTTCCTGTTCGCCCAGATGGGCTTCGTCGCCAGCGTCGTCTTCTACGACGGATTCCTTCCCGACATCACCACCCCCGCCACCATCGACCGGGTGTCGTCGAAGGGCTTCGCCTACGGCTACCTGGGCGGAGGGCTCAACTTCCTCATCGTGCTCGTCTTCCTGCTGCTCTTCGCCGGGGACACCGGCCCGCTCTCCGAGCTCGACGGGGGCCGGATCGGGATGGGCTTCGCCGGCCTGTGGTGGCTCGGCTTCTCGTTCGTCACCTTCGCCCGCCTCCGCGAGACCGGCACGGCCCAGGCCCTGCCCGACGAGTACCGGAACTCCTCGAAGGTCGTGGCCTACGCCAAGGTCGGGTTCCGGCGCACCGTCTCCACCACGAAGCGCCTGCGCAGCTTCCCCGATTTGCTCAGGTACGTGGTCGCCTTCGTCCTCTACAACGACGGCGTGCAGACGGTGATCGCCATCGCCCCGTTCTACGCCAAGGAGACCCTCGACCTGGAGACCAAGACCCTGGCACTGGGGATCCTCATGGTGCAGGTGATCGCCGTGGCCGGGGCACTCTTCTTCGGCCGGCTCGCCGACCGGATCGGCACCAAGCCCGCCATCCTGTGGTCGATCGGGGCGTGGAGCATCGTGCTCGCCTGGGGTTTCGCCATACCCGCGGGCCAAGCCGTCCCGTTCTTCGTGCTCGCCGGGCTCATCGGCCTGGTGCTCGGCGGCACCCAGGCGCTGAGCCGCAGCCTGTACGGGTCGATGATCCCTGAGAACGCCTCGGCCGAGTTCTACGGGTTCTTCTCGGTGTTCGAGAAGTTCTCGGCGATCATCGGGCCGTTCATCTTCTTCGGTGTGAATGCCGCCACCGGATCGTCGCGCGGCGCCGTGTTGTCCCTCGTGGTGTTCTTCATCATCGGCGGGGTGCTGTTGTCCCGGGTCGACGTGGATGAGGCCCGGGCATCCCGGCTGCGGTGGTCGTTCGCAGGCGATGAGGCAGAGGTCGCCTGAGCGCGTCCCGCCCTCCAACTAGCGTCTCCGGGGTGTCTCCCATCGACGTCTCGACCCACATCGAACGACTTCGCTCGTTGCTCGACTCCGGCGACACTCCCACCGCGGGAGACGTGCTCGACGGCCTGCGCCGCGAGTGGCGGCGAGACCCTGCCCCCTTCGGCGCCGACGACCTCGCCGCGCTGAGCGCCTATTCCGCCGAAGTCGTTGCCGCCCGCGTCGGTTCGATCGACCAGATGCTCGAAGGTGTTTTCGGCTTCTCGTCGTTCCGTCCGGGCCAGCGGGAGATCATCGAGGCGATCGTGTCGGGCCGCGACTGCATCGGCATCATGCCGACGGGGGCGGGCAAATCCCTGACGTTCCAATTGGCATCCCGCATCCTCGGCGGAACGACCCTCGTCGTCTCGCCGCTCATTGCCCTGATGAAGGACCAGGTCGACGGCCTCGACCAGATCGGGATGCGCGCCACCTTCCTCAACTCGAGCCTCGACCCCGCCGAACGCGCAGCCCGAATCGAGCGCATGCGACGCGGGCAATACGAGCTGGTGTACGCCGCGCCCGAAGGACTCGAAGCCTCGGTGGGGTGGGCGCTCGAAGGGATCGACCTCCGGTTGATCGCCGTGGATGAGGCGCATTGCATCAGCCAGTGGGGCCATGACTTCCGGCCCGCCTACCGAAATCTGCGCGGCCTCAAGTCCCGCTTTGGAGTGCCGGTCCTGGCGCTGACCGCCACCGCCACCGCCGAGGTGACCCGCGACATCGAAACGCAACTCGGCCTGACCGATCCGGTGCAGTTTCGCGGGTCGTTCTTCCGCCCGAATCTGAAGATCTCCGTCTTCAAGAAGGGCGACCACGACGGGAGACGGGTCCAGGTCCGCGAGTCGATCGGACGGCTGTGCCTGGCGAGGCGAGGCCGCAGCGGCATCGTCTACACGTTGTCGCGGGCATCCGCCGAGTCCACGGCGAAGTACCTCCGCGGCCTCGGTATCCCCGCCCTGGCCTACCACGCCGGCCTCGAAGCCGGCGAGCGCACGAGGGTCCAGGACGCCTTCATCCGCGACGACGTCGAGGTGATCTGCGCCACCGTGGCGTTCGGGATGGGCATCGACAAGTCGAACGTCCGATACGTGATCCATCGCGACATGCCCCGCTCGCTCGAGGGCTACTACCAAGAGATCGGGCGGGCCGGCCGTGACGGCGTCGCCAGCGATTGCGTGCTGTTCTACTCCTGGGCCGACGTCGTCAACCTCGACCGGATGACGGCCGGCGAGGGCACCGAGGCATCACACCGCGCCCTGGTCCGGCTCATGTTCGAGTGGGCGGAGGGCAGCGTCTGTCGTCACCGGACCCTGGCCGGATACTTCGGGGAGCGGATCGACGACTGCGGAACGTCGTGCGACGTGTGCACCGGCGACGACGTCCTCGCTGCGACGAGCCGCCCGATCGAGGTGCCCGGTCGGTCACGCCGCGACCGTACGCCGGCCGACATCGACGATCTGCGTGATGACCCTCTCTTCGAGGCACTGCGGGCGCTGCGCCGTCGGCTCGCCGACGAGCGGGGCGTGCCGGCGTACGTCGTATTCAGTGACGCCACACTGCTGGCGATGGCGGCGGACCATCCGACCACGGCGGCAGGACTCCTGGCGATTCCGGGGGTGGGTCCGGTGAAGTTGGAGCGATTCGGCCAGGCGTTCCTCGAGGTGTTGCGCGAACGCTGATGATGCCGACGATCCGACACGGTTGGCGGACTCAGCCCTACCGCCACCACACGACCTTGCGGCCTTCGAACAACTCGATGAGCGCCTGGTTCACCGAATCAGGGCTCTCGATCGGGGGAAGATGCCCGGCCTTGGGGACGATCGTCGTACGGGCACCCGGAATCTCTGCGGCCATGGCTTTGGCCACCTCGGGAGCGATGACCCGATCCTCTTCACCGTTGATCACCAGGGTCGGGACACCGATCGTCGGGAGCAATACCGAGCGGTCCTTGCGGTCGCGCATACCGGTGATCGCGGCAACGAGCGTCTCGTACCTCGTCCCCTCCACCATCGAGCGCAGCCGGGCCTGAGACCGACGCGACGGCTGTGCTCCCAGGAGCACCTTGAGCAGCTCGTCGGCAAGCCCGCCCCGGCCCTTGTCGAGCAGACGATCGATCATCGCTTCGCGCGCCAACCTCGCCTCGATCGAGTCGGCCGCCGCCCTGGTGTCGACCAGCGTCAGGCTGCGCACCATGGTCGGGCGCAGCTCCCACAGAGCCAGTGCGACATAACCGCCCATGGAGATGCCGACGATGTCGGCGTTCTGGCCACCGAGGGCGTCGATGACGCCGGCCACGTCGTCGGCCAGCATCTCCATGCCGAGCGACCCGTCCACGGTGGGGTCCGACTTGCCGAATCCGCGCAGGTCGAGGGCGACACACCTCCGGACGTGGGCAAGACCCTTGAGCTGATCCAGCCAGACGCTGTGGTCGAGGGGAAACCCGTGGACGAACACGGCCAAGGGCCCCTCGCCCGCTTCGCGGTAGAAGAGCATGTTCCCGTTGACCCTGGCGTACGGCACTCGGCCTCCCCGGCTGTCTCCAGCGGATCGGCCTGAGTGTCACACACCTTGAGAGCGAACGCCGACGGGTGGGTACCGGTGAGCACCCTCCTCGGGTACCGTCCTCGGCATGCACCGCCTCATCCCCGTCCTGGCCGTGCTACTCATCGCGTCCTGCGCCGGGTCCCCTGGTCGAGCCACCACCGCGTCGAATTCGCCGGGGACGACCTCGGAGGTCACCACGTCCCCGGTGACCACGACCCCGGTGACCACCTCCCCGATCGGGGGCGGCACCGCTCCCGACGGCACCACCGCCACCGTCGACACCGTGTTCGACGGAGATTCGATGCTCGTGACGATCGGCGGAGTCACCGACGAGGTGCGCATGCTCGGCATCAACGCCCCCGAGAACGGAGAATGCTTCGCCGACAGGGCTCGGGACCTGCTCCTTGCGATGGCCGGCGGTGAGGTGACCCTCATCGGCGCCGAGCGCGATCAGTACGACCGGCGCCTCGCCTACGTCTATGTCGGGGAGACCAACCTCAACGAGGAGATGATCCGCGCCGGTGGCGCCATCGCCATGAGCGACGACCATCCACTGCGGAGTGATTTCATCGCCGCCGAGCAGGACGCCACCCTCCGTGGGATAGGGCTCTGGGCGCCCGCGGCGTGCGGGTCGGTGACCGCGGAACGGACGGTGGCGATCTGGACGGTCGAAGCCGACGCTCCCGGTCGGGACGACGAGAACCCCAACGGCGAGTACGTCGTCCTCGGCAATTCGGGCGACACCGTCGATCTCACCGGGTGGGTGCTCCGTGATGAGTCGTCGGTCCACCGCTACCCGTTCCCCGACGGCTTCGAGATCGGCCCCGGCGCCTTCGTCGACATCCGATCCGGATGCGGCGCCGACACGCCGACCGAGCTCTATTGGTGCGCCGGCGGGTCGGTGTGGAACAACGCCGGCGACACCGCGTTCCTGCTGGACGCCAACGGCACCTTCGTCTCGAGGTTCCGCTACATCGACGAGTAGCGCGATTCGCAATGCGCAATGCGCAATGCGCAATGCGCAATGCGCCGGATGGTCTGTCCAAGGTCCTCTCTCCGACCTCCACCCTTCTGATGCGCACCCCTACCTCGCCCACTCCCGCCATACTCCGGTCTCCGATGCCACTCTCCGACACCCTGGGGCGCCCGCTGCACGACCTGCGCATCTCGGTGACCGACCGATGCAACTTCCGCTGCACCTACTGCATGCCGAAGGAGGTGTTCGGGCACGACTACGAGTTCCTCGCCCGTGAGCTGCTGCTCACCTTCGAGGAGATCACCCGCCTGACGCGTCTCTTCGTCGGGCTCGGGGTCCGCAAGGTGCGGCTCACCGGCGGCGAGCCGCTGCTGCGCAAGGACGTCGAGCACCTCGTGGCGATGCTGGCGGCGATCGAAGGGGTCGACGATCTCACCCTCACCACCAACGGGTCGCTGTTGGAGCGCAAGGCGGTGGCACTTGCCGAGGCCGGTCTCGATCGGGTGACGGTGAGCCTCGACTCGCTCGATGACGCCACCTTCATGGCGATGAACGATGTCGGCTACCCGGTGGCAAAGGTGCTGGACGCGATCACCGCGGCGGCGGAAGCAGGCCTCGGGCCGATCAAGG
>DATECY010000082.1:0-14315 GCA_035286665.1 Acidimicrobiia bacterium
GTAAAGAAGCGGCGCAAGAAGATGAGCAAGCACAAGTACCGCAAGCGCTTGCGTGCCGATCGCCACAAGAAGAACAAGTAGGCCGCGGGCGTCTTCCCGCCTCGTTCTCGCTCACGACCGGCGTTTCGACGCGCCCTAGCATTCCCGTGATGGAACGTCGTTCTTCCGCCGTGTGGCTCATCGCCTGCACCGCGGCGTGGTCGCTGCTCGTCGTCCCCGGGATCGTCGAGGCGTTCTTCGCCGGCCGGGTGTTCGTCGGCGGCCCGTCAGGCGTGCTCCAGTGGATCACCATCGTGCTGTGGGCGGCGTTTCCGCTGACGCTCGTGGCTGCGGTCGTCGTGATGTGGAAAGTGCGGCGCGCCCATCCGATGGTCTCGGTCGGGTTCTCGGTGGCGCCGCTCATGCAACTGGCGGTCGTGACGATCTTGGTGGTGGTGCTCCGTTAGAGGGCGCGCAAATAGGCCCGCCCCGGGATCTCTTGTCGGCTTGTACACAAGCCGACAAGAGATGGGATCAGCGACCTATTTCCGCGCCCTCTTAGAGCGTCACGGCGATGGCGAGGATCGCGAGTGCGACGAGGAGCGACAGACCCTCCAACGCCCCCCGTACCGCGGGACGCGATCGGGAGGCCGTCACCTGGTGGACGTAGGCGATGACGACGGCGATGCCCACCAGCGTCACCTTGAGGACCAACCGGGTGTTGCCGTGGACGGGGAGATGGAGCCGGACCACCTGGATGATCCCGGTGGTGATCGAGGTCGCGATCGCGATCCAGGCGACCGTGCCGAAGCGTCGCGCCGCTGCCCGGATCTGCTCCTGGGTTGCCCCGGCCTTGCGGAGCGCCGGGACGAGTGCGCCGACTGTGATGCTTCCACCGATCCACACGGCAGCGGCCAGCAGATGGAACCACCTGACGACGTCATTCACCACGGCACGAAGTGTAGAAATGGCTCGACGCGGTCAGAACCGAGGCGGTGCGCTCTCTTGCTGACGAGTCGAGACTCCGACCTCACCGCCCCTTGAGGAAGTCCTCGATTTCGCTGATGAGGTGCTCGGTGCCGGCCGGGTCGATAGGGGTGTCCGAGGGACCTTGCGCTTCGAGGCGTCGGACGTACCCGACGAACTCGTCGTTCTCGGCCATCGCCTCGTTCACTCGGCGCTCGAACTCGGTGGCGACCGATGCCAGCTCCGAGGTGTCGATCGGGACCTCCATGACCTCTGACGCCTTGTCGAGAAGTGCCAGCATCGCCATGGGATTGGGGTTGGCGGCGAGGTAGTGGGGGGTTGCCGCCCACACGCTCAGCGCTGGGATCCCGACCTCCCGGCACGCCTCGAGCATGACGGCGACGATGCCGGTCGGACCCTCGTAGCGCGATGGGATCAGCCCGTGGCGTTCGACGAGCGCCGGGTCGGTGGCCACCCCGACCAGTGGAACCGGTCGGGTGTGAGCCACTTGGCCGATGAACGAACTCATTGAGACGACGAACTCCACGTCGGCATCCATCAGGAGCGCTCCTATCGAGCGCGTGTAGGTCTTCCAACGCATGTTGGGTTCGTCACCGGTGATGACGACGAGATCGTGGTCGGCGTCCTCGCGGATGAGTGCATGGGCGCGTGTGGCCGGCCAGACGAGGCGTCGAGTGCCGCCGTCGCTCATCTCGACGAGCGGTCGGCGCATCTGGAAGTCATAGAACTCCTCGGGTTCGATCGCCGCAAAGGGCGCCGGGTCGTCGGACTGGCCGAGAAGGAAGGCGGCTGCCCCCGAAGCGGCATCGGCGGCATCGTTCCATCCACGCCAGGCGATCAGCGCGCGTGGGGACCGCAGCACCGGTCGGGACGATCGTCGCACGGAGTCCACGACCGCGACCCTAGTGAGCGCGTGAACGAATGGCTCTCCGGCGACATCGTGCCGGGCCTATTCGGGCACGCCTCGAGGGGTGGTGATGACTGGGACGCCTTCGAGGCACCGTGCGGCGAGGCGGCGAGAATGGGCCGTCCATCGCTCCAGCCTTCGTTCTCGCATTCGGTCGAGCCGGTCGCACACCCAGTTCCAATGAACGGCAACTCTGTCCCCGACCCGCGGCTCGGTCCAGAGCACACCGTCACTGCCGAGCTCGTACCAACCGGACACCTCTTCGCCGTTGCCGAACTGCAACCCGTCCCAGGTGAGGGGTTGTACCGAGACGAGGGCGCGGTCACCTTCGACGGCGGCGACGGTTCCGGGACGGATCGAGCACCGCTCCAGCACTTCGAGTGCCGGCTCGGCCGCTCGAAGCATGCCAGCCCATGGATACACGACGAAGACGTGGAACGCATGGTGGGCGATGGCGCCGTCACCGACGGTGCTCACCACCCGCTCCCAACCAGGGCCGGCGCGTGTGCGAAAGCGCTCCTCGAGATCGGCGCCGAGGCGGACCGGCTCGGTACTTCGCAGTAGTTCATTGCCGATCCAGTACGCCTCGACAACGCGCCGATCAAGGGGATCGTCGATGCCGGCAGAGGCGGCGATCACCTGGAGGTATGGCCATGCGCCGGCGAACCCGGGTGCGACCGCCGCCGCGGCGTCTGACGTGCCCGTTGCCAGCGCGTCGAGCAGGGCGTCTCCCGAAGGCCCGCAATACCCCAAGACGTTGGGAGGCCAGGCGAACCTGGCGAACGTGAGTGCTCCGGAGCTCATTCCGCCGCCGAGCGCCGCCCCGCTGCACGCAGCGTCACCACACCGACGGCGATCACGGCGCACCCGAGCAGACCCGGCGCCGGGACGAGAACGGTGGCTACCCCGCCGGCGCCCGCGGTCGCCGCGGCAACGACGAGTCCGAGGGGCCTGGTGGTCTGAAGGGATGACATGGCGGCCCTCCTGAGTCGTGGTCAGTGTCCACCTTGGGCGGCCGACCCGCCCGGGGATTTGGTCACCGGAGTCCCGTCCTTCGGCCCTGTGGGTCTGTCGCCCTGCGCCGTACGGTGCGGGCGTGGTTGCACCTCGCTCCCTCGGCGTGCGGGCGCTCGAAGCAGGGGCGCTCGGGCGAATGGTGGACGCACTCCTCGCGGATGGCCGGACCGTCGTCGCTCCGACCCTCCGTGACGGCGCCGTCACTCTCGGCGAGATCCACTCCGCCGCCGACGTGGCGATCGGATGGCGTGCCGAGACTGCTCCCGGTCGGTATCGCCTCGTCGCCGATCGCGACGGCTCGATCTTCGGCGCCTCGGTCGGACCCACGTCGACGAAGCGGTGGCGCAGTCCGCCGGAGACCATCGCATGGACCGGGCGACGCGAGCCGGGAGGCTTCTCGGGCGGAGTTCCCACGCAGTCCCCGCCGCGCATGGCGTTCATCGGCCTCCGCGGGTGTGACCTGGCGGCGCGTGTGCTCTACGACCGAGCAGTCGGAGCCGCTCCGTCGGAAGACTTCATCGTCGGCGTGGAATGCACCGAGCCAGGATCGACCTGTTTCTGCGTGTCCATGGGTACCGGGCCAGGAATCTCCGAAGGCGCCGACCTCGTCGTGACCGAGATCCTCGAGCCGTCACACCTGCTGGTGACGCGGGCATGCACCCCGCGGGGGGCAGACATGCTCGAGGTCCTTGGGGGCCGGCCTCCGAGCGCCGCCGAGGAGGACGCCGCCTGGTCACAGGTGGCAGCCGCCGCCAGAGGCATGAGCAACGGAATCGATCCCGACGCCGCCGCCGCCGCCCTGCGACTCCCATCTCCGCAGGGCTGGGAGGACGTGGCGGCGCGTTGCCTTGCCTGCGGGAACTGCACGATGGTGTGCCCCACTTGTTTCTGCACGACGACGGTGGATCACACGACCCCGGACGCGTCACAAGCAAGCCGGGTGCGGCTCTGGGACTCGTGCTTCTCCTTGGCCTTCTCCGAGGTCCACGGTGGGCCGGCGCGGGCTTCGACGGCCTCGCGCTACCGGCAGTGGATTTCGCACAAGCTGTCTTGGTGGTGGGACCAGTTCGGAGCTTCCGGCTGCGTCGGGTGTGGGCGTTGCATCGTGTGGTGCCCGGTGGGCATCGACATTCGAGCGGAGGCGTCGGCGGCCATCGAGAGGGTGGGTGCACATGTCTGATGAAGAGGTCCTTCGATCCCATCGATTCACCAAGGGAGCCGAACCAGAGTTCGTCACCCATCTGATCACCTGCGGCCCGGTCGAGCGAACCTGGGAGGCAGGTCGGCCGATCCTCGCCGCAGGAGACACCGCCGATCGGCTTCACTTGATCGTGGAGGGTGACGTCGCCATCGGGCTACAGGCTCCGGGCGGTCCTCCCGCTGTGTTGCAGACCCTCGGGCCCGGCGACGTGCTCGGTTGGTCCTGGCTGATGCCGCCCTATCGATGGGCGTTCGACGCCACTGCGGTGACCGCAGTTCGGGCCATCACCCTCGACGCCACCCGGCTCAGGGCGGCGATGGCGGAAGATCCGGTGTTCGGTCACGCGCTCCTGGCGCGCCTGCTCATCGCGATCACCGACCGGTTGCAGGCGACACGACTTCAACTGCTGGACCTCTATGGCCCCCGTCGCTGACGTCGGCATCACCACCCGCGAGGTCATCGGGTTCACCCGGGAGACCGCCGACAGCATCACGTTGACCATCGAGGACCCAGAAGCCCGTGGATTCACCCCCGGTCAGTTCTACATGCTCTACTCCTTCGGGGTCGGCGAGTCGGCGATCTCGATCAGCGGCGACCCGGCCCGTCCCCGGGCGATCGAGCACACCATCCGCTCGGTGGGGATGGTCACCGCGGCGCTCTCCGCACTGCGTCCCGGTGACCGCGTGGGTGTGCGCGGTCCGTTCGGCATCGGTTGGCCGGTCGACGTGGCCACCGGCGGCGACGTCATCGTGGTGGCCGGTGGCATCGGCCTCGCCCCGCTCCGGCCCGTGGTGAGTCATGTGATCGGCGCCCGCCATCGGTTCGGGCACGTGTCGGTCGTCGTCGGTGCTCGGGCCCCGTCGGAACTCCTCTTCCGGGACGAGATCCATGAGTGGCGCGGCCGTTTCGACCTCGACGTCCGGGTGACGGTCGACTCGGCCGATGCATCATGGATGGGACCGATCGGGGTCGTCACCCGGTTGATTCCGGGGGTAGAGGTGGATCCGGCGAAGACCATCGCCATGGTGTGTGGTCCCGAGGTGATGATGCGGTTTGCCGCCGCCGAGTTGGAACGTCTCGGGGTGTCCCCCGATCGCATCTTCGTCTCTCTGGAGCGGAACATGCAGTGTGCCGCCGGCGTGTGTGGGCACTGTCAGATGGGCCCGTTCTTCGTCTGCAAGGATGGCCCCGTGTTCCCGTACTCACAGGTCGCCCCGTACATGGGAGTGAGGGAGACGTGAAACCGACCCTTGCCGTGTTCAAGTTCGCCTCGTGCGACGGCTGCCAGCTCTCGATCCTCGACGCCGAGGACCACCTCGTGGCCATCGCCGGAGCGATCGACATCGTCGAATTCCGCGAGGCGACCACGAGGAGCGAGCCGGGCCCCTACACCGTCGGCCTCGTCGAGGGATCGGTGACGACTCCGCACGACGCCCTGCGGATCAGGGAGATCCGCGATCAGTGCGCCATTCTGGTGACGATCGGAGCATGTGCTACCTCCGGCGGGATTCAGGCGCTGCGCAACGCCGCGGACGTCGAGGAGTTCGCCGCACAGGTATACGCCAATCCCGAGTATCTCGACGTGCTCGCCACTTCGACTCCGATTTCAGATCACGTCAAGGTCGACTACGCCCTGTACGGCTGCCCGGTGTCCATCGACCAGTTGGTGGATCTCGTCACCGCCCTTCTCGCCGGGCGCCGGCCGTCGATTCCGAACCATCCGGTGTGCATCGAGTGCAAGCGGCGGGGCTCGACCTGTGTCCTCGTCGCACCAGGCATCCCCTGCCTCGGCCCGGTGACCCGCACGGGGTGCGGTGCGATCTGCCCGGCCTTCGGCCGGGGCTGCTACGGGTGCTTCGGGCCGTCGTCGTATCCGAACGTCGCCGCTCTCGCCACCGCCTGGGAAGCGGCCGGTGTGGGGCGACAGGATCTGATCGAAGCGCTGCGGGCGTTCACGGTGGGCGCTCCCGAGTTCGCGGAGGCCGCCCGTGCCCTCTGACATCCGTCGTATCGGCGTCGACTACATCTCGCGGGTCGAGGGCGAAGGCTGCCTCCGTGTGGCGGTCCGAGACGGCGAGGTCACCGAGTACGACTTCGGCATCTTCGAGCCCCCTCGGTTCTTCGAGGCCTTCATGCGGGGCCGGCGGTTCACCGAAGCGCCCGACATCACTGCTCGCATCTGCGGCATCTGCCCGGTCGCCTATCAGATGTCGTCGGTGCAAGCGATGGAATCGGTGTGTGGGGTGACGGTCGACCCGGAGATCGACGACCTGCGCCGGCTCCTGTACTGCGGTGAGTGGATCGAGAGCCACGTGCTCCACATGTACCTCCTCCACGCCCCCGACTTCCTCGGATACGAATCGGGGATAGCCCTCGCCGCCGACTTTCCCGACGAGGTCGGGCGCGGCCTGCGCCTCAAGCAAACCGGCAATGCCATCGTGGCTGCTCTCGGGGGAAGGGAGATCCATCCCGTGAGCGTGCGGGTCGGTGGATTCCACCGCGTGCCCACTCGCAAAGAACTCGAGCCGCTGATCCCGAGGCTCGAGCAGGCTCGGGATGATGCCCTTGCGACGGTCGAATGGGTGGCGGCGTTGCCGATGCCGGAGGCCGACCGCGACGACGAATACGTCGCCCTGGTGTCGGATGACGAGTATGCGATTCTCAAGGGGCGGATTCGCTCGACCAGAGGCATCGACGTCGGGGTGGAGCAATGGAACGACCTGTTCGTGGAGGAGCACGTCGCCAGGAGCACGGCTCTGCACTCCCGCATCAAGGAGCGGGGCCTCTATCAGGTGGGCCCGATGGCCAGGTTCAACCTGAGCGAGGAGCTCCTGCGCCCTGTCGCCCTCGATGCGGCCCATCGAGTGGGGCTGGCCGCGCCGTGCACCAACCCCTTCCGGTCGATCGTGGTGCGCGCCGTCGAGACGGTGCATGCCGTCGACCTCGCGCTCGACCTGTTGGACCGGTATCGGCGTCCGGAGAGGCCGGCGGTCCCCGTCACCCCGGTGGCCGGCACCGGGCACGGTGCCAGCGAGGCCCCTCGGGGGATGCTCTACCACCGCTATGAGATCGACGCCGAGGGCAGGGTGCTCGACGCCCAGATCGTCCCACCCACGGCTCAGAACCAGGGGTCGATCGAGGCCGATCTCCTGCACCTGGTGGAGCGCAACCTCGAGCTGGCCGACGCCGATCTGCAGCATCTACTCGAGCAGTCGATCCGCAACTACGACCCCTGCATCTCGTGTTCGACCCACTTCCTGCGTCTCGAGGTGGATCGTGGGTGAGTCCACCGTCATCATCGGCGTCGGCAACCCCGATCGTGGCGACGACGGAGTGGGGATCGTGGTCGCAGCGATCGCCGGCTCGCTCACCGGAGTCGCGGTGCGGACGGTCAACGACCCCTTCGACATCCTCGACGCCTGGGGGTTCGCCGACCGAGCGGTGGTCATCGACGCCACCAAGGGGACATCGGCCCCGGGCGTCGTGACGGTGTTCGACGTCGGCGCGCAGCCATTTCCACCCGCCTTTCCATCGTCTTCGAGCCACGGCCTCGGCATCGCCGACGCGGTGGCGTTGGGAAAGGCGCTGGGACGCCTTCCCAAGCACCTCGTCGTGATCGGGGTCGAGGGTGAGGTCTTCGACGGGTGTGGTCTCTCCGCGGCGGTGTCTGCGGCGGTGGACGCCGCCGTCGGAGCCGTCTTGGAGGTGATGTGTGATGCATGAAAGTCACACGGCTTGGGATCTGGTGCGGGCGGCGGGGATGACCGCCCTCGACGAGGGCTCGGGCCGGATCGTCGCGATGAAGGTGCGCATCGGGAGTCTGAGCCACATCGACCCCGATGCCCTGCGGCACCAGATCGAATGGCATGCCAAGGGAACGATGGTGGAGGGTGCTCGGATCGAAGTCGAGCCGGGTCCGCCGTTCTCCGCCGATCATCCTGATCGGCATGCGTCCGAGGTGGTGCTCGTGTCGGTCGACGTGGGGAGGTGAACCATGTGCCTCGCCGAATCGGGATTGCTCATCGAGATCCACGGTGAAGGGGTCACCCGGACCGGGATCGTCGAGACCGAGCAGGGGACTATGACGGTGAGCCTGACCTACCTTCCGGACGCCCTCCCCGGGGACGTGATCCTGTTCCACTCGGGCATCGGGTTCCGGATCGTCGAGCGCAACGCCACCGTCACGGGTGCTTCACGTAGTGGATCGAGCGCAGACTGACCGAGAAGCCGAGACGGCGGTAGACCTCGGTGGCGTTGGTGTGTGACGTCTCATCGACGTCAAGGGCAGCTCGATCCATTCCGACTGCCGCCGAGGCCTGCAGCGACCGTTCGATCAGGTGGGTGGCGACACCGCGGCCGCGGTACTCCCTGAGGGTGCCGACATGGTTGACGTAGGCCTCCCGCACGCCACGCAGGTGGTTGTTCTCCTCGTCGATCTCGATCAGGCAGAAGCTCACCACTCGCCCGTCGTCCACCGCCAGGTAGGACAGGTCGGGCCTGAACTGGTCGGAGCGGGAGTACATGTCCTGCCAGGCCTCCGACTCCATCGGAAGGCTCCCCCAGTGGTCGGCGAACGCGGCGTTGTTGGCGAGACGCACCGAGTCGTCGAGGTCAGCCGACCACCCGACCACCTCGACGCCTGCGGGGGCCGGCGTCGGCGTGAATGGTGATTCGAGGAGGCGGGTCATGAGGACGAAGGACCGCTCGGCCGTCCACCCCGCCTCCTCGACCACCGCCCGGTGGGCGTTGCGGTGCTCCTCCACGGGGCAACGCAGTGTGCGGGAAGCGCCCTTCGGGGTGGCCTCGAGCCGACGGCGCGACACCGCCTCGCCCCACGACAACAGAAACGGTTTGAGCGGCTCCCAGCCCGGACTGGTTTCGAACCACACGAACCCGCGGCCGCCCTTGTGGGTGATCTGGGTCCAGGCGCCGGCCTCGGCCATCACCTCGCCCAACGGGTCGACGCCGATGAGCCACTCGGTCTCGGGATCGAAGTCGTGCTGGTCCATCATCCACCGGAGGAAGTCCGCGCCGACCACGTGCTCGAGGGTCTCGGCGCGATCGACCCGTATGGTGTGCCGGGCCAGCGCATCAGCATCGTCGGGCGTCGGATGTTGCCAGGAAAGGCCGGGTTCCGACGGCGGGGTGGGGAGGATTACGGGAGAGTGCACGGGCGGCCGGTAGCGTACTGGTGCCCCGTCTCGAGTCGCCGTGGCGTCGTGATGGCGGTGGCGGCGATTCGAACGAAGGTGCACCGATGGGTTGGAGGGGAGTCCGTAAAGGTTTCGGAGTGGGGTTCCTTCTGCTGTCGTCGATCATCGGCCTCTGGTACGGGGCGGCCTACGTCCTGTTCGGACGGTGGCAGGCGATCATCGCCCTCGTCGTGTTCGTAGTGGCCTTCCGCGGCCTGATCTGGGCCTTCGACATCATGTGGGGTCGCCCGCCCGCCTTCTCCAAGCGGCCCTGGGAGCGACCCTGGGAACAGGAGAGCCGACGGCCACCGGGGGGGTGAGCAGCCCGGGGACTTCGTCGGCGTGAGCCGGCCGTCCGTTATCGACGAGAACGTGCCGCGCGGAGCCTCTTCTCCCCCTCCCACTTGGTGGGAGGGGGTCGGGGGGAGGGCACCGATCCGGGGGCTTGTACCGCCCGTCCCACATCGAGCCGACAAGACCCGGCCGCACCGAGCAAGAGACGCGCCGGGGCTTCTGTCGCCAATCGCCAATCGACGTCACCCCGCGCGATACCGCCGCAGCCGCAGCGAGTTGCTCACCACCGACACGCTCGACAGGGCCATGGCGGCTCCGGCGAGCATGGGGTCCAGGTAGCCGAGCGCGGCGAGCGGGATCGCCGCGGTGTTGTAGCCGAAGGCCCAGAACAGGTTCTGGCGGATCACCTTGAAGGTCGCCGCGGCCAGGCCGAGGGCGACCTCGGCGAGTGCCGGGTCGCCCGACATGAGCACCACGTCGCCCGACTCGATGGCGACGTCCGAGCCGGTCCCGACCGCCATGCCCAGGTCGGCGGCGGTGAGCGCCGGAGCGTCGTTGACACCGTCGCCGACGAACGCCACGTGACGGCCGGTTCCCTGGAGGCGGATGATCTCCGCCGCCTTGTCGGCGGGGAGCACCTCGGAGATCACCGACGTGATCCCCACTTGGGCGGCGATCCCTTCGGCGGTGCGGGCGTTGTCGCCGGTGAGCATGGTGACCTCGACGCCCCGGGCGCGGAGCCGGCGGACCACGTCCTGCGCCCCGTCCCGGATCGTGTCGGCCACCGCCAGGGCCGCCCGCGCCTCGCCCTCCCAGCCCGCCAGGAAGGCGGTGAGGCCGCGGCCCTCCATGGCGGCGAGTGCCTCCTCGAGCCGATCGGGCACGACAAGACCGGCTTCGGCCATGAGTTTGCGTTTGCCCACGGTCACCCGGACGCCGCCCACGACACCACGCAGGCCCATCCCGGGGAGGATCTCGAAGTCGGTCGGGCGGGTGAGGGTGATTCCCCGTTCTTCGGCGCCGAGGGCGACGGCCCTGGCGATCGGATGCTCGCCGCCCGACTCGACGGAAGCGATGAGACGAAGCGCGTCGTCGTCTTCGGGCACGACCTCGGCAAGAGTCATCGCTCCGCGGGTGAGGGTGCCGGTCTTGTCGAACACGACCGTGTCGATGCTCTTGGTGCGCTCGAACACCTCGGCGTTCTTGAACAGGACCCCGAGCTCGGCCCCGCGCCCACCGCCGACCATGATCGCGGTGGGCGTGGCCAGCCCGAGGGCGCATGGGCAGGCGATGATGAGCACCGCCACCGCGGCCTTCATCGCCGCCACGGTGGTCCCTCCGGTCAGCAGCCAGAGAGTCAGCGTCACCAGGGCGATGGCGATCACGATGGGGACGAAGACTCCGGCGATCCGGTCGGCCAGGTGCTGGATCGGGGCCTTGGTCGCCTGGGCATCCTCGACGAGCCTGACGATCTGGGCGAGGGCGGTCTCCGATCCGACCCGGGTCGCCTCGACCACCACCAGCCCCTGCTGATTGATGGTGGAGCCGAACACCTCGTCGCCGGGACCGCGGTCGACGGGCACCGACTCGCCGGTGAGCATGCTCTCGTCGAAGGACGAGCCGCCTTCGACGATGCGACCGTCGGTGGGCACCTTCTCGCCGGGCCGGACCACCATCCGGTCGCCGGGGCGGACGTCCTCGGTGGCGATGGTGACCTCGACGCCGTCGCGCAGCACCCGCGCCTCCTTGACCCCGAGTTCGATGAGCCGGGTTATGGCGTTGGACGCCCGGCCCTTGCTCCGTGCCTCGAAGAACCGGCCGAGGAGGATGAAGGTGACGATGGTGGCGGCCGACTCGAAGAACATCGGTTGGTCGAAGAACAGCGCCCACACCGAGTAGAAGTAGGCGGCCAGCGTTCCCATCGATACCAGCGTGTCCATGTTGGCGTCGCTGCTGCGCAGTCGGAGGGCAGCGGTGCGGTGGAACTGCCATCCGAAGACGAACTCGACCGGGGTGACCAGCGCCCACACCACCGGGCCGACCCAGGAGCCTTCCGGGCCGAACATGGCGAGGATCACCGCCGGGATGGTGAGCACCGCGGCGGCAAGAGCGTTGCGCCGCTGGTAACGCTCCTCATCGCTGTACCGGCCGGCGAGATCGACCCGTTCGGTGTCCTGGGTCACCAGCGTGGCGTGATACCCGATCCGGTCGATCGCCTCCCGGAGCGCGTCGAGGTCGACGGGTCCCGAGGGAACGACCCGCGCCTCCTGGCCGGCGAAGTTGACCACGGCGGAGCCGACGCCCTCCTGTTTGGACAGGACGCGTTCGATCCGCAGCGCGCACGACGCGCAGGTCATGCCCTCGACGTCGAAGGTGAGGTGATCGGTGGTCTTGGTGTTCGAGGGCATGTGCCCGCCTCTCGTCGATCGGTGCGATTCGCAATTAGCGATTGGCTATTCGACAGACGGCCTCTTGCCAATTGCTAATTGCTAATGGCTCTTGGGAACCTCGTACCCCTGGCCCTCGATGGCGGCGACGATCGCTTCCATCGTGGCGGGGGAGTCAAAGGACACTGCGACGCTGGTCGTGGCGACGTCGACGGTGACGGTATCGACGCCGGCCACACCGGCGACGGCGCCCTCGATCGACGTCTTGCAGTGATCGCAATGGATTTCTGGCACAGAGATGGTGGACTGGGTCATGATGTCTCCTCGTGGATGGGACCGGCGACGACCGGCGCTCAGCACAGCGTCTCCATCAACTCGTCGACGATCTGGCCGGTCCGGCCCTCGGCGACGGCATGGAGCACGCGTTTTTCGACCTGGTTCTCGAGCAGCACCCGATTCACCGTCTCCAGTGAACCCTGCAGGGCCGGGACTTGTTTCATGATCTCGGGGCAGTAGTGCTCGTCCTCGACCATCCCGGTGACCCCGTCGAGGTGGCCTCGGGCGGTCATCAAACGGTTGGGTGCCGCGGTCGTGTGCTCGGATTGCATGGGATCGTCCCACCCTACCCGGGTGGGGTAGCCGAGGGAGTTCGCCGGGTTGGTCGTGAGGTCAGGGGCGCCGAAGCGCCGTGATCTGCCTGAAGGTGAGCCATCGGGCCGATGGGGTCACGGAGATACTTCCACGTAGCGCCCCACGAGCTCCGCGGCATCTCGATTCATTCCGACCCAGAACTCCTTGTTCTCCGGATCGCCGGCACCGAACAGGTGGTCGTACTTGAGGCGCTCTTCACCCTCCGGCACCCTGCGAACCGCGCGGGCGGCGAACTCCGCCAGTTGACGGGCATTGCTCAGGTACGGTGTAGACGCCAGGTAGTAGAGGGCCGCCTTCTCGACCCGGCGGATGGGCCGACCGACATTCGCTCCCTCGCCGAGAAACTGTGAGATCGCCACCGAGATCTGGTCGCCGACGCCAAGGGGATCCACGGCGAATCGATTCGGCTCGGGTGTCCGACTCAAGAGGTCTTTGCCCTTGGGTCGCTTCTCGATGGCTTGGGCAAGGTCCTTCGCGCTCTCACCGGAGCTGCCGGCCAAGACGAATACGACGTGACGGTCGGCTTCGACGTTCGCGTCCAAGAACGGGAGCAGCGTCTCGTACGGCCACGCGGCATCCGGTCGGGCATCGACCTCGTCGATGAGCACCAATGAGGGTGTGGCGGACTCGATGGCGGCCGTGCATCCGGCGCGGAGGTCCTCTTCGCCGACGCGTGCCAGGTTGAGTTCTACGTAGTTCACGCCATCGAACTCGCCCGCGATCTCGTGGATGAGGAAAGTCTTCCCGGTGCCCGGTCGGCCCCAAACCAGATGGTTCTCACGATTGCCGGTGCGACTGGTGAGGCCACTCCGAATCGCCAGACGTGCATCAAGCAGCTGTTCCCGTATCGCAGGATCGAACCGGGTGTATCGACCAGCAACCTTGAACCGCGATAGCACGACCGAGTCGAGCCCACCGATGAGACGAAGCGTCGCAGACTGGGCGCTCGCCGTGCCAGTACCACCGACGGCGCGGATTGCCTCGTCCAGGAAGTGGCGCTTGCCCTGCAGGGCTGCCTGATACTCGGACCTGGAGAGGATGTTTTCATCCAACTCGAAGTCAGTCCGGAGAAGGTTGTCGAAGAAGGCGTGGACCCGCTGGTTGTCTGTAAGGACTTCCTCACGCAGGAAGCGCACATCCACGTTGATGCAGATGGCCCCGACCAAGCCGTATTCGGGCCGAAAGATCGGAATCGTGGTGCATTTGAAACGCCGGGCTCCGATGTTCAGTTCGTAGTTCAGCTTGTCCTGGTTGTGGTAGCGACGCGTCTTGAGGTCGAGAACCAGTTTGGTGGCCCCGTGTCCCAGCGTTCGTCCGGTCACCTCCCCATGTTCGATGGCGATGACGGCCTTCGAAGGGTTGACGAGGTCATGGACGAGTATCTCGATCCCGGTATTGGGGAACGACTGTCCGATCAGATGAACGATCCTCTTGTAGTTCTCGAGGTAGGCCGAATTGTCGTGGATCACCGAGGCGCCGTCGTAGGTCTGGAACAACTCCTTGTAGGTCCTCACATCGTCGCTCGGGAAGGTGTCGCGAACCAGATTCTGTTCGCCGATAACGATCAGCTCGCGGGCTGCAATAGGATTCCCGGTCGTGAGAAAGTGTCTCACCGCGGCCACAAAGCGCTCGGCACTGAACTCGACGTGTCCACCGTCATCGACGACGAACGGATAGAACTCGTACTCCTCGAGGCGCTT
>DATECY010000083.1:0-4146 GCA_035286665.1 Acidimicrobiia bacterium
GAGGGCGAGTGCCCGAGCCACACCGATCCGCTGGCGTTGACCGCCCGAGAACTCATGGGGATACCGATTGGTGTGCTCGGGGTTCAGTCCGACCACCTTGAGGAGTTCCTTCACGCGGTCGATCCGTTCGGAGCGATCACCGATGCCGTGCACCACGAGGGGCTCGGCGATGATGCTGGCCACCGTCATACGGGGGTTGAGCGACGCGTAGGGGTCCTGGAACACGATCTGCATGTCCCGGCGGAGGCGGCGCAATGTCTGCTTGTCGGCGCTGGCGATGTCGATGATCTCGGTCTTCCTGCCGGTGTCTCCGGGCATCTCGGCCCGGTACAGCACCTTGCCCGAGGTCGGTTCGATCAGGCGGAGCACGCAACGGGCCGTGGTCGACTTGCCGCACCCCGACTCCCCGACCAGGCCGAGCGTCTCGCCCTTCTTGATCTCGAAGGAAACGCCCGACACGGCCTGGACGGCGCCGACCTGCTTGCGGAAGAAGATCCCCTTGTTGATCGGGAAATGCTTGACGAGGTCGTTGACCCTCAGCAGCGTGTCGCCGGACACCAGGCCCGTCTCCACACCGTCGACCACGCCCCCGTCTGGGGCGGTGGTGAGCTCCTCAGTCATCTGACTGCCTCCTCACGCTTCACGCGCGACAGGTCGAGATCCGGGGCGAAGTGGCAGGCCGCCCAGTGCCCCTGCACGATCTCACGGGGTATCGGCACCTCGGCGCGGCATACCTCCTTGGCGAAGTCACATCGCGGTGCGAACCGGCAACCGCCGCCCGGGTTGATGAGCGATGGAGGCGCACCCTTGATGGAGTAGAGACGCGCCGAGCGCACCTCGTCGAGCCGGGTCATCGATCCGAGCAGGCCGGCGGTATAGGGGTGGAAGGTACTCCCGAAGATCTCGTCGGTCTGGCCGCGCTCGGCGAGCCGACCGCCGTACATCACCTGGATGGTGTCGCAGAAGCCGGCTACCACGCCGAGATCGTGGGTGATGAGCATCACGGCAGTGCCTCGATCGTCGGCCAGGTGGAGCATCAGGTCGAGGATCTGCGCCTGCGTCGTGACGTCGAGCGCGGTGGTCGGATCGTCGGCGATGAGGAGGGATGGGTTGCACGACAGGCCCATGGCGATCATCACCCGCTGGCGCATGCCGCCGGAGAGCTGGTGCGGATAGTCCCTCATCCGCTCTCTGGGGTTGGGGATCTGGACGTCGTCGAGGGCGTCGGCGGCGATGTCGAGTGCCTCGGAGTTGTTCACCCGCTGGTGGAGCATGATCGTTTCGATCAGTTGGTTGCCCACCGTGTACACCGGGTTCAGGGCGGTCATCGGGTCCTGAAAGATCATCGCGATCTCGCCGCCGCGAACTTTCCGCATCTCCTCATCGTTCAATTCGAGGAGATTGCGGCCCTTGTAGATGATCTCGCCGGTAGCGATGTTCCCCGCCGGGGGTTCGATGAGCCGCATGATCGAGAGTGCGGTGACCGACTTGCCGGAACCCGACTCCCCCACCACCCCGAATCTCTCGCTCTCGTGGATGAGGAAGGAGATGCCGTCGACGGCACGCACGATCCCTTCTTCGGTCGAGAAGTACGTGCGGAGATTGTTGACGTTGAGGAGGACTTCGTTCTTCACCACGACGGGAGAGCCTACTTCCTTTTCATCGATCGGCCGGCCGCCGGGAGGCTACCCGGAGGGCGGGCAATCGCAACCCTGCCACTCGTCCCAACAGCCCTCTCAACCCCCGCCTGGCGGACCGTCCTACTTCCGCTCGATCGTCTGGGTGGGATCGAGAGCATCACGAAGACCGTCGCCGAGGAAGTTCACGGCGAGCACGGTGATGATCAGCGCGGCCGAAGGGAACACGACGAACCACCAGGCACCCGAGCCGGTGACCGCCACTCGCCCACCGTCGGCCGCCATCTGCCCCCACGCCGGCGTGGGCGGTGCGACCCCGAACCCGAGGAACGACAGCGCTGCCTCGAGGATGATGGCACCGCCGATCACCAGGGTGGTGTTGACGATGATCGGGCTCAGGGCGTTGGGGAGGATGTGACGGAAGATGATGCGCCGGTCGCGAGCACCCGAGGCCCGGGCGGACTCGACGAACTCCTTCTCACGCAACGAGAGGAACTCCGCCCGAACGATTCTGGCGAGCGAGCCCCAGAGGAGCGTTCCGAGCAGGATGGCCAGCGCCAGCGCCTCGTGACCCTGGAAGATCTGGCGCAGTGAGGCGGCAGCCACGATCGCCACTGGAAGCAGCGGCAGGCTCAGGATCAGGTCGGTGAAGCGCATGAGCGCGGAGTCGATCCAACCGCCGTAGTAGCCGGCGACAGCCCCGACCAGAGTCCCCAAACTGGCCACCATCAGTCCGGTCAGCCCGGCGATGGTCAGGCTGGTGCGGCCTCCGTAGACGACGCGCGAGAAGATGTCCCGCCCGAGGTCGTCGGTGCCGAACCAGAAGCCGCTGCGAGGCGACAGCAGGTTTGCCAGGCGCCCTGTGCTGTCGTTGATCCCCCTCAGCGGATTCGCCAACGGGAGGAAGTCGGCCAACACCGTCGCGGCGACGATGACCGACAAGACGAACACCGACACCATGGCAAGACGGTGCCGCACGAACCGCGTGCGGAACAGCCTCCATTGGGTGAGTGGTTCGACGGATATCCCCTCGGCGAGGTCGAGAGCCTGGTAGTCGACCCCGCCGTCCGACTTCGGATCAGTCATATCTCACCCGCGGGTCCAGCCAGCCGTAAGAAAGGTCGGCAAGCAGGTTCATCACCACCACCATGAACCCGATGATCATGACCACAGCCATCACCTCAGGCCAGTCGTTGGCGGTGATCGCCTGGATGTAGAGGCGACCCATCCCCGGCCAGCCGAAGATCGACTCGGTGATCACCGCGCCGCCAAGCAATCCGGCGATGTCGAGGGAGACCAGCGTGACGATCGGGATCAGGGCGTTGCGCAGCGCGTGCTTGACGATCACCGATCGGCGAGAAAGTCCCTTCGCCTTCGCGGTGCGCAGATAGTCGCTGTGCATCACCTCGAGCATCGACGCCCGTTGATAGCGGGAGTATCCGGCGATCGAGATCAGGGCGATCGAGATCGACGGGAGGAACAGGTGCTGTGCGGTGTCACCGATCCGGGCCCAGAACGAGAAGTCGGCGTAGTGCACGGAGTTCATCCCGCTGGTGTAGAAGAACTTCACCCCGGTCCATTGCTCGAGGTATAAGGCCATGACGATCTGCAGACCGATGGCCAGCACGAAGATCGGGGTGCTGTAGGTGACGAACGAGAACGTGGTCATGGTCTGGTCGAAGAACGAATACTGCTTGAGGGCTTGGTAGATGCCTAAGGGGATGCCGATGAGGACCGCCAGGAAGAGGGCCGTGGTCATCAGGCGCAGCGTCCCGCCGAACCGCTGGTACACGAGCGCCTGGACCTTCTGAGTCCCCTGGAACGAGCGTCCCCAGGCATCGGGGTAGTTCCACACCTGCACGAAGTTCTTTGCCCAAGTGAGGTACTGCTGGGTCTTCGGCTTGTCCAGTCCGTAGAACTCCGTCTGACGCTGGATCTCCTCGGCGGTGATGCGTGGGTTCGACTTGAGGCGGTCGAGGGCGTCGCCCTTGGTGCTGTTCATCAGCCAGAACGTGATCACCGACAGCGCGATCAGCGTGATGATGCCGTACACGAGCCGTCTCACGACGTACTGGAACATACCGCCACATCCTCTTGGTGCGCCGTACCCGGAGCAGGTGCCGGGAGTATACCGAGCCACTGGTGACGGCGACATAAACGCCTCCCCTGCCCCGGGGGTCCTGGGGACGCGGATGGGGCCCGCCGAAGCGGGCCCCATCCCATCGTCGCAGTGCGACGCTATCGACAGAGAGGCGTTAGCCCATCAGGTCGACGCGGTACCACTGTTCGATGTTCCAAGTGTCACCAGCCTGCGACGGGTTGTGCTTGAAGCCGGCAATGGTGTCGGACCACACAGCACCCGGGTCGAGACGCTGATACAGCGGGATGAACACGACCTGGTCGGCCAGGATGTTCTCACCCTCGTGGAGGTACTCCTCGAGCAGTGCCTGGTCCACCGTGCTGTTCATCAGGTCACGCAACTCGGCAAAGCGCGCGGTGTTCTCGTCGA
>DATECY010000084.1:0-25154 GCA_035286665.1 Acidimicrobiia bacterium
CGGTACCGCCTCAGTGCAGTAGCGTTTCGCCGATGGAAGCCCACGAGCGGATGCGCCTCGGCAAGATGACCCACCCGGTTCGTGGCTTCCTCGACGCGTCGGCGGCGCTCGTCTCCATCGTCGGCGCCATCGCCCTGCTCACCCTCAGCCACGGAGGCACCTGGAGGCGTCTCTCCCTCTTCGCTTTCGGTCTCAGCCTTGTAGCGATGTTCACCACCAGCTCGCTGTACCACTCGATCCCGTGGCAGGGCGTCTGGAAGAGCCGTATGCAGCGGCTGGACCACACCATGATCCATGTCCTGGTGGCGGGGACGTTCACCCCGATCGCGGTGATCGTGCTCGACGGCTGGCTGCGCTGGGTGACCCTTGGGGTCCAATGGGGCATCGTCGCGTTTGGGGCGATCCACAAGACGGTCTCGAAGATGCCCCGACACTGGGTCTCGGTTGCGCTCTCCACCACTCAGGGATGGCTGGCGGTGCTCGTCATAGGGCCGCTCGCCCATCGTCTGCCGTGGACCGCGCTGTTGCTCATGGGCCTGGGTGGCGTGCTCTACACGGTCGGCATGGTCTTCCTGGTGACCGGCCGTCCCCGGCTGTGGCCCCGGGTGTTCTCGTACCACGAGGCATTCCACGTGCTCGTGATCGCGGCGGCGGCGCTGCACTTCTCGGTGATCGCCGCCTGGGTGGCGAGTTACCGGGGCTGAGGCTTGCGCGAACGGATCGCAGGCCCCGACGGCTCAGGGGGTGCGCCGATAGGCTTGCCCCGGGATCTCTTGTCGGCTTGTACACAAGCTGACAAGAGATGGGACCAGCAACCTATCCGCGCACCCCCTCAGGCCGAAGCCATCCCCATCCGGCGCTCGAAGATCTCGGCCTTGCGCAGCACCTGTGCGGGCAGCTCCATCACCTTGTCCTGCAGCTCCTTGGCTTTCGAGCTGAGTCCGGTGAGGTGCTCGACACCCCAGTCGCGAATGAGCGGGACGAGCACACGGTCGTGGTGGACGCGGAGGTTGTAGACCCCGGCCTTTGCCATCTCCACGGCCCGGCGGACGAACCCCGGGATCGAGGTGCCGGGCATCGAAAAGTTGGTGAACACCCGATGGATCGCCTCGATCATCGTCGACGGATCCTCCTCGATGAGCGCCGCGGCGACGCCGCGGTAGAAGAGGTAGTGGTGGTTCTCGTCTGCGGCGATACGGGCCATGATCTTGTAGGCGACCTCATCGTCGGCGAGCACGCCGGCGTTGCGGTGGCTCACCCTGGTCGCCAGCTCCTGGGCGGACGTGTAGACGAAGAGAGCGGGGAGGTCGTTCCGGCCGGTGTGATGCCCGTGTTCCATCGTGGCCAGCCGGTCGTCCTCGAGGGACTTGGGATCACAGTTGCGCGAAGTGAGCAGGTAGGACCGAAGCGCAATCGAGTGCTGGCCCTCCTCGGCGGTCCACAGGTTGGTCCACCGCGCCATCGCCGAGCCCTCCGGCATGTGGGCGGCGATCTCTGCGTGGTAGTAGGGCAGGTTGTCCTCGGTGAGGAGATTGAGGACGAGAGAGGTACGCACCTCGGGTGACAGCGAAGCGTCGCTCTCCTGCCACGGCTCGGCGACGTAGCTGCGGCCCTGCTCCCACGGCACGTACTCGTGGGCATACCAGTGCTGGCGACGGTCACGGTGCTCCTGCATGAGCCGTTCCACGGTCGGTTCGACGGCAGCAACGAGCTCGTAATCGTCTTGGTTCGTCACGAAACCCCCTCGGCGGTGAATGTCGGAATCGACCACCGGACCTTAGCCCTTCAGGTGCCCGTAGCGAGAGTGGACCGTGGGTCGGACGCAGAATCGCTCCGCGGGGCAGTCTCGGCCACTCGACTGAACGTCTCCTGTGCCCCCGGCTTCCCCGCAGAGCTGCAGCCAGATCGGCAGGCGCCGCCAAGTCGTCGATCGGGATCAGCTGGTGACCCATCGCTCGGCGACCGTCTTCATCTCCATGAACAGCCGCAAGTAGTCGGGGCCGCCCGCCTTGGAGTTGGAGCCCGACATGTTGAACCCCCCGAACGGCTGGACGCCGACCAGTGCCCCGGTGATCTTGCGATTGACGTAGAGGTTGCCGACATGGAACTCGCGCCTCGCCCTCTCGATCCGACTGCGATCACGCGAGTACACCCCACCGGTCAGCCCGAACTCGGTGCCGTTGGCGATCTCCAATGCGTGGTCGAAGTCCCGCGCCCTGATCACCGACAGCACGGGTCCGAAGATCTCGTGTTGGGCGAGGCGGGCGGCCGGGTCCACCTCGGCGAACACGGTCGGCGCGATGTACCACCCTCCGTCGAGGTCGATGGCCGAGCCGCCGGTGACGAGCGACGCCTCCTTCTTGCCCTTGTCGATCTCTCCGAGGATCGCCCTGTGCTGTGCGGCCGAGATGACCGGACCGACCGCATGGTTCTCCGAGGGGGGACCCACCTGGAGGGCCTCGGCCCCGGCGACGACCGCGGCAAGCACCTCGTCGTGGATGCCGTCGACGAGGATGAGACGGGACGCCGCCGAGCACTTCTGACCCTGGAACCCGAACGCCGATCGGACCGCATCGGCTGCGGCGGCCCGCAGATCGGCCGTCTCGTCCACGATCATGGCGTCCTTGCCGCCCATCTCCATGTAGGCCCGCTTCAACCATTTCTGCCCGGGATTGACCTTGGCCGACCGCTCGGCGATGCGCAGGCCGATCTCCTTGGAGCCGGTGAAGTTGATGAACCGGGTCTGCGGATGGTCGACGAGGTAATCGCCCACCTCGCCGCCGGACCCGGGAAGGTAGTTGACCACCCCGGCGGGGATGCCGGCCTCGGCCACCATCTCCATCCATCGGGCGCCGATCACCGGCGTGTTCGACGCCGGCTTGACCACCACCGTGTTCCCGGCGAGCACCGGGCCCATGGTCATGCCGATGAGGATCGCCCCCGGGAAGTTCCACGGCGGGATGATCACACCGACCCCGATCGGGATGAGGTGCGACTCGTTCTCCTCGCCGTTGTGGTGGACGGTTTCCACCGGGCCGGCGAGGCGGACGGCCTGGCGGGCGTAGTACTCGACGAAATCGATGGCCTCGGCGACGTCGGCCTCGGCCTCGAGCCAGTTCTTGGCGGCCTCCCACGTCTCGATGGCGGCCAACTCGTACTTGTTGCGACGCATGATGGCGGCGAGCTTGACGCCGCAGCGGGCCCGCGCGACCGGGTCCCAGGCGGACCATGCCGGGTAGGCGGTCACCGCCGCCTGCATGGCACGCTCCGCCTCGGCTACCCCTGCCGCGGCAACGGTGCCGACCACCTGATCCGGGCGGGCCGGGTTGACGCTGTCGATGGTGCGGCCGGTGGTCACCGATTCACCGTCGATGACGAGGCCGTACGACGCGCCGAATCTCTGCTCGATGCCGGCAAGCGCCAGTTCGTACGCCGCCTTGTTGGCGGCGATGGTGAAGTCGGAGTACGCCTCGGGGTGATAGGTCTCGAACATCAGGCTCCTCGATCGTGGATCCGGCTCAGAGGGTACGCGAACGGTGACGGATGACCGACGTCAGACGGGTGCGGCCAGGTCGGACGGCGCCCAGGCACGGGGTTCGTCGTCGACCGCTTGGAGTATCCACCGGCCGGCGACGATGAAGACGATGAGTGCCCCGAGGGCGACTTCCCGCGGCATGCCGAACACGGTCACGACGATCCCCCACATCAGCGGGCCGAGGAGCGTGGCGAACCGCCCGACGGTGGCGTAGAGACCGTAGAACTCGCCGAGGTACCGGGGCGGGGAGATCCGTTGCATGTAGACGCGATCGGCTGCCCACGTGGCGCCAAGGGCCACGCCGCCGAGCGCGCCGAGCGGCCACGCCAGCGACTTCACACCGGATGCCCCGGCGGCCACCCCGATCGTCAAGGCAACCATCCAGGCGTAGAGCACGCCGTGGAGGAGTCGCCGCGGCCCGAGCCGATCGACGAATCTGCCCCCGGCGAAGCCGCCGATGATCGCCGCGCTGATCGCCACGGTGAGGAGTACCCGGAGGTCGCGGGAACTGAATCCGAGTTCCTCCTTGGCGTAGATCGTCAGGTACCCGCCGATGAGGGTGTTCACGGCGTCGGTGTAGAGGAACCTCCCGACGAGGAAGCGGGCGACGCCGCGGTAGGTGCGGGCCTTGCGCCACGAAGCGGCAAGCCGATGGACGCTGGACGCCAGCGACGGCGGCTTCCCGGCCTCGCGCAAGCGGGGCCGTTCTCGCACGAACAGGAACGTCGGAATCGAGAACAGCAGGAACGACACCGCGATCGCCTTGAAGACGAAGGCGTGGCCGCGGGAGTCGAGGAACAGCGCCCCGATCCCGACTGCGACGAACGACCCGAGGTAGCCGACGGCGATCCCGACACCGGAGACCACGCCGACGTTGCTCGGCGTGGACACGTCGGGGAGGAGGGCGTCGTACACCACCGATCCGAGGTTGAATCCGACGGTGGCGATGGCGAACAGGGCGAGCGATCCGACCACGCCGACCGAGGCGAGGAAGAACGTCGGGATCACCGCCAGAAACGTCATCGGGACCAGATACCGGATGCGTCCGCTCCGATGATCGCTCCGCGACCCGATCCACGGCCCGAGGACGATCACCACGATCATCGCGGTGTCGATGGCGATGGTCAGCGCAAGGTCGGCCGGGCTCTCGAACCGGGAGGTCAGCCAGTGGGGCAGGTCACCCTGGTGGTCGGTCAGCCAGTCGGCAAAGTAGAGGGATCCGACCCCGAGGGCGAAGATCGTGTTGGCCAGGTCGTAGATCGTCCACGAGACGACGCTGAGCCTGGTGGGACGCCACGGTTGCACCGGGCGACGCTACCAGTCGGATCGAACCACCCTCAGGCCGCGATGACCGACGTCGGCGGGCCGCACACCGTGCACTCGGCGACCGGGCATCGGTCGACCTCGACGGCCTCGAGTCCGAGGCTCACCAACCAGGTTTCGATGGGCGTGATCGACATCGTCGTGTTCATGGGGAGAAGGTACGGCACGGGTGTGACAAGAAGGCGAGGACAGGGTGAGGAAGAGATGAAATCGCTGGGGCGATGGGCGATACGGCAAGACCGCAATGCGCGATGCGCAATGGGCGATGCGCGGGAGGCAACCAGGAACGGGCTGACGGGGAACCGGGGCGGTAGCCTCTTCCCCCATGGCGCGCAACGTCCTCGGTGGTGAACTCGAGCCGTGTGGTTCGGATCCGATGACCGGCTGGTATCGGGATGGGTGCTGCAACACCAGCGTCGACGACGTGGGGAGCCACACCGTGTGCGCCGTGCTGACCGCCGGATTCCTCGAGCACCAGCGCCGCATCGGCAACGACCTGATCACCCCGATGCCACAGTTCCGATTCCCCGGCCTGGCACCCGGCGATCGGTGGTGTGTCACCGCGGCAAACTGGCTGCGGGCCCATCTCGACGGCGACGCCGCTCCCGTCGTACTCGCCTCCACCCATGAACGCGCCCTCGAGATCATCCCGCTCGAGGTCCTGCGCGAGCACGCCGTCGACGTACCCGCCGATCCGGGCGCCCTCACCGACTGACCCGGCGGTACCCTCTCCCGACCATCACCGAGGGGATCCAGTCATGCCCGACGCCGTGCTCGGCACCACCCGCGAACTCGCCTCCGGCGCTTTCAAAGACCTCAGGGCCGTCGTCGCAGGACTACCCGCCGATGCCCTCGACTGGCGCCCGGCCGGACCCGAGACCAACTCGATTGCGGTGTTGGCCACCCACTCGATGAACAGCACTCGGCTCTGGCTCACCGTGGCCGCAGGCCTCCCCCGACCGCCACGCGACCGGGACGCCGAGTTCCGCGCCACCGGCTCCGACCCGACCACCCTCCTCGACCTCATCGACGCCCTGGCAACCGAATGCGGGGTCGCACTCGACGCCGCCGCCGGCACGGACTGGGGCTCTCCCCGGGAATGGACCCGCGGTGACGGCGAGGTGATTCGACTGACCGCGGCCTACGCGGTGATGCACGCGGTAGAGCATCTGCGCGGCCATGTCGATCAGGCGTCGCTCACGCGACATCTGTGGGAAGCGAGCCATGAGCGCTGAGTAAGACCAACTCGAGGCTCATGCCTCAAGACTCGCCGCCGCGCCCCAACAGTCCCTTCACGGTCTCGTCGCTCACCTGGGCGAAGTCCTCGTACCACTCCGCTACGGCCCAGAGGCGGTCGGGTTGCACCGGGCAGACCACCTCGTCGACTTCGTGGGCGATGAGGTCGATGATCGACGGTGGGCCGACCGGCACCGCGCACACCAGGAGCTCCGGTCCGCCGCGCCGGATGAGGCCGAGCGCGGCTCGCAGGGTCGCCCCGGTGGCCACCCCATCGTCGACGACCACGACCGTTCGCCCATCGACCGATGGGGCGCGACCGAACAACTTCTCGCGACGGACCACCTCGACGATGGCGTCTGACACCGCGGTGCGGGCATCGGCGGGCAAGATCCCGAGCCGGTGGATGAGCAACTCGTCGAGGAGGGCCACCCCGTCTGATGCAACCGCGCCGATGGCCAGCTCGTCGTTGTCGGGGGCGCGCACCTTCCCGGCGATGACGACACCGAGTTCGCCATCCAGGGCCAGGCATACCTCAGCTGCTACGACGACACCCCCGCGGGGGATGCCGAGCACCAGGGGGTGAGAACCGATGAGATGCGCCACGTGACCCGCAAGGGTTCGGCCCGCGTCGGCGCGGTCCTTGAACGATCGCACGAGCCCAGCGTACCGCCGGCGCCACCCGACCCGACCTGGGGTACCCTCCGGCGATGCGGCGCCTCCTTCTCGTCGCCAACCCAGCGGCTTCCGGTTTCACCTCACAACTCCACCGCGACGTCGTCGAGATCCTCAACCGTGGCTATCGAGTCACCCCGGTCTGGCCCGATGGGCCCGATCAGGCACGCGCCGCGGCCGCCGACGCCGCCGCCGACGGATACGACGTGGTCGTGGGCATGGGAGGCGACGGCGTCGTCCACCAGATCGCCAACGGCCTCGCCGACTCCGAGACCGCCCTCGGAATCGTTCCCGCCGGAACGACGAACGTCCTGGCGCGACTGATCGGTGTCCCCCGCAAGTCCCGTGCCGCGGCCGAGGCCATCGCCGCCTCGAGCGACACCCGGCCGCTGGCGACGATGCGTCTCACCTACGACGGCCCGGATGGCCCCGACTCGCGGGTGGTCACCTTCGCCGCCGGCCTTGGGCTCGACGCCGAGGTGATTCGAGAGTCGGAACGACGCCCTCTGCGCAAGATCGGCTTCGGCACGCTCCACTATGCGAGAAGCGCGGCGGCGGTGACGATCAAAGGGTATCGAGGGCGTCTGCCGGCGATACGGGTCGAGGCAATGGGGCGGAGTGCCGACGCCGTCACACTCGTCCTCCAGGTCCACGAGCACTTCACCTACCTGGGCCGCCGCGCCCTCACCCTGGCGCCAACCGGCGGACCGCTCGCCCTGAGCATGCGAAAGGTGACCACCTCCCGGATGATCCGTCTGGTTGCCCGCTCGGCGCGGGGAGTCGACCTGACCGGGATTCGCGGCGTGCGGGTGTGGAAGGGTTTCGCCTCCATCACCGCCCGCGCCGAACCGGCGGAGTGGTTCGAGGCCGACGGCGAGCTGATCGGACGGGTGTCCACCCTCACCGCGACTCCGAACCACGACGGGCTGCGGGTGGTGGTGGTCTGAAGGCGCGTTCTCGGAGCTTGCTCTAACCCAGCAGCTCGGACGCCACCGCCTTGAGGTCGGCGAAGCGTTGCACCGCAGGCGCGTCGAGCACACCCTGCTCGGTCACGATCGCATCGAGGTCCGCCAGCGCAACGAGTTCCAGCGTCGGGGACGACGCCGCCACCGCCGCGGCCCGTTCGAAGAGCGCCCCGGGAAGGGCCTTGTCGAGCGACACGAGCAGCAGGCTCTTGACACCGAGGTTGCGGGCCTCTTTGGTGATGGCGGCAGTGCCGACGACGTTGACCGCAGACTCGGGCCCGAGGGCATTGGCCCCGAGGAGGACCACGTCGATGCCGTAGAGGGCCTCGGCTGCCGCATGATCGGGGATGATCTCCACCTCGACACCTGAGGACACGAGGTCGGCGGCGAGGCGGCGGCCCTCGCCGTGCGGCGTTGAAGCGGTGCACACCACCCGCACTCCGCGCGCTGCCGCCGTGATCAAGGTCGCCCGCACGGTCGATGACGCCCCGTGGGTGAGCACCGACCCGCCCTCCGGGATGAGAGCCGCACCGACCGACGACACGATCTCGGTGGACGCGGCGAGGCGTTTCTCGAACGCACGCGCCTCGGCGACCACCACCTCTGGTCCGCGTTCGAGGTCGAGCAGAACCGCGTTGGCAAGCAGCACGAGGGGTGCGAACGCCGGCTGACCCCGGGCGATGCGCACGGCGACCGACGCGACTGCCTCCGGATACGCATCGGCGTCGTAGCGGATGAGGTGATCGACGAACTCCGCCATGCTCGACGCCGCCACCGAGCCGACCTCGGCGGCACCGCCATCGGGCGAGCGCACCAGCGCCGAGAGCCTGCGGTAGGACGGCCAGTCGAGCCAACCGGTCACGCCGGCTCCGGACGGATGCCGAGATGCACCTCTGCCATCGAGGCGTCCACCGCAAGTCCGGCGACCACCGCGGCCAGAGAGGCGCGTTCCCAGATGATCTCCCGCAGCGGAGCCCCGATTCGGCCCTGGAGTTGGGCGTCGAGCACCTCTGCAGCCTCGGCTCGTCGATGCGGGTCGATGGGCCCGGGTCGGCCATCCTTCCCGGCGATCCTGGGCACCATCGTCTCCATCACGTCGATGGCGCCCTGCAACTCTGCGTCCAGTCGTTCCGGCATGAAGGTCTGGCGCATCCGCATCCCGAAGGGCCCACCCGCGACCGCCGACAGGCGGAGGACGAGTTGCTCGAGGGACCGCAGGACCTCCTCGTACACGGCCACCGTCGGTCCTTTGGCCGACAACTCGGCGACGGTTCGCGCCCGGAAGTCCTCCCATCGCCGCTCGAAGTCGAGCGAGCCTCCGCCGCTCACCCCGGCGGCACCCGCAACCGCCCGCGCCGTCCGGCGGGCGTCTTCGATCACCCGTCCCAGGTGCACGCGCTTGTGGTCGAGTCGTCCTCTGATGTGGGCTGCGAACGCGTCGACACCGAGGCGAGGGCCGGTGGGAGGATCGGCGGCCATCTCGAACACCCTGGGCCGGACGATGCCGTCGGCGAGGAGGATCTCCACCAGGTGATCTCGGAGCATGGCCCGTTCGTCCGGCGGAATCGTGTCCACCTGATTGAGCACGAAGACGAGCCGGTCGGAGGCGTCGGCGGCGGGAGCGATGAACTCCTTGTGGAGTAGGGCGTCGGCGTACTTCAGGGGGTCGAGCACCCAGATCGCCACGTCCACCGCAGGGAGCAACTGCTCCACACGGTGCCGGTGCGACGCCTCGAGCGAGTCGACGTCGGTCATATCGATCACCGCCAGGCCCTCGAACCCCGATTGCGTGATCACCGATGTGATGCCGAGCGAGTCGAGCAGCGCGGTCAGGCCCGGTTCCGCGCCTTCGGGTATCCACGCGAGCGGTTCGGTGGTGTGGGGACGGACTGCGCTCGTAGAAGCGATCCGCTCCCCCGCAAGGGCGTTGAGGAGGCTCGACTTGCCCGCTCCGGTGCCGCCGAGCAACGCCACCACCAGGGTCGACCCGAGATGCCCGACGCGGTTCCGGGCGGTCGATGCGGCGCGTCGCACCGCATCGAGATCGTCCGGGTGGAGGTGTCCCTCGGCGAGCCCGACCACCAGGTCGAGCCCTTCGACGACGGCCACGACGTCGGTCACCCGGCCACCTCGAGGGTCAACTCGGCGAGAAGGCCGTCGGGGGCGCCGGCTCCGAGTGGCCCGACGAAGCGATATGCGTCGGCGTCGAGGATCCCGATGAGCTCCTCCTCGAGGCGGGTCCGCGCCGCATCGACGAGGCCGGGGAGCCGACGCATCATCCGAGCGTCCCTCCCCTCAGGGACGTGGCGGCGATCGGCGACGCTGCGACGGACGACTTCGATCATCCGACGAGCCGGGCGTTTGCGCAGCCGCTTCGCCCCGACCTCGAAGGCAAGGCTCGCCAGGTCGTCCTCCCACCAGGTGATGCGATCGCGAGCCGCCGACGGCACGTCGGGCCCGTGCCCGATCTGGGAGTCGTCCATCATCTCCGGGGCGAGCGCCGACCATCGTTGCGCAACCTCGCTCGAGGCGCGCGACGCTCGCCGCGCCGCCGCCGCGGCGAGCGTGGCGGCGAACGACTCCGCATCGGCGCCGGTCTCGCCGTAGGTCCCCGTGCGGACGGCCCTGATGAGATCGTCGGCGGCGCGCCCGTAGGCGATCCGCACCGGGTCGGTGAGTGCCGCCCGCCGCCCTTCGGCGGCGATGAGCATCGAACGAAGGTGAGCGAGCGCGACGGAGAGGATCTCGGTCGATCTGGCGACGACGGACTCGAGGATCACGGGCCGTGTCTGCGGGTCGGCGATGGCTTCGATCTCTTTGCGTAACCCGGTCACCCAATCGCCGGGAAGTCCCCCGCTGTCGGTCGACACGGTCCCCTCGGCGACCGCGACGATCAATTCGGGCGCCGCCCGCTCGATGTGGCCCCTGGCGGCGAGCTTGGCGGCGAAGTCGCCGACGAGTACCCGCCCGATCTCCGGGGTCGCCGGGAGCCGATTGAGGACGAAGACGATGGGCAGGCCCCGTCCTGCGGCGCGTTCCGCCAGGTCGAACCCTGCGCCGTCGGCATACCTGGTCCCCCCGGCGACGAGTACGCAGGCGTCGGCGACGTCGAGGATCTGACCGGCGATCGACTCACCGGAGGCGTCGGTGACCCCGGGAGGAGGCGTGTCGACGATCACCACACCCTTGGGCGGGGGACGGAGCGAGTCGACGAGACGGCCGGGAATGCGATGCCGCAGCGAGTCGAGGGTGGCGGGAAGATCCCCACCCGCCCACGCCACCGGCTCCGTGGTGGTGGGGCGCAAGGTGCCGCCGGCGCTGACCCGCCGTCGGGCGATCGAGTTGACCAGGGTGGACTTGCCCGACCCGGACACCCCGACCACGGCGATCACCAGGGCGCCGTCGGGATCGGCGAGCCGCGGGGCCAGGTATTCGGCCGCGAGCCGACGGGCGTCGATGCGCAATCGCTCGGCGTCATCGCCGAGCAGGCTCAGGTCGAACCGACCGAGCGCACGCCCGATACGGTCGATCGTGTCCGGTGACGGAGCGCGGTCGAACATTGAACCGATTGTGGCACGGTTCACAGAGCGGGGCGACGTGGCGTTCCCGTCACCCGTCACCCGCCACCCGTGGCCCGTCACCCGTTACCGCAGTTGCTGGTTGCCGATCGCACCAGCCGCATCGCCCTCTTGCCATCGCCAATCTTCTTGTCACACCCCTGCCGTAGGTTGCTCTCATGACGGTCACGACTCTTCGCCTGCCCGAGACGACGATCCGCATCGAGGATGGCCACCTCGTGATCGAGCACCTCGTGGTCACCGACCGTGACGTCCTCGCCCTGGTCGAGCGCGTCCCCGAAGACGAGCGGGCGGAGATGGTCACCCGGGCGCTGTCCGTCGGGGCACGCGGGCTGATGACGATGGGGTTGGGCATCGATGTGGCCTCGGTGGATGGCCGAATTCGCCAGACGTTGGTGTCGGTCGCCGACGAGGCGGAGCGCCGCATCGCCGCACTGCTCGACACCGCCCAGCAAGCATTCACCAAGCAGTTCGACCCGGAGCAGCGGACATCCTTGACGTCAAAGACGATGGCCGAGTTCGCGGCGCTCCAGAGGGACCTCCTGGGCAGGCTCGACCCGGCGATCGAAGGTTCTGCCACCACCACCTTCCTGTCCCGCCTCGCCGAGTTGGTCGGGCACGGCGGCGACCTGGAGCACCGACTGACCGAGGCCCTCGACCCGGGCACCGATGGTTCCGCTCTGAACCGGGTCTCCGCCGCGATCGACGGGCGGTTCACCGAGTTACGCGACCTGATCGTGCACCAGCACGGCGTCGATGAAGGGCGCGTCGCGGAGGCCGCCCGCGGCACCGCACACGGCATCGCCTTCGAAGACCAGGTCGAGGCCTGGGCACGCACCTGGGCGGCCGGGGTGAGAGGGTGCGTCGTCGAACGCACCGGGCTCATCGTCGGGCCACTGGGCAAGGTCGGCGATGTCGTCGTCACGCTTCCCACCGGATACCGGATCGTGATCGAAGCCAAGAACCTGGCGACCATCGGGTTGAGCGGCAAGGATGGCATTCTCAAGGAACTCGATCGGGCGATCGACAACCGCGACGCCCACGCCGCGGTGTGCATCTCCGGACGGGACGCATTTCCAACCGAAGTGGGCACACTCGGCCTGTACGGGAACCGGATCCTCGCGGTCGACGACGATGGGGCCATGACCTCGGTGGCACTCACCCTCGCCCAGGCAGCGATCGTCACTGCCGCCGCCGGCAGGGCCGACAGCGTCGACGTGGCGGCCGTGAGTGACGAGGTGGCGTCCATCCGCAAGCTGGCAGATCAGCTGCGCTCCGCCCGGGGAACCCTGACCGGCGTTCGCAAATCGGTCGACGGGTTGAGCGACACGCTTGGCGAGCTGCGCTCCGACCTCCTCGAACGCGCCTCGGGAATCGAGCGGGCAGTCGCCACTGCCGTCTCCTCTGCCTGAGGGAAAGCCGCGGTCGGGGAGGTCCCCGGTCGTAACCTGAGGCCCGATCACCAGGTGGAGATGCTGCTGACACACACCACACCGCGACCGTCGAGCGCGCCCGAACGCTGGGGCAACCCGACGTGATTCCGGGAACCTCGGACTCGGCGGCATCGGCGGCGACACAGAAGCTGCTCGAGGTAATGCGCCTGCGCGACCCGGACCTCGCCGATCATGGACTGCGAGCCGGGCACATGGCTGCCGCCATCGCCGGGGAGATGGGCCTGAGCGCCGAGGAGATCGACCGCGCCTACCTCGGAGGGCTTCTCCACGACCTCGGCAAGATGGGCGTCCCCGAAGCCGTGCTGTGGAAACCTGCAGGGCTCGACGGCACGGAATGGCGTGCGGTACGCAGCCACCCCCAGGAAGGTCACCGACTCATCGTCGACATCGCCCATCGCGACGTCGCCGCCACCGCCCTCTACCACCACGAGCGGGTCGACGGCGAGGGGTATCCCCACGGCGCCAACATGCTCACCCTCCCCCTCACGGTTCGGATCGTCCAGGTCGCCGATGCTTACGACGCAATGACGTCGGACCGTCCCTACGAGGCGGCCCTCCCTCCGACTGTCGCCGTCACCGAGATACATCGATGCGCCGGCAGCCAGTTCGACCCCGACGTCGCAACCGCACTCTCGCGCCTGTTGGCCGCACGGCTCGATGGAGAGACCATCACGCTGCCGAGCTTCATCGAATCGCTGCCCGCCGACCCGTTCGCCGTTCCGGTCCGCTGGCCCGAGGCCGGCTGACTCACCCTTCGAGCAGCCGGGTGGCGGCGCCACCCTCGGAACAGTCTTCGAGCAGAGGGCACCACCGACACCATGGCCCCCCGAGGCGCTCCATTTCTGTACCGGCCTGCCACGACTCGCGCAGCGCCGAGATCATGCGGGCGACCTTGGCCGCAGTCTCATCGATGCCGGCCCGGGTCGGCACCTCCTCCATGCGCTCCCCGGAACCGACCGACACCGCCTCCACCCGCCCGGGGATCTCGCCGCGTTCCATCGCCCACAACATCGAGTAGAAGGCCAGCTGGAGTTCGGGGTCTCCGAGGTTGCCCGTCTTCCAGTCGACGAGTCGCACCCCGGCGGCTCCATCGTCGAACACCGCGTCCACCGAGCCCCGCAAGACCACTCCCTCGGCGGGAGTGGACTCGAGCACGACCTCGGCGCCTGCGAAGCCTTCAGTCCCCAAGGTCTTGAAACGCTCGTAGAGGCTGCCGACCTCCTCGATGATTGCGGCAAGAGAACTCGGCCTGAGGCCGAGCGAGGTCATCTTCACGTTCATTCCGGCGCCGATCTCCTCCTTGCAGGCGCCTTCCAGTCCCGAGGCGTCGATCGGTCCCCCGGTCAGATGCCTGGCGAAGATCCGATGGGCCAGTCCGCCGACGAACGAGGCGCGGGAGTCCCCTCCGTACACGCCACGCAGCCGTGCTGCCGCCTGCTCGGGGCATCGGTCGAACGACACGAACGTGGTCGCCGACACGACGACGTCGTCGCCCGGCGAGACCGAGGGGAACTGCAGCGGGGGTTGGAGCGTCATCACGGGCGATGGTATCGGCCGACCACCTCGCGAAATCCAATATCCCCACCGGCGGTACAATCACGCCTCCGCCGTCCCCCGAGTTCCCATGCCACGACCCATACGCACTGCGCTGATCGCGGCCGCCGTGCCCATCATCCTCTTCGCCTGGGTCGGCGTCGTCTTCGTCATGGACCGAGCCGGAGACGCCGGTGAGATTCTCGGCAAGGTGACCATCGGCGGCGTCGAGCTTGGGGGGTTGACCGCGACCGAGGCGGGCCGCGCGATCGTCGGTGTCGAAACCCAGTTGGGCAACGAACCGATCACCGTCACGGTGGCCGACACCCAGTTCACCCTGCTCCCCTACGACGTCGGTTTCGACATCGACGAGCAGGCCGTGATCGACGATGCCTTGACGATTGGGCGAAAGGGCGGAGTGCCCCGTCAGATGAGCTGGTGGCTCGGCCATCTCACCGGGGGTTCGCCCGGCGAGCTCCCACTGCCGGCCACCTACAACCGTGCATCCCTCGTCACGATTCTCCACTCCTGGGAGACCCAGGCGATCGGCGACCCGCCCACGGAGGGCGGCATCGACGTCGAGGGTGGCCAGATCGTGGCGATCTACCCGACATCCGGGACCGGGCTGGACTTCGAGGCGACGGCCGACCTGATCGGCAACTCGATCCTCGGGGACCGTCAGCCGGTCACCGCGATCACCGAGTTTCGCGTGCCCACGCTGACGAAGACCGACGTCGACCGCGCCGTCACCAGGGCGCGGACCCTCGTGAACCAGCCGGTCACCCTGGCGAAGATCCTCCCCGAGACGTCCGTCACCTTCCCGCCTGAGGTGCTCGCCTCGTCGATCAAGAGCCGCATCATCGGGACGGCCGACGACCCCCACATCGACCTCTTCTTTCAGATAGGACCGCTCGAACAGTTCCTCAACCCGATCCGAGCCACCGTGGAGAAGGACCCGGTCGATGCTCAAGTCGTGATCCGTCCCGACGACGTCCCCCTCGTGCTCCCCGGCACCAACGGCGTGGTCGTCGACGACGGCTCCCTCCCCGACTCGGTCTGGGCGGCGGCGAACTCGGTCACCCGCACCGCACCCTTGCCGGTCCGCGACGGCAACCCTCCCTCGTTCACCACCGAAGATGCCGAGGCACTGGGGATCAAGAACCTGCTCTACACCGCCACCACGTACTACGCCTGTTGCGGCGATGAGAAGAACCTGAATCGGATCAACAACATCCACCGCATCGCCGACCAGGTGAACGGCGCGATCGTCCTCGCCGGTGACACCTTCGACCTCAACGCCCACGTGGGGAGGCGCACGGAGGAGAACGGCTACAAGCGTGCGGGAGCGATCATCGGCCCGATCGTCTACTGCTGCGACGACGCTGCCAACGTCGGTGGCGGCACCAGCCAGTTCACCACCACCCTCTACAACGCCATGTACTGGTCGGGCCTCGAGGACGTCAGGCACCACCCGCACACGCTGTGGTTCTCGAAGTACCCGATGGTCCGGGAGGCGACCCTGGGTTTCCCGGAGCCAAACCTGGTGTTCCGAAACGACACCACTGCGGCGATCTACATCAAGACCGAATACACCAACGACAGCATCACGGTGAAGTTCTTCGGCGACAACGGTGGAATCACGGTTACGAGCGAGACGTCACCGCAGCAGGGATTCACCGAACCCGGTGAGTACCTCCTGCCCGACGACACGCTCCACCCTGGTGACAAGGAGTTGGTGGACGAGGGCAAGCCCGGCTTCACCGCCAGCGTCACCCGCACCATCACCTACCCCGACGGCCGCACCAAGGTCCAGACCTGGTGGTGGACCTACGACGCCTTCCCGGTGACCTACGGGGTGCACCCATGCGAACTCCCACCCGACCATAGGGATTACGACGAGGCCATCAAGTGCCCCGTCGAGGTGCCGAGTCTGGGGAACATGACCTTCGATGAGGCCAAGTCCGCGCTCCAGGCGGTCGGCCTCAACATCCTCAAAGGCGCCGACTACGAGATGAACGACACCCCGGAGAACCAGACCTACAAGGACACGGTCCGGGCGCAGAACCCCAGGCCTGGTGAGTGGGTCGATCCCGACACCGTCATCACGGTCCGCATCGGTGTGATCGTGACGCCGCCCTAAGAGGGCGCGCCGATAGGCGCGGACTCGGCGGTTGGGGCTGGGGACCCCAACCGCACCGCGATGAGGCCTCCGGCCGAAGAGCCATCAGCTCAGAGGGCGCGCCGATAGGCGCGGACTCGGCGGTTGGGGCTGGGGACCCCAACCGAACCGCGATGAGGCCCCCGGCCGAAGAGCCATCAGCATTGCGCAAGAGCGCCCGCCTATTGGCGGACGCTCTAGGGAGTCAGGACTTCGACGGCGTATCCGACGCCTGACCCCGGATGCCTTCCCAGTAGGTCTCGACCACATGGCCGTCGACCGCATCGACCCTGACCAGGCCGCGCCGGGAGGGCGGGTCCAGGGCATCGAAGACCAGCACGTTCCACACCGGCCGGGCCCGCCAGCCGTCGAAACCCACCACCGCCGATGCATGCCCGACGGGAAACGGCACCTCGCGGTTCGCCGTCTCCAGGGCCTCGGGATCGAGTACCCCTATCCGCCACGACGAGGCGAGGTGCCAGGTGAACAGGGCGACGAAGATGCCGGTGAGGACGAGCAGGCCCACCGGGGCACCGGCAACCACGGCGGCAGCGGCGAACGCGGCCCCGAGGGCGTACACCACGGCGCCGGTCCGGCGGCGACGCGTGCTCGGGATCGTGTACGGCTCGCGCTGGGTGGCGTCGAGATCATCGGGAACGTGTTCCGAACGCGCCACGTCTTCGGGGATCCCGAGCCGGCGGTGATCGTCGCGGCTCATGGCACCCCCGGCGAGCGGTTCGCATGCATCTGTAGCCCCGTCCTCTGCCTATTCGGCGAGCCTGGACGACGCCGGGATGGGGGCCTCACCGCGGCGGTTTGCACAGGGCGACCAGCTCGGCCGTCACATCACTCAGGGGCACGCCTCTGCGCTCGTCCTCGCCGCGGAGGCGAATGCCGACCGTCCCCGCGTCCACGTCGGTGTCGCCGACCACGAGCACCGACGGATGCTTGTGGGTGATCGCGGTGCGGATCTTCTCCCCCACCGTCTCGTCGCTGTCGTCGACCTCCACCCGCAGCCCGGCGGCCCGCAGCCGTCCTGCCACGGAGTGGGCGTAGTCGGCGTGGCGATCGGCCACCGGAACGACCGTCGCCTGCACTGGGGACAACCACCCGGGGAGTGCCCCCGCGTAGTGCTCCATCAGCACTCCGAAGAACCGCTCGATCGAGCCCATGAGGGCGCGGTGGATCATCACCGGACGCTCCCGGGTGTTGTCGGTCGAGGCGTACTCCAACTCGAAGTTCTCCGGGTTCCCGAAGTCCACCTGCAGCGTGCTGATCTGCCAGCGGCGGCCGATCGCATCGCGCACGTGGATGTCGATCTTGGGGCCGTAGAACGCTCCCTCGCCTTCGGCCACCTCGTACGACAGGCCGGCGCCCTCGAGCGCATGGCGCAATGCGTCGGTCGCCCGCTCCCAGAGATCGTCGCGGCCGACGTACTTGGCGGGTCGGGTGGACAGGTCGGCCTCGAAGGTGTCGAAGCCGAAGTCCCGCAGCACCATGAGCACGAACTCGAGGAGCCGCTCCAGCTCGTCGCCGATCTGTGACTCCATGCAGAAGATGTGGCTGTCGTCCTGGGTGAAGCCCCGCGCCCGAAGCAGGCCGTGGAGGACGCCGGACCGCTCATACCGGTAGACCGTGCCCAGCTCGAACAGACGCAGCGGCAGCTCCCGATACGACCTCGCCCGCGACCGATAGATGAGGATGTGCCCCGGGCAGTTCATCGGCTTGAGGACGTAGGCATCGCCCTCGTCCAGCTCGAGGAGCGGGTACATGTTCTCCCGGTAGTACGACAGGTGCCCTGAGGTCTCCCAGAGATGGCTCCTGGCGATGTGGGGGGTGAACACGAGGGAGTAGTCGTGCGCCTCGTGGATCCGCCGTGAGTAGTCCTCCATGACCATCCGGGCGATGGCTCCCTTGGGGTGCCAGGCGATGAGGCCGCTGCCCAGTTCGTCGGGGAACGAGTAGTAGTCGAGCTCGACGCCGACCCTGCGGTGGTCGCGCCGACGCGCCTCCTCGACCCGGTGGAGGTAGTCGTCGAGCGCGGCCTTGGTCTCCCAGGCGGTGCCGTAGATCCGCTGCAGCTGCGGGTTGTGCTCGTCCCCTCGCCAGTAGGCGCCGGCGCTGCGCAACAACTTGAACGCCTTCAGCCGCCCGGTCGACGGCAGGTGGGGTCCGCGGCACAGGTCCACGAAATCCTCGTTGCGATACACCGATACGACGTCGCCGCCAGCGCCCTCGGTCTCCTCCACCGCCTTGATGATCTCGACCTTGAAGGGGTGGCGCGAGAACAGATCGATCGCCTCGGCCGTGGTGAGGTCTTCGCGCTCGAAGGACTGGTCGGCGGCGACGATCTGCGCCATGCGCTCCTCGATCGCCTCCAGGTCCTCGGGGGTGAAGGGCCGTCCGATGTCGAAGTCGTAGTAGAAGCCGTCCTCGATTGCGGGGCCGATGGCGAAGGTGGCGCCGTCGAAGAGCCCGAGGACCGCTTGGGCCATGATGTGAGCGGCGGAGTGGCGCAGGACGTGACGCCCCTCATCGGTCGCCGCGGTGACCACCGCGAAGGCACCGCCTCCGGGAAGCGGACGGGTCAGGTCGTAGGCGACGCCGTCGAGGGTCACCGCCACGGCCGCGTCGGCGAGGCGCGGACCGATCGAGCGAGCGGCGTCGAGGCCGGTGGCCCCGTCGGGCAGGTCGAGAGCGGTCCCGTCGGGGAGTGTCAGGATCATCGTCATGGGAGCCGACAGGGTAGCGACGACGCCCTGACACTCCGCCCGGCGTCTAGACGGTCGTGGGTTGCTGTCGACTCCAGGGCACTCCCAGCTTGGGCAGCAGGTAACGGTCCAGCCCGTACCAGCCGGAGTTGCGCCAGGCGAGGATCAGGAACAGCGACACGAGCACCATTCCCGGATTGACGCCTGAGGAGCCGGCGAACATGTATGAGAAGTTCAGCAGCGCGCCCAGGAACGCAGCCACCCCGGTGAACGCGCCGAAGATCAGCGCCAGGCCGAGGAGGACCTCACCGAGCGGAACGACGATCCCCAGCACCGGATGGAAGGTGTCGCGCACGAACTCCAGGAACTTGACGTACCAGGAGTACGCCACGTCCGGATGCGGGCCCTGGGAAGCGGCGATGGCGTTCGCGGCGAACCCGGCAATCCGGTCGCCCACGCCCAGCGTCGTCTGGCTGCCGTCGGCAGCCACCACCGTGCCGGCCTTGATCCATCCGATGTTCGCCTTGCCCGTCAGCGAATAGGCGGCGTCACCCCAGTTCCAGAACTTCCAGGTGATGTTCCCTCCGAACACCTTGCCCCATCCCGACCCGAACCATTCCCAACCGAGCCACAGCCTGGCGATCAGCCAGAACCAGGCGGTCCCGGAAGAACCGAACAGCCAATGGGCGAATTTCGGCTCATCGATGTCGACGACGGAAGTCGACGCAGCCACGCTTTCCCCTCTCTCGTGCCTGCTCCCATGATGCCAGGGTTCCCGTTTGAGGCGAGCGGGCGGGAGCGGCACGGCGGCCGGGAGGGGCGAAATCCTTCCCACGCGCGCCACCGGGCTCTACGCTCCGCGGGACCGACTTCAGGAGGACTGGTGTTCGCAATCGGATGGATCGCCGGAATGGTGACGCCGGGCCGGCGTTCCGGTCGCCTCGTGCTGTTGCATGATCCGATCGACCCCGACCTCCCCTGCCCGTGGTGCCGTACGCAGACCTTCGAGGACGACTCGGACTGCCCGGGCTGCGGCAAGCGCTTCGGCTGAGCGCATCCCCCACCGTCGATGCCCGGTGAGGTTCGATCGCCGCTGCCGACGGTCCAGGGGAGGCCCGCGACGGCCAACCCCTAAGATCGCCTGAATGTCACGCGTCGGCCTGGTCCTGGGCGGTGGCGGGGTCACCGGCGCCGCCTTCCACTTCGCCACACTCTTTTCACTCCGCATGGCGACCGGATGGGATCCTGGTGACGCCGATGTCATCGTCGGCACCTCGTCCGGAGCTGTGGTGGCGGCACTGGCGCGCAGCCATCGTCTGTCACTCGACTCCCTGGTCGGTGACGTGCACGGCGCCACCGAGTTGGCAGGCGCCCTGTCCGAGCGCATCTATCGCAGAAGCCGCCCGACCGGGGTCGGGCGATGGATGCGCCACGGACTGCTCCCCGGGCTCCGCCACCCCGGAATCCGATTGGCCGTGGGAAGCCCGGCCCCGTACTCCACCGACGGGCTCGCCGATTGGCTGCAGGGAATGCTCGGCGACGACGCCACCTCGTGGCCCGATCGTCCCACGACGATCGCCGCCTACGAGATCGAGTCCCGGTCCCGAGTGGCGTTCGGTACCGAAGGCAGCCCGGACACCGACATCGTCAGCGCCGTCGCCGCGTCGTCCGCAGTGCCGCTGGTCTTCGAGCCCGTCATGATCCACGGACGCCGCTATGTCGATGGTGGAGTCCTCAGCGGCACCAACGCCGATCTCGTTCTGGGATCGTCCGATCCCCTCGACCTGGTGCTCGTCATCGCCCCGATGGCCGCGGCGGTGGCCCGACCCGAGGCGAGGTTCTACGAGGGAATCATCGATCGGCTCGGCTCGAACGCCCTGGCGTCGGAGTTGGAGAGGGTCACCACAGCCTGGCCCGATGCCGAGGTGCTCGCGCTCAGACCCGACCGGTCGATCCTCGCCGAGACGCGGCCGAACCCGCTGAGTACCACCGCCGCCCTCCCGGCGTTTCTGCGCACCCTTCGCGTCATGCGATCCACTCTGGCGTCCCCTGAGGTGTGGCCGGTCCTGGAACGCCACCTGACGCCGACGCGACGGCGCCTCCCCTTGGGGAGGCGCTTGCGAATCGGGTGGGGTCGGGTTTAGGACGGTGCCTATCGGCGCGCCCTCCTAGACACCCTTCTGAGTGGTGGCACCGCTCGACGGCTTCTTCTCCTGCGCGGTGGCCGCGGCGGGAGCCGCAGAGGGGGTCTTCGCCTGCAACGCACCCGTCGTATTCGGTCCGGCGATGCCATCAGCGGTGAGGCCCGACCGCTCCTGGAAACGCGGTACTGCGGCCTCCGTCTTCGGTCCGAAGACACCGTCGACGGGTCCGGGGTTGATCCCCTTCGCCAGCAATGCGCGCTGGAGGGCCTCGACCTCGTCACCGCGTGATCCACGCTTCAACATCTTCGATCCTCCACGCTCGTCACCCCAGGCAGCGCAATGGAGGGTCTCACGTGATCGTGACGCTCGTGGTGTGATATCCGGTGGCGCCATCGGGACGGGGGGGCATCGGCTCCGACGTCTGCACGACCCCGGTGCCGTCGGTGGCGCGGACCTGCACCAGGTATCGACCGGGAGCGAGGTCGATCGTCGTCATCCATTGCACCCACGCCGTGTCCGACAACGGCACGGTGAGTCGGGCGTCCTGCCAGACACCTTCCTCACCGATCCGCACCTCGACCCGATCGATCCCCTTGAGCGGAGCCCAGGCGACACCGGCGAACACGACGGAACCCGCAGGAACGGACCCGCCGGACCGGGGCACGTCGATACGAGACTGCGTCTTGATCGGGGCCTCTTTGGCCCACCCTCGCGGCACCCAGTACGCGTCGAAGTCCTCGTATCCGGTGAGCTCGATCTCCGACAGCCACTTGGTCGCCGACACGTAGCCGTAGAGGCCGGGCACGATCAATCGTGCCGGGTATCCGTGCTGCCGAGGCAGGGCCTCTCCGTTCATGCCGACGGCGATCATCGCCTGGCGTCCGTCGTCGAGCACCTGGGGTGGGAAACCGACGGTGAAACCGTCGACCGACCGGCCGACGAGCTGGGTGGCGCCGGGCTGGAGTCCGGCGACTTCGAGGACGTCGGCGAGCCTCACGCCGGTCCACCGGGCGTTGCCGACCAGATCGCCTCCCACCTCATTGGAGACGCAGGCAATGGTCACGTACTCGTCGATGTGGTTCATGTCGAGGAGATCCTGATAGGTGAGCACCACCTCGTCGTCGACCAGGCCGTGCACCCGCAGGGACCACGAAGCGGGGTCGATGCGCGGCACGGTGAGCGCGGTGTCGATCCGGTAGAAGTCTGCGTTGGGCACGACGACCGGGGTCAACCCGGGCACCGAGAACTCATTGGCCGTCGCCGGCAGTGCAACCGTGTCGGTCGACGGGTCGTCGAGTGTCACCGGAGGCGGCGCCGGGATGCGGGTCGACAGCGACCGCCCGATCGACCCGCCGACCATCGCCGCGGCGCCCCCGACGAAGGCCAGCCTGATGAAACGGCGCCGAGCGGCATCTGCAGGCAAGGCGTCGGTCGGCTGCTCGATCGCCCTCGCCGACCGGACCAGAGCGTCCAGGACGACGACTCCCAACAGCGCCGAGCCCCCCGTCGCCACCACCACCGCCCAAGGCGCGACCATCGGCTCTCCGAGCCCGGCCACGATCCCGACGGCTGCGAACAACCCGAACGCGACCGGGCCGACGATCGGCCGCCGCATGGCGACACCGCCGATGAACCACCCGATGATCACACCGACCACCGCCGTGCCTATCGCCAACGCCAGCTTGTCGTTGGTGCCGAAGAGGGCGATTGCGAAGTCCTTGAGGAAGGGGGGCGACCAATCGATCACCTGCCCACCGACCGCCGCCATCGGCGACGGGATCGCGTCGAACAGACCGCCGAGCAACTCCCCTGCACCGAGCGCGACTCCGGCGCCGATGGCACCGGCGATGCCGCCGAAGGTCTTCTCCCTGTGCATGGCACCACAACGCAGTCACCGGGGCATCGGTTCCCGGTCCCCTCGCGCCGTGACCGCTCGTCGCCTGCGACAGCTCGGCGCCGCTCTCATCCTCCTCGCCCAGGTGGCGCTCATCGTGAGGGCGTACGCAGCACCGGTCGACGTGTTCGGGTTTCAGATGTTCCCCGAGTCCAGCGACGCGAAGGGACGGGCCTACCCTGATGGTGTCGGGGCGAGCGACTCCGACGTGGAGGTTCCCCCATGACGACACCACCCGCCTCGGAGACTCCCGCCTGGAAGACCAGACGATTCCGCCTCCTCGTCCTGTTCGGTGCGATCGCATTGCTGGCGCTGATCCTGGTGCTGCAGAACTTCGACACCACCGAGGTGCAGTTCCTGTTCTGGAGGGCGGAGGCTCCGCTCGCCTGGGTGCTCGTCACCTTCATGGCACTCGGCGCAGGCGTCGAGGTGTTGATCCGGCTGCTGCTGCGCCGCAAGCGCTCCAAGCGCGTCGGATCGCTGCCGCGACCCGACGGGGGCGAAGACCGCTAGACCCGTGGCGCCGGGAACATGTTGGGCGCCTCGGTGCCGGTGAGGGAGGCAACTCCCCACGTGTCGTGATACCAGACGTTGCGCACCATGAGCCGGGACTGCTCGATCCAGCCGCCGAGCACCCTCCGGCTCGGAACCCGCTTCACGAGGCGCTCCATCGCCGCAGCAATCGCGATCTCGCCCGACAACTCGATGGGATTCCGGGTGCTGAGGTCCACGATGCTGTGGACCCCGGCCCGGTTGAGAAGCCGTGCATAGTCGTCGTTGACGCCCTTCACCCGGATGAGATCGGCTCGATGCACCCAATCGGTGACGCGGCTGAGGCTGATCCGAGTCGCCTTGGCGAGCTCCTTGCGACCGTCGGGAGTGCTCCCCCGTTTGAGCAGCGTCTCGGTCTTGTGGACGTCGGCCGCCTCCAGACGCTGGATCTGAGCATCGGTGATCCCAATGAGCTTGGCGAGACTGGTCATGCGAACTCCCATCCGGTGGTGCCATCAAGCTACCGAGGAGAAGGGTAGATCGTCGGCACCGGCGTCGCCGACCCGATCAGACCGCCCAGCGCTGTTGCTCGGCCACGAGATCCGGTTGGTAGGGGCGTTCGTCGTCGTCGAACAGGGCGGGACGAGTGGTCGCCGAACCCGAAGCGAGGTGGGCCACCGCGAACGGGCCGTCGGCTTCCCACAGTTCGTCGATCCCCACCGCCCTGGCCAGGTCGTGATTGCATCGCCCGTGTTCACAAGCCGTGTAGATGTCGTTGGGCGGCGTGTCCATGCCGAGGGCATCGGCAGCCCGCGCCGGGGACTTGACTAGTCAGTTGGACGACAGACGACAGACGAGCATGCAGCTTGCAGCTTGCAGGCGCGTCAACGGCTCGGTGGGCGACGGGCGACGGGCCTAGTAGCCGATCTCGTGGAGGCGATCGTCGTCGATGCCGAGGTGGTGGGCCACCTCGTGGAGGACCGTCTTGCGGATCTGGCGGCGAAGCCGGCTCGGCGGGAGCCGGAGAGCCAGGTGCGGTCCCATGAAGATGGTGATCCTGTCGGGCATCGCTCCCGAGTAGTTGCCGGCCCGATCGTGGAGATTGACACCCTGGTAGAGCCCGAGCAGCGTCCCGTCCCCGAACTGGTCGTCCTGCTCCGCGGTCGGCCAGTCTTCGACGACCACCGCCACGTTGTCGACCGACCCGAGCACCCATTCGGGGAGGTCCTCGAGTGCCTCGTCGACGATCTTCTCGAACTCCTCGCGGGTCACGAACCGAAGGATACGGGCGCTACAATCCCTGTTCCTCCGGGCGCTTAGCTCAGCGGGAGAGCGCTGCCTTCACACGGCAGAGGCCACTGGTTCAATCCCAGTAGCGCCCACCGGACTGATCAGCACCGCCGGCCGCTCCCTACTCGTGATCGCCCGGCGTCTCCCTCGGGTTCCTTCTTGCAGT
>DATECY010000085.1:0-25512 GCA_035286665.1 Acidimicrobiia bacterium
GCGGCCGGATTCGGGGCCGTGGAATCCCGCCCTCATGGGGTACGCCACGGCCGCGTTGGAGGAGGAGTTGGCGCGCCGGGCCAGGGAGGGCGCCGACTCGGGTGAGTGATGGGCGCTCAGAGCGTCCGCCAATAGGCGGGCACTCTTGCGCAATGCCGATGGCGAGTCCGCGCCTAGCGGCGCGCCCTCTGAGCTGATGGCTCTTCGGCCGGGGGCCTCATCGCGGTGCGGTTGGGGTCCCCAGCCCCAACCGCCGAGTCCGCGCCTATCGGCGCGCCCTCTGAGCCGTCTGGTTCGGGTACACCGATGGAGATCGATCGACGACGATGGTGCGGTAGCCCAGCCAGATCAGGGTGAGCCCGATCAACTCGGTGACGAACAGCACCTCGACGCGGCCGAAGCGGGTGAACAGCCCGCCGATCCCCGGCGCAAGGCCGCCGAGGGCGATGAGCGTGTTGCCGACCGCCCTGCCCTTCGATCCCTCGCCCTTCCGCTTGTACCGGACGGCCGACCAGGCGGCGCCGCCGACGAGGTAGGCGAGGGCGTAGGTGTTGACGAACGGGGTGAACAGCCGTATCCACGACCAGGCCATGACCCTCCCGGTGAGCGCGTTCGGATCGGAGGCAAGCGGGGTCACCGGCGTCAGGAGCACGAAGGTGCCGGCGACCGCCACGAAGAGGACGAGGGCGAAGGCGAGACGATCGGCGGTCCGGCGGGAGTGCACGAGGTACACGGTGCCCTGGGCGAGGGGCGCCCCGCCGAGGAGCGCCCCGCTGAGGTACCACGCTCGGAAGAGCCACGGCTGCCAGCCCCAGAGGGCCACCGCCGCCTCGGTGAGCGTGCCGAGGCCGAACATGATCACGCCGATCATCCACCACAGGATGTAGCGGACTCCCGGTCTCCGCCTCCAGTGGCGGTAGAGGACGACCGAGAAGGCGACGGCGACCACGGTGGTGGCGACGGGGAGATAGTCGACCAGCGCGGCGGCGAGCATCCGGGCATCCTCGTTCCGAGGGAATCCGACGGCGAGTCGATCACCCCCTCAGCCGAGTGCAGAGGCCCGCCGGAGCCAGGCGGGCCCGACCTCTCCGAACGGCTCGGTGCGAGACTCGACCGCCGGCATCATCGCCGCGGCCGCAGCTCGGGCGCCGGCGACCACCGCCGGCGGATACCCGTACCGGCTGCTGTGCTGATCGAACTCGTCCTCGTCGAGCAGCAGGGTGGTCCCGTCCGGCCGTCGGGCGACGTCGAGGTCGAGATCGACTGCGGTGACCGTGTTCCCACTCCATTCGGGAGGGGTGGTGATGTCGAGGTAGAGCTCGAAGGAGAAGCCGGTGCCGTCGGGTGATGCCTCGTTCCACACCGCGGTCCACCAGCCCTGTCGGGGGACGAGGAGGGCGAACGCCTGAGATCGGATCGGGCGCTCGTCGCCCCGCCTCACCGGCGTCCCATCGGGCGCTCCCACCCAGAGCCCGTTCTCGTCCTCACCGAGGGCGACGGTGTCGAAATGCCAGTGCAGCGACCCGTCCCACTTGGTGTACCGGACCTGGATGGTCACAGCAGAGAGGATGACATACTCCAGATTCCAGATCGTCTGGTGTCTGGTGTCTTTCTTCTCCTACTCGCCCACCGTCCAGGTGCCGGAACTGGCGATGAGCGCTCTCAAGTCGCCCGGACCACGCGACTCGAGGGCGTCGTGGATCTGCTGTTGGAGCACGCTCTCATACGTGGTGCGTTCGACGTTGCGGAAGATCCCCATCGGTGTCGGGCCGACCGGGGTGTGGCTCAACCGGCTGAGGGCGAACGCCGCCCCGGCGCTCGGGGCGGTGGCGTCGTGCACATAGATGGCGTCGAGGCCGACCTCGGCGACGTCGACGATCCTGGCCGTCCCGTGTTCGATCACCACGCCGCGACTGTCGTCGGGGCCGAACACGACCGGCTTGCCGTGGGCGAGGTTGATCTTGTTGACGTCACGCTCTTCCTTGCCGGTGAGGGCGATGAAGGCCTTGTCGTTGAAGACGTTGCAGTTCTGGTAGATCTCGACGAAGGCCGATCCCTGGTGGCGGTACGCCGCGGTGAGGATCTCCTGGGTTCCGGGACGGTCCATGTCGGTGGTGCGCGCCACGAAGGTCGCCTCGGCGCCGAGCGCCAGACTCACCGGGTTGAAGGGGTGATCGATCGATCCCCATGGGCTCGACTTCGTCTTCTTGCCTTCCTCGCTGGTCGGCGAGTACTGGCCCTTGGTGAGCCCATAGATCTGGTTGTTGAACAGCAGCACCTTGATGTTGATGTTGCGACGCAGGGCATGGATGATGTGGTTGCCGCCGATCGACAGCGCATCGCCGTCTCCGGTGACCACCCACACGGAGAGGTCGGGGCGAGCGACGGCAATCCCGCTGGCGATGGCCGGTGCCCGGCCGTGGATCCCGTGCATTCCGTATGTGTTCATGTAGTACGGGAAGCGGGATGCGCATCCGATGCCGGACACGAAGACCACGTTCTCGCGGTCGACGCCCAGATCGGCCATGAAGTTCTGAACAGAGGCCAGGATCGTGTAGTCCCCGCAACCGGGGCACCACCGGACCTCCTGGTCGGTCTGCCAGTCCTGCCGGGTGTAGCTCGTGGCACTGGTCATGACTCGATCAACTCCATCAGCTTGTTCTCGATTTCTGCCGCCTTGAACGGTCGGCCTTCGACCTTGGAGTAGCGGATGGCGTCGACCAGGAAGTCGGCGCGCAACAACCGCCACAGATGGCCCCGGTTGAGCTCGGGGACCAGTACCTTCGGGTATCGCTGGAGGATCTCACCGAGGTTCTTCGGGAACGGGTTCAGGTGCCTGAGGTGGACCCTGGCGACCTTGTGGCCGTTGTTCCTGACGCGACGCACCCCGGCGAGGATGGCCCCGTACGAGGAGCCCCACCCGATGACCAGCACGTCGGCATCGGCGTGGGTGTCGATCACGATCTCGGGGATGTCGTCGGCGATCTGGGCGATCTTGCGCTCGCGCAGCCGGGTCATCAGCTCGTGGTTCGCCGGTGTGTAGGAGACGTTGCCGGTCCGATCCTCCTTCTCCAGGCCACCGATGCGGTGCTGGAGCCCGGGCGTTCCGGGCACAGCCCATGGCCTGACGAGCGTCTTGGGGTCGCGCAGGTACGGGAGGAAGCCCGCTTCCGAGTTGGTCGTGGTCGTGAACGGCACGCTGATGTCGGGGAGGGAGTCGAGGTTGGGGATACGCCACGGCTCGGCGCTGGTCGCGATGTACCCGTCGGAGAGCAGGATCACCGGCGTCATGTACTTGAGGGCGATCCGTACCGCCTCGATCGTGGCGAAGAACGCGTCGGACGGCGACGACACCGACACCACCGGCAACGGGGCCTCGCCGTGACGGCCGTACATGGCCATGAGCAGGTCGGCCTGTTCGGTCTTCGTGGGAAGCCCGGTCGATGGTCCCCCGCGCTGGACGTCCACGATGAGCAGCGGCAGCTCGGTCATCACCGCGAGGCTGATCGTCTCACTCTTCAGAGCGAGGCCGGGCCCGCTGGTGCCGGTGACCCCGAGGTGCCCGGCGAACGCCGCCCCGAGGGCGGCACCCACCGCGGCGATCTCGTCTTCGGCCTGGAACGTCCGGACCCCGAAGTTCCGATGGCGCGACAGCTCGTGGAGGATGTCCGACGCCGGCGTGATCGGGTACGACGCGTACATCACGGGGAGTCGGGCGGCCTGGCCGGCGGCGATGATGCCCCACGCCAGTGCCTGGTTGCCGGTGACGTTCGTGTAGGTCCCCGGCGGCATCTCTGCCGGCGGCACCGTGTAGGTGTGCCGGAACATCTCGGTGGTCTCACCGAGGTTGTATCCGGCTCTGAACGCCAGCTCGTTGGCCGCCTTCACGTCCGGTTCTTTGCCGTAGTACTTGGCGATCCACTCGAGCGTCGTGTCGATCGGCCGGTTGAACATCCACGCCATGAGACCCAGGGCGAAGAAGTTCTTCGAGCGGAGCACACCGCGGCCCTTGAGACCCGACCCCTCGACCGCCTGCTTGGTCAGGTCCTCCATCGGGACGCTGAGCACCCGGTAGGAATCGAGTGAGCCGTCCTCGATCGGATTGGCCGGGTACCCGGCGCGGGCGAGATTGCGCTCGTCGAACGCATTGGAGTTGATCACGATCGTCCCTGCCGGCGCCAGGTCGGCCAGGTTCGCCTTGAGTGCCGCCGGGTTCATCGCCACCAGGACGTCGGGTTGATCGCCCGGGGTGAGGATGTCGCGGTCGGCGATTTGGACCTGGAAGGAGGAGACGCCGGGGAGGGTTCCGGCGGGGGCGCGGATCTCGGCGGGAAAGTTGGGGAAGGTGGCGAGATCGTTGCCGAAGATGGCGGACGCCTCGGTGAAGCGGGTTCCGGCGAGCTGCATGCCGTCGCCCGAGTCTCCGGCGAACCGGATGGCGACGACGTGGACGTTCTCGGTGTCCTGTATCGGTTCGATCGTTGGTGCTTCGGACACGGCCCCACTTACTCCTCGGTAGCGGATGTGGGAAGACGGCCTGCGGTGCCTGCTCCGGCCCTCACGGGATCGGGGACCGTGTCGTCCTCCAGATTCTCGACGGGCGCCATCGTACTGCTGTCCGGGCGTCACCCAGCGCGGTGTGCCGGCACCGCCGGTCTGGAGATCCCGGCTTCCTCGAGTGCAAGCCCGATGTCCAGCAAACGCGCCTCCTCCCACCAGGGTGCGATCACCTGCAGCGAGGGCGGCGGCGACCCACCGACGGCGATCGGCACCGCCAGCGCCGGGACCCCCATCTGGTTGACGAGGGTCGTGAACCACGACAGGGCCGGGCGGTACGGCTCTGGTCGGCCGTCGACGTCGACCATGTCGTCACCGATCGTCTTGCGAAGCGTTGCCACCGTGGGAGTCACCAGGACGTCGCACGTGGAAAACACTCGCGCCGCTTCGTTGCGGAGTTCCGCCCTCCACGCCATGGCTCCGGTGATGGCGTCGGGGGTGTGGGCGAGGTCGGCGGCAAGGCGATCCCGGATCGATGCCCCGTATTGCATGGGACTCTCGGTGAATCGTGCTCGGTGGACGGCGGCCACCTCGGCGTAGGCGGCTCGAGGCAGCAGGGTCGGATCGAATGCGGAGACCGACACCCGACGAACCACCGCTCCCGCGGCGATGAGACGGTCGAGAGCCGTGGCGAATCCCTCGGCGACCGCGCCCGACATCCGGCGTTCCGTCCAGGGCACCGGGATGCCGACGCGGAGACCGGCGAGGTCGGCGGCGCCGGTGGGTGCCGCCACCGACCGCGGTGCCGACCAGGGATCGTCGGGCTCGTCGCCCGCCATCACCCCGTATGCCGCGGCGAGGTCGGCGACACAGGCGCCGATCGGTCCGACGGTGTCGAGGGAAGGGGCGAGGGGGAACACGCCGCTGAGGGGCACTCTCCCGTGGGTCACCTTCAGCCCGCAGCAGCCACACAGGGCCGCCGGCACCCTGACGGACCCCCCGGTGTCGGTGCCGATCGCCAGTGGGACGATCCCCGCCGCCACCGCGGCGGCGGACCCGCCGGAGGACCCTCCCGGCGAGGTGGTGCGGTCCCATGGATTGCGCACCGGTCCCCACCATTCGTTCTCCGAGGAGAAGCCGTAGGCGAACTCATGGAGTCCGGTCCTCCCGACGATCACCGCCCCCGCTCGCTCGAGGCGCCGCACGACCGTCGCCGTCGTGGCGGCCTCGGGGAAGCGAAACGATGACCCGCAGGTGGTGATGCGGCCCTCGTGATCGATCAGATCCTTCAGGCCCACCGGGACACCGGCGAGTGGGCCGGGATCCCCGCCGGCGGCGACGGTGGCATCCACGGTGTCGGCAGCAATGAGGGCGAGGTCGCCCTCGACACGGGTGAAGGCGTTGAGGTCGTCGGCAGTTGCGGCTTCGAGTGCCCGTTCAACGTGGGACCGCGCCGTGGTTGCGCCGCTGCGAACGGCCGCGACAACGACGCCGACGGTCACGAGGTCGTGATCGTCCTTGCTGCGGGGAAGATCGAAATCCACGGGAACCCGGCGGGGACCACCGCTTCAGTGCCGTCGGCGTTGAGCAGCGTGAACGGATCGCCGATGGCACTTCGCTCCCAGGTCCCCTGCCACATGCGCCCACGAGCGAACACGTAGGCGCTGCCGGAGCCGACGGTGTCGGTCTCGGGGACACCTGAACCCGACACTCCGGTGGGCGGGTAGGCGACGGTCTCGTCGCCGGTGAGCACCACGAGGACGTCGGCGTTGATCTGGGTGAGGTTCCCCTGGCGATCGACGGTGCTGTTCTTCTTCCCGCCCGTCTCACGAAGGTAGGTGCGGGTGGCTTCGTTGTAGGTCCATACGACCACGCTGCCCGGAGCCCAGTCCAGCGAGATCTCGGTGGCCGCCTCGTCGGGGATCTTCCAAGTGTCGATCTTGAAGAGAACTCCTGGTGGGTCGTTGCTGTAGCCGCGCTGGTCGGCAACGACGCGGATGGCCGTGGTGTCGCCGTACAGGTTGTGCGGGGCGGCGCGGGATGCGACTCGGAACAGCGCCGTGGTGTTCTCACCGATCAGGGGGACGTGGCGCCCTGCGGTCAGGTTCTGGATCCAGTCCTGTCCACCGGAGATGACGATGGGTGCCCCGATGGCAGCGGCGAGCGTCGAATCGGTGGGGCGCAGCGAGCGGATCGGTCCGAGGTAGTCGGTGTCGTTGTCGTGGAAGATCGCCATGAACCGGGTGACCCCTTCGGCCAGGATCTCGATCACGGCGTCGGCCGACTGGAGCCCGGATTGGGGGCGGGCCTGGGGGTGGTTGTCGATCTTGACGGCGATCGCCCGCCGGTCGAGGAGGATGTCTTCGGTGGCAACCAGTCCGTTGAGGGGCGACGCATAGTCCGGTGCGTAGGTGGTGACGGTGGTGGTGTCCTCCGGCGTCGTCGTCGAGGTCGTGGTGGTGGTCGACGCCGTAGTCGTGCTGGCGGCCGTCGTCGTGGTCGCCGCGGTGGAGGTGGTCGTCGTGGTTTCGGCGTCTCCTCCACCGCTGCACGCGGCGGCAACGAGAGACAACAGGACGAGGGCGATCAGGGTGCGGCGAAGTGGGAGCATCCGGCGGCAGCGTAGTGGGCGATGGGTGTTGTGCCGTCAGCCGGGTTTGAGCGTGAGCGTGTGCCTGGTCACTCGGGCGACTTCGGCGGGATCCTGGGCGATGGTCAATCCATCGCCCTTTTGCCACAGGGGGAGCTGATCGGAGTAATGCCTCGAGTACGGGTTGCCCGACTGGCCTCCCGGGAGGGCGAACCGGGCATGCTCGAACGCCCCGACGTCCACCACCATACGCAGCGATGCCACCGCGAAGTCGGGGTTGGCGAGCGGGTCCATGGGATCCACCGGAGCCGGATTGATCGTGTTGGCATCGCCTCCGTGCGGCATCGGCCCGAGGTCGAAGACTCTGCCGAGCGGGGCCCGCGTCCCGAGGGGGTGCCGAAAGCGCAGCTGCCGCACCCGGCCCCACCGCCATCCGGCGGGATCGGACCCGAGGCGTTCGGTGATCAGGCCGGCCGCCGAGCGGAGCGCGGCGCGAATCGTCTCGTCCCAGCCCTCGGCGAACCAGCCGTCCGGTCGTTCTCGGAGCAGGCGGACGAGGTGGGACACCCGGCGAACCACGAGGGCGCTGTAGGGGATGAGGGGGCTGAACCCCGCTCCGAGCGCATAGCGCGACGAGTTCGGTGCCTTGGCTTCTGCGATCGAGCGAGCCAGGGCCGCGACGAACAGCTCGAACACGGTGGCCGCCGATGAGTCGGTGGCCACCACGCCGTCCCACTCCGAGAGCAGACCGGTGACCAGGGCGAGATCCGGTGCCGTCTCGGCGGCGGCGAGGACCGAGGTCCGCATCTCGCGCCACGGGATCGACCGCCTGTCGAGTTGCATCGCCAGGGCAGACCCGACGTCCCAGTCGACCCTCGATGCAAGCAACTCCGTGATCCTCGTGACGCGGTACCCGTCGAGGAAGTCGCTTCCCAGGTAGGCACCGGTCGTGGTCGGCATGTTGTTGGCGGTGGCGACGAAGCCGGCGGCAGGGTCGGTGACCGAAGGCAGGTCCTCGAAGGGCAGCGGGTCGTCGCGCCAGCGGGTCCCCTCGTCGGCCGCCGACAACGGGATGGTCCCGCCGCCCTTGCCGCGCACCGGCATGTCGCCGATGAGCTGCCAGCCGATCGCTCCGGTGACATCGGCATACACCAGGTTGAGCGGCACCCCGGGCCATGACGCGTAGGCACTTCGCAGGTCGGCGAACGACCGCATCCGCCCCATGTCGAGGCTGGCGCCGAGGGACCCGGGGCGCAGCCAGCTCGCCGACATCGAGAGTGCCCCGAACGATCCTTCGAATGCCGGACCGACCACGGGTCCGCGGTCGGTCTCGATCACGGTGATCGTGACCGGGCCGCTGCCCTTCACCTCGATCACCTCATCCCGGGTGTCGCATGGAACGAGCCGATCGCCACGGCGGACGGTCGTTCCGTCGGGCCCGACCTCCTCGACGAACAGATCGGTGTTGTCGGTGAGTCCCGCGGTGATTCCCCATGCAGCATGCCCGTTGTGGCCGGCGGCGATCGAGGGTGCCCCCGGGACCGAGGCACCCGTCACGGTCCACTCGGGGGTGTGCAGGTGGGCGAGGTACCAGTGGGGCGGGAGGAGGGGTGCGAGGTGGGGATCGTTCGCCACCAGTGGCCTTCCGCTGCGAGTGCGGGACCCGGCGATCGCCCAGTTGTTCGACCCGCCGCCGGGGGAGAACCATCCGGCCGCCGCCGCGAGATCGGCGGCGAGGGCATCGATGGTCCGGCCGGCCGCCTCACCGGGCCGGTCGGAAACCGGTTGGCCCTCGGGGTAGGGAGGATGGAGTGCGGCGACGGCGTCGGGACCGTCGAGCGCCAGCATCCGCAGGCGGGCGAGCTCGACGTCCCAATTCGAGGCGAGGGCGAAGGCCTGGAAGGCGAGGAAGCCGAGGGCATCGGCCGCCTCGAACGATGTGGGGCGGGTGCGGAGCAGCGTGAACTCGTGCGCCCGGCGTCCCCCGCCCATCTCGACGCCGGCGCGTACACCGGCGGCGAACGCTTCGAACGAGGCTCGATGCTCAGGGGAGAGGTGATCGAGTCCCGCCACACCATGGCGGTGGAATCCGATACGACGGCTCAGCTCGTCGATGGGAACTCCGTCCTTGCCGATGATGGCGGCAAGGGTGCCCCGGACCACCCGCACCCGCGTCTCCAACTGGAAGGCGCGATCCTGTCCCTGGCAGAACCCGAGCCCGAACCATGCATCGGCGTCGGTGGAGGCATCCACGTGGGGCACCCCGAAGCGGTCACGGCGAATCGTGATCGACGCCGTCGGCCCGGGGACGCTGATGGCACCGTCGAGCTTGGGGAGACGGTCGCCCAGCACCCTGAGCAGCGTTCGGGGCCAGTTCATCCCTTCGATGGTAAGAGGGCGCGCCGATAGGCGCGGACTCGGCGGTTGGGGCTGGGGACCCCAATCGCACCGCGATGAGGCCTCCGGCCGAAGAGCCATCAGCATTGCGCAAGAGCGCCCACCTATTGGCGGACGCTCTAAGGCCAAGTCACCCGGCCGTCACACCGCGGCCATGGGAAGGGGCCGGGATCGCATCTCGACCCTGGCCTCGACCATTTCCCGGGCGATCGGGCCCAGCGTCCGGCTGTCGAGGCTTCCAGCGCCGGGGTTGTCTCCCAGCATCCAGAGGCCCTCGACACCCTCCGGTGGCAAGGCCACCCGTTTGACGACGTCGAAGCCGGGCTCGGTTTGGAACACCACGATGTCCCCCGGCCTCACGGTGCGCGGCGAGCGCGTCGCCAGCACCCGATCGCCCGGCATCAGGGCCGGAGCCATGCTCTCCTCGGCGATCTCGTAGCGGCGGAGGCGGAGTGTCAGGGCGGCGACGATCACTCTGCGAACGGCCCGGCGGGTCGATGGAGCACTGGTCGCGGCGGCCTCCAGCTTGGAAACGGGGCGAGTGTAGGGTGAGCCACAGTCGACAAGAGGAGTGCTTCCGATGCCGTTTCCCAAGCCGCGACGCGTCGCTCACGCTCACTGCGACCTGATGTGTGGCGTGTACGACCCGGCCCAGGCCCGCATCGAGGCCGAGTCGGTCAAGGCCATCGCCCAGAAGTACCAGGACTCGACCGACGAGGTGTTCCGCCAGCGCGCCGTCATCATCAAGGAGCAGCGCGCCGAGATGGTCAAGCACCATCTGTGGGTGCTGTGGACCGACTACTTCAAGCCGGCGCACCTCGAGAAGTTCCCCCAACTCCACGACCTGTTCTGGCGCGCCGCCAAGAAGGCCGGCGACGCCAAGAAGTCGATGGATCCGGCGGTCGGTGACGAGCTCCTGGCATTGATCGCGGAGATCACGACGGTGTTCGAGGAGACGAAGAAGTAGGTCGGCTCCAGGCCGGGCCGACTCGCTAGAGTCGCTGCGTCTGGGGCGTACGCCCGAGATGCAGCCGTATGGCGGAGTAACCGGGGCAACCCGAAATGAAGGAGCGGCGTTCTGGCGCCGCTCCTCCGCGTGGGGGATCCCCGTTCAGGGGCGCTGCAGGTTGCGACGCACGGCGGGAAGCCCGAGGGCGACGGTGAGCACCACCATGCCGCCCACCACCACCGCCAGCGCGTTGGCGGCGAACCCCCCGGTTCCCAGGGCGTTGAGCAGCATCGTGGCCGTCACCCAACCCGCCACACCTCCGAGGGCGGCGAGCGGGAGCGTCAACCCGGCGGTGCGCACCACCGGGCGGAGTTCTGCCCTGTCGGTGCGGCGATACCACGCGACCGCGAGGGCGGCGGTGTAGAGAGTTATCGAGAGGCTCGAGGCCAGTGCCAGGCCGTCGACTCCGAGGGCTCGGTTCGCCAGCCAGTAGATGGGGACCGCGGCGACGGTGGCCAGCGTTCCCGCAACCACCGGTGTCCACATCTCCTCGCGGGCGTAGAAGCCCCTCGCCAGGATCTGCTGGATGCCCCACATCGGGATCCCGAGAGCGAACAGGATCACGGTTCCGGCGGTGGCCACGGTGTCGGTGGCATCGAATGAGCCGCGCTCGTAGAGGGCTCGGACCACCGGAATCGACAGCGCGATGAGGGCCGCCGCCGCGGCGAGGGAGAACGCCACGACATAGCGGATCGCTCGCCCGACGGTGCGCGCCATCTCCTTGTGCTTGCCCTCGGCGACGAGACGCGCCAGGAACGGGTAGGCGGCGACGCCCGCCGCCTGGGCGATCACCCCTACCGGCACCAGCATCGTCTGGCGCCCGAACGTGAGCCAGGAGACGCCGCCGTCGTGGTGGAGCGACCCGAAGGTCCGTCCCAGCTGTTCGTCGAGCACCACCAGTGACTGGCCGAGCATGAGCGGGATCGCCAGGGCGAAGTAGCGCCGCACCGCCGGGTGACGGCGGATCGACGCGCCGGGGAGGCGCAGGCCCTCGCGATGCGCCCCCCACCACTGGAGCACGAAGATCCCGAAGAAGGCGCCGCACAGCGCCCCCCAGGCGAAGCCGTCGGCGCTCGGGTTCTCCCTGCCGACGCCGCCGATGAGGCCCCCGGCGATGATGCCGAGGTTGTAGACGATCGGCCCCAGCGTCGGGATGACAAACTTCTCTCGCGAGAACTGCCAGGCCGTGAACAACTGGCCGAGGATGAAGAACACCTGCGCCGGCAGGACGATCCGGGTCAGTCGCGCTGCGTCGGCCACCTGCGTCGCGGTGAAGCCGGGCTCCACGGCGCGCAGCAGCATTCCCACGAACGGCATGGCGACGACGACGAGCACGGTGATGCCGATGGACAGGGGCCGAGCGATCGCCCAGAAGGCGCGTCGGGCGTCGTCTTCGTCTCCGGCGGCAAACCGCCGGGTGAGGATCGGGATGAGCGTGATCGCCAGGTAGGCACCGGCGAGCAGGTAGTTGAGGAGGTCGGGGACGAGGAACGCCACGAAGTACTCGTCGCCCTTGGCCCCGGCACCGAGCAGCCAGGCGAAGATGATCTGACGGACGAGGCCGAGGATCCGCGACGCGAGCACCCCGCCGGCGACGATCGCCGCGGCCGTGCCCATGCGGCGGTACAGGGAGTGGGCGCGAGGCTCCGTCACGGCCGACAAGGTACCGCGACGAGCGAGCGGCCCGTGGCTTCTGGCTCTTGGCCGATGGGTAGCCCGCAATCAGCAATTGGCGATTCGCAATTGGACGGAAACGCAGAGCCACGCCGGTGAGAGGGGCTCGTGGCGCCCTGCCTGGTCTGTCCCATTGCCAATTGCTGATTGCCAATTGCTGCGAGCGGAGCGAGCCTCACTCGCTCAACGCGTCGCGGCGGCGGAGCAGAGAGGCGAGTGCCAGCACCGCCAGGGTCGTGATCACGACCGCCTTGGCCATGGCACCCCATGCCCCCGGCGCGAGGCTGCCGAGCACCTCGTTCAGGGGCTGCCGGGAAGCGGGGACCAGCGCCGCGTAGGCAGTGACCCCGATCCGAAACAGCGACACGTTCGCCAGACCGGCGGCGGCGAACGTGATGCTCGACTCCCAGATGAACACGTACACGAGGCCGATGAGCACCGCCCGCGAGGTGAGGTACCCGAGCAGCATGAACACCGCCACGTAGACCGCGCTCGAGATGGCGACGGCCAGGACGATCGGACCCGTCGCCGCGTAGTCGCCGCTGCGGGCGCCGAGCGTGATCGCGGCGAGGAGACCGGACGCGGCGACGATTGTGGTCGATGCCACCCAGGCCGCGACGAACTTGGCCGTCACGATCACCCAGCGCCGCATCGGGCGCAGCAGCAGGAACGACAGCGTGCCGTCGCGTCGCTCGTCGCCCATCGTCCCGGAGCCGATGACGAGCGCGCACACCGGCAGGACCATGAGGAACAGGATTCCGAAGGGGGCGTCGTAGAAGCGCCTCGCGGCCGCCCCGGCGGTGAGATTGCGGGACGACAGCCACATCACCAGGGTCGGGACGAGCCCCAGCAACCCGAGCACGATCACCCGCTTGCCTCCGAGTGCCTGACGGAGGCTCACCTTGACGATGGCGGCAAACCCCCTCATCGGCGATGCACCAGGTAGCGGAACACGCTCTCCAGGGACTCGTCCTCAGGCTCGAACGCGGTCAGCCGGGCGTCGACCTGCTTGGCCATCCTCGGAACGAGGCGGCCGAGGTCGGCGAGGTCCGAGGTCTCCACGTGGAGGGTGGAACCGGACACGGCCACCGAGGAGACGACATCGGTCTCGAGAAGCAAAGCCGCCATCCGGCGGGTGTCTCCGACCTCGATGCGCACCCGGTAGGGGATGTCGGCCATGGCATGGCGGATCGCCCCGACGTCGCCTGCCGCGGCGAGTCGGCCGTCGACCACGGCGAGCACCCGATCGGCCATGCGCTCGACCTCGGCCAGCACGTGTGACGACACGATGACGGTCTTGCCCTCGTCGGCGAGCCGACGGAAGATGTCGATGAGGTGCGCCCGCTGCACCGGGTCGGTCCCGTTGAGCGGTTCGTCGAGGATGAGGACGTCGGGGCCGGTGACGAGGGCCGCGGCCACCTTGGCACGCTGGCGCATGCCCTTGCTGAACCCGGCGATGGGCCGGTCGGCCGCCGCCTGGAGGTCGACCGCGGTGATCGCCTCGTCGACCCGTGACCGGGGGGCGCCGGAGAGGTCGGTGGCGTAGCGCACGAACTGACGCGCGGTGAGCGCCGGGTACACCGCGTCCTCCTCGGGCACGAGCGCCGCCTTCGCGTACACGCTGGGTTGGCGTCTCGGGTCGACGCCGAGGATGGTGACCGATCCATCCGAGGGCCGCAGCAGCCCGCAGACCATGCGCAGCAGCGTCGTCTTGCCCGCCCCGTTCGGGCCGAGCAGGCCGGTGATCCCGGGCCCGAACGAGCACGAGAGGTCCGACACCGCCACCTTCTGCCCGAACCACTTGGACACCGCGGTCACCTCGACCGTTGCGTCGCGCACCGTGGCGGGCGACGAGGTCATGCCGCCTTCTTCTGCCGGGCGATGACGAGCAGGCCGCAGAGCGCGCCGAGCGTGAGGATCACGACAAGGGAGACGATCGGCTCGAACCCGGCCTGCTGGGGGATCCAGTCGTGGGCGTGGGACCCGAGGATCCAGTCCTTGACGTAACCGGGATGCTGGTTGAGGGCCAGCAGCCCGAACGACTTGAAGCCGGAGTCGACGAGGGCCGCGGTGGCTCCTCCGGAGATGAGCATCACCCCGAGGAACAGGACCGCCGCCAGCGCCCCCCGCTTCGAGGTGGCGGCGATGAGCAGGGCGAGCGGGGCGTAGGCGAGGAAGTAGACCCCCGAGGCCAACAGCGTCTTCCAGAGCGTCGGCCAGTTGTCGGCGACGTAGGACCCGAAGCCCGACACCCAGGCCCGTCCCAGGAAGAGGACGAGATGGGGAAGCCAGAGGAATCCGATCACGACGGTGGCCAGGGATGCGGTTCGCATCAGCAGATAGTCGATCGTCGTCAGCGGCCGGGAGGCGTACACGGCCAGCGTGCCGTTGACCCGGTCGGGGATGAGCAACTCCCCGGCGGCGAGTGCCACGAAGACGAGCGCCATGATCCCGGTGAGCTCGAAGTACTGGGCGTGCCCGAAGAAGGTCGCCGCGGCGTCGAACTCCCTGAGGACCACGCTGATGCCGACGAAGAACAACGCCGGCATGACCGCAACCGCCATCAGGACGAGCGGGAACACCTTGCGCCGCATGCGGCGTCTGAGGCCGAGGACGCGACGCAGGCCGTCGCGATACAGGGCCCACCGTGCCCCGGACCTGCCCAGGCGCGGCCCCTCGTGCGGCCGGTACCCGAGATCGAAGACGACGCCCTCAGCCATCAGGGGGCTTCTCCCATGAAGACGTCCTCGAGGGTCGTGCGCCGGGCGCCGAGCCGTCTGACGGCCACCCCGGTCTCGGCGAGCGCGTCACGCGCCAGCATGAATGGATCGCCGCCTTCGAGCTTGAGATAGACGGCGGCGCCGCCGGATTCGACCACCCCGCCGAGACGGCGGAGCGCCTCCACCACCGGGCCCGGGTCGCCGACGACCTCCATCTCCAGCTCGCCGGGTGTGGACAGGTCGGTCATCGGCCCGGAGCGCAGCACGTGGCCGCCGTCGAGCATCACCACCCAGTCGCAGGTGCGCTCGATGTCGGTGAGCACGTGCGACGAGATGATGGCGTTGATCCCGAATCCTTCGAGGCGCACGATCAGGTCGAGCATCTCCTCGCGGCCCTCCGGGTCGAGGCCGGCGGTCGGCTCGTCGAGCAGGACGAGGGCGGGGTCGTGAACGATCGCTTGGGCGAGCTTGGCCCGTTGCTTCATGCCGGTGGAGAACTCGCCCATGTAGCGGAACCGCTCCTCGTGGAGGCCGACGAGGCCGAGCACGTCGCTGGCGCGTTGCCGCGCCGCCCTGGTGGGGAGGCCGCCCAACTCGGCGGCGTAGATGAGGAAGTCGGCCGCCGTCTGGTCGGGGGGCAGGCAGTCGCCTTCAGGCATCCAGCCGACCTTTGATCGGACGTCGAGCTGGCGGGTGGCGACGTTCATGCCCAGCACCTCCACCGATCCGGCGGCGGCAGGGAGCACGCCGAGGAGGATCTTCAACAGGGTGGTCTTCCCGGCACCGTTGGCCCCGACCAGGCCGATCCGCCCGGTGGGGACATCGGTCGAAATGCCGTCGATCGCCACGATGTCGCCGTAGGCAAACCGCAGGCCGTTGATGGCGACCACGGGGAGGGAGTCCATGGGCAGAGACGATACCTGTCAGCCGAAGCCTGCAGCCCGCAGCAGGCAGCATGCAGTCAAGACCCGCCTGCACGCTGCACGCTCAGCGGCTCCACCACCGCTTGAGTGCGTCCCACGTGATCGGGTGGGTCGCCGGCTTCGGCGTGATCGCGGGTGCAGTGACCGGCGCGGCCTCCACCTTCTTCTTCAACTCATCGCGTTCAGATCTCATCTCGCCGAGACGTTCCCGAAGGAAGCTCGCCTCGGTCTCGGCCTTGGCGGCGCGCTCGCGTGCTTCGGCAAGCCGCAGTCCCGCCTCGTGGAGGTTGCCCAGCTGATCCATGAGCCGGTCCCACGCGTCGCGGGGGACGAGCATGGCGGACCCGTCGGTGGTGGGTCCGGTGGCGTCGCGGCCCCTCGGAGCGGCGGGACGGGCCGGGGCGCCGTCGCGGGCGCCGTGGGCGAGATGGTGGGCGACCGATTCCGGGGTGACCATCCATCGGCGGCCGCCGGGACCGTCGGCGAGCACGGCGTCGATCGTCGCCCGCCGCGCCCATCCCCGCAGCGTGCTCGCGGTCACCCCGAAGCGGTGCTCGGCCTCGCGCAATGAGATCCGGCCGCCGAGCGGCGGCTCGGTCGCGGGCGCCGGTCGTGCGGGACGCACCGGGGGCTTCGGTCGCCTGTCCCAGATGAGGCCCGGATCGTCTGCCATCGCCCCGAGGTTAGAGGCGCCATCGCTCACCCGCCGAGCCCGACGAAGCGCGAGCCGCCGGTTGCCGATTACCCGTTCCGTGCACGAGTCGCCCATCGCCGTCTGTCGAAGGTCCAATGTCCAATGTCGCCCTCCCGGCAGGCCCCGGGGCGCGGGGCGTGGGATAATCCCCGGCGTGCCTGGTCGCGACCTCCCGAGCGAAGATGCCGTTCGCGCATTGGTGACACGCGTGGTCGACGCCGTCGGGGCGCCGGTTGCGGCCGCCGCGTCCTCGACACCCGCGACGTCGGCGCCGCGTGGAGGTCCGGGTGTCATCGCCATCGGTGCGGATCACGGTGGTTTCCGCATGAAAGAGCGCATCGGGTTTCGGTTGCGTGAGTCCGGTCGCGAGGTCATCGACTGCGGCACCGATTCGACCGAGGCCGTGGACTACCCGGATCTTGCGCTCGCCGTCGCCGAGAAGGTGGCGTCGGGGGAGTGCTCGGAGGGCATCGTCGTCGACGGTGCCGGCATCGGTTCGGCAATGGTGGCCAACAAGGTCCCCGGAGTTCGCGCCGCCCTCTGTTACGACATCTCCTCGGCACGCAACAGCCGGGAGCACAACCATGCCAACGTGCTCACCCTCGGCGCCGGGCTGATCGGTGAGGCGCTTGCGTGGCAGATCGTCGAGGAGTGGCTGGCGACGCCCTGGGCCGAAGGCCGCCACGCCCGCCGGGTCGAGAAGATCGATGCCCTCGATCGTGAGCGCTCGAGGTTCGGGGAGGCCGTGTGACCGATCGCGATGCCATCATCGAGGCAGTGACCCGGGAGGTGCTCGCCGCCATGGCCGGGGACGCCTGGGACGACTGTCTCGCCTGTGTCGGCGACTGCGTCGTCCACTCCGCGAACAAGGTGCGCTCGGTGTTGGCGGCCGGCGCCACCAGAGTGTCTTTCAATGGGGTCGGTGCCGACGTCCCCACCGATCTCGCCGGATTCATCGACCACACGCTGCTCAAACCCGACGCCACCGCGGCGGAGATCGATCGGATGTCCGCCGAGGCGGTCGAGTACGGGTTCGCCTCGGTGTGCGTGAACCCCGTCTGGGCGAAACGGGTCGCCGACGCCGTGAAGGGGTCGGGGGTCGTGGCGTGCTCCGTCGTCGGGTTCCCGTTCGGAGCGACCACCCCGGAGATCAAGGCGATGGAGGCCAGGCGGGCGCTGCGCGACGGGGCGCGGGAGATCGACATGGTCGTGAACATCGGGGCGCTCAAGTCGGGCGACTACGCCCTCGTCGAGCGCGACATCGCCGGCGTCGCCGAGGCGTGCCACGAGGCCGGCGGTCTGTGCAAGGTGATCCTGGAGACGGCGCTGCTCACCGACGAGGAGAAGGTGATCGTGTCGCGCCTCGCGGTCAAGGCGCGCGCCGACTTCGTCAAGACGTCTACCGGGTACGCAGGGGGCGGAGCCACCGTGTACGACGTCGCGCTCATGCGCGAGGCGGTGGGGCCCAAGGTGGGGGTCAAGGCGTCGGGCGGCATCCGCAGCGCCGACGACGCCCGGCAGATGATCGCGGCGGGCGCAACGAGAATCGGGGCGTCGGCGGGAATCCAGATCGTCACGGGAGGAGAGTCCAGTGGCCGGTATTGACCTGAGGGGGTACTCCTTCCTCGACAGCCTGCAGCCGCAGTACGCGGCGTTCCTCGGGACCGTGGCCCAGGGGTTCCTCCCGCTCGCCGGGGACGCCTCGCTCTACGTGGAGATCTCGCCGGGGATCGAGATCAACCGGATGACCGACGTCGCCCTCAAGGCGACCAAGGTGAAGCCGGGCATGCAGATCGTCGAGCGCTACTTCGGGCTCCTCGAGGTGCACTCGCCGTCTCAGGCCGAAGTGCGGGCCGCCGGCGCCGCCATCCTCGCCGAGATCGGCGCCTCCGAGCAGGACCGGATCAAGCCGCGGATCGCGTCGAGCCAGATCATCCGCCGCATCGACGACCATCAGGCACAGCTGATCAACCGGATGCGCCACGGGCAGATGATCATCCCCGGCCAGACGCTCTATCTCCTCGAGATGGAGCCGGCCTCCTATGCGCCCCTTGCCGCCAATGAGGCCGAGAAGGCGGCGAACATCAACGTGCTCGAGGTCAGGTCGTTCGGGTCGCTCGGCCGGGTCTATCTCGGCGGCGAGGAACGCGACATCGACGTCGGCTGGAGGGCGGCAGTCGCCGCCCTCGAGGGACTCGAAGGCAGGGATGCCGGCTGATCGGATGGGGAGTCGGACAGAAGGGAAAGCAAGAACTCATGGCTGAAGCATTGGGAATGATCGAGTGCCGCGGGTTTGCGGCAATGGTCGAGGCGGCCGACGCGATGGTCAAGGCGGCGAAGGTGGAGCTCGTCTCGTACGAGAAGACGGGCGGCGGCTACGTGACGGCCGTCGTGCGCGGTGACGTCGCCGCGGTGAAGGCCGCGATCGACGCCGGCGTCCGCGGCGCGGAGAAGGTCGGCGAGGTCGTCTCCACGCACGTGATCGCCCGCCCGCACGTCAACATCGACATGGTTCTCCCCCTTGGCCGCGCCGATGAGGCCGCGGCCGAGCAGTGAGCCGGGCCTGCCGGTGCTACTCGGACGCGTAGTCGGAACCCTCGTCGCCTCGAAGAAGGAGCCCACCATGGAGGGGCTCACGCTGCTGGTGATCCGCCAGCTCGACGTCGATGACGCCGAGACGGGCGGGTACGTCATCGCCGCCGACGCCGTTGGAGCCGGTGTCGGTGAAGTCGTGATGTACGCCACCGGTTCGTCGGCTCGTCAGACCGTGGCGACCCGCGATCGCCCCTGCGACGCCGTCGTCATGGCGATCGTTGACACCTGGGAGGTCGGCGGCGAGGTGAGATACACCAAGTGAAGCCCTATACAGAACAAGAGGTCCAGGCAATCATCGCCCGGGTGCGTTCCCGTCTCGGTGGAACGCCGGACCGGGTTCCGACCCATCCGCACGTCCCCGTGGAGATTCCCGGCGCCGACCTCGGTGAAGGCATCTACGCCACCATCGATGAGGCGGTCGACGCCGCCGAGCGTGCCCAGCAGCGGTACTCGGACGCCGGCACCGACCTCCGGGAGGCGGTGATCGGATCGATCCGTCGGGTGATGCTGGAGAACGCCGAGCGGCTCGCCAAGATGGCCCACGAGGAGACCGGGCTGGGGAGGGTCGAGGACAAGGTGCGCAAGAACATCCTCGTGGCCACCAGGACGCCGGGCCCCGAGGATCTCGCTCCGCTCATCGAGACCGGCGACGGCGGGATGATGCTCACCGAGCATGCCCCGTTCGGGCTCATCGGGTCGATCACCCCGGTGACCAATCCGACGGCGACGATCATCAACAACACCATCTCGATCCTCAGCGGCGGCAACGCGGTCGTCTTCAACGTCCACCCCAACGCCCGCGGGGTCTCGGCCGAGAACGTCCGACTTCTCAACCGAGCCGTGCTCGCCGCCGGTGGGCCTCCCGATCTGGTCACCGCGATCCCCAACCCGACCATCGAGAGCGCTCAGTCGCTCATGCACCATCCGAAGGTGCGGGTGCTCCTCGTCACCGGCGGGCCCGGTGTGGTCCGGGAGGCGCTCAAGACCGACAAGCGGGCCGTCACCGCCGGCCCCGGAAACCCGCCGGCCGTGGTGGACGAGACGGCCGAAATCGACCGTGCCGCCCGCGACATCGTCGCCGGAGCGTCCTTCGACAACAACGTCATCTGCACCGACGAGAAGACCGTGATCGCGGTCCGGTCGATCACCGACGAGTTGATCAGGGCGATGGCCCGCCACGGCGCCCACGTGCTCAAGGAGCACGAGCTGCGCAAGGTCGAGCGGGTCATCTTCGAGTCGATGGGCCCTCCGGGGAAGGCGGGGGTCATCAACCGGATGTGGATCGGCAAGAACGCCGCCGAGATCGCCGCCGCCGCCGGTGTCGACGTGGACGGCGACCCGCGGCTGCTGCTGGCCGACGTCCCCAACGACCACAACCTGGTCTGGACGGAGCAGATGATGCCGGTGCTCCCGGTCACCCGGGTCGGCGACGTCGACGCCGCCATCGATCTCGCCATCCGGTCCGAGCACCGCTTCCGCCACACCGCGTCGATCCACTCGAACAACGTGGCCACGATCACGAAGATGGCCCGGTCGATCAATGTGTCGATCTTCATCGCCAACGGCCCCAACTACGCCGGTCTCGGGCAGGGGGGCGAGGGGTTCACCTCTTTCTCGATCGCCAGTCCGACCGGTGACGGCATGACCCGCCCGCTCACCTTCACGCGCGAGCGGCGGATCGCCGTCGTCGGCGCCCTGAGGATCGTCTGAGTGAACCCCGCGATCGCCCTCCTCGAATTCGACTCGGTGGCGGCGGGCATCGTCGCCGGTGACGCCATGGTCAAGCGGGGCCCGGTGGCGGAGATCGTCGCCGGGACCGTTCACCCCGGCCATTACCTGGTGATGGTGTCGGGCACCGTCGGCGACGTCGAAGAGGCGATCGCCGCCGGCAAGGAGGCTTCGGCCGCTTGCCTACTCGACGAGGTGTTTCTCCCTGATGTCCACCCCACGGTGATCGCGGCGATTCGTGGCGTTCGGGTCTCTGGTGCCGGCGAGGCTCTCGGGATCGTCGAGACGAAGACCGTTGCGGCGACCATCGAGGCGGCCGACGCCGGCGTCAAGGGTGCCACCGTCTACCTCATGGAGGTCAATCTGGCCGACGGCCTCGGCGGTCGGGCGTACGCCCTGTTCACCGGCGCGGTTCCCGACGTCGCGGCCGCTGTTGAGATCGCGGCGAGCCGGGTGGTGCCGTCGCAACTGGTGGCGGCGGCCGTGATCCCGCAGTTGCACGGCGAGATGGGCAACAACCTCCTCGCCGACCGCCACTTTGGAGTGAGGTTGGGACGGGATGATGCAACTCGCTGAGGTGATCGGCACCGTCGTCGCCACGGTCAAGTACGAGGGGTTGGCCGGCGTCCGTTTCCTGATCGTGCAGCCCCTGGACCGCGACCGGGTGCCGACCGGTCGTCCGGTCGTTGCCGCCGACGCGGTGGCCATGGCCGGTCGGGGCGAGCTCGTGTACGTGGTCGGCAGCCGCGAGGCGGCCCTCGCCATGCCCGATCCGTTCGTGCCCGTTGATCATGCCATCGTGGGCATCGTCGACGAGGTGGATCGCCCATGAAGATCGGCAGGGTCAACGGCACGGTCGTTTCGACCATCAACCACCCGATCTACGACGGTCGTCGGCTCCTGATGTGCGATCTCCTCGATGCCGAGGGCGAGGACACCGGCGACTACCTCATCTGCGTCGACACCGTCGGCTCGGGAGCCGGCGAGACGGTGCTGATCATCGACGAGGGGAACTCGGCGCGTCAGGTGGTCGGCGACGCCTCGGCGCCGATCAGGGCCGTGATCGTCGGCATCGTCGACGAACTATTGGTGGACGGGGTGCTCCGCCAGGTCGTCGACGGGCCGTGACGGTGCGAACTCCGAGACGGCAGCGCCGCAGGTTCGCGAAGCTACGCAGCCTGTTCATCTCCTGAGGAGCGCCTCGACGCCGCGCAGCCCCTGTCACACCGGTTCCTCTCTAGCCTCCCCCCTTGTGAAGTGCATCGCCCCCCTGCTCGCCCTGTCGCTGGCCGCATGCACCTCCGCCGCGCCGGCGCCGACCACCGCGCCGCCGGGTCCGACGACCACGACCACGATTGTCAACGACACCTGCTCACTGCTCGCTCAGGACGCCGCCTCCTATCTCGAGGTTGTGATCCGGGTGCTCGACGAGACCACGACGGACGTGTTCGTCGATCCAACCCAGTGGCCGGAGGCACTCGTTGCCCTCCAGCAACAGGGCCAGGACCTCGACACTCGTGCGGCCGCCATGCGCTGTGACCGAGGGGCGATGCAGGCCGCGGTATTCGCGCTCGTCGAGATCGACCCGAACAGCGCCCTCGCCCGGCGACTCGCCGAGCTGCTCGGAATCGGCGGCTGAGGGAGGCTCGCTCCGACGGGACCAGCGACCTGCTCGCACGAGCTGGGAGGGAGCGTGCTAGCTGGAGTCGAGCCGCGAGGCCGCGGCGCTGTCGAGCAGCCAGACCGCGTCGCGACTGGCTTCGGCGACGAGAGCCGCTGGGTCGTCGGTCGTTCCGCTGAGGATGTCAGCGACCACGTCGGCCTTGGCGGCACCCGTGACGAGGAACATGGTACGGCGCGCCCTGGCCAACATCCCGATGGTTGCCGTGAGGCGCCAGCCCCGGCCGTCCACGAAGGTGGCCACGTAGTCGCGGTCGTGCTCGTTCAACGCCGAGGACCCGGGGAACAACGAGGCGGTGTGCCCGTCCTCGCCGAGGCCAAGGACGACCATGCCCGGTTGGAGGCCGTTCGGGCCGTGGGGCAACACCCCGCCGAGCTCATCCTCATATGCGGCCGCTGCGGCGTCGGCGTCGTCGTCCCACGGGACCTCGTGAAGGGTCGCGGGCACGTGGTCGAACAACGCTCGGCGTGCCATGCCGGCGTTGCTGTCGGGATGATCGGTGGGCACGTGTCGCTCGTCGGTCATCCACGCGTGGACGTGTCGCCACGGGATCGCCCGGTCGCGCAGGCACTCGTAGGCGAGGCGGGGCGTGCTCCCGCCGGCGAGGCCCACTGAACGCTGCCCGTCGCGCCCCGTGAGCCACCCGGCGATCTCGTCGGCTGCGGCGTCGGCGAGCGTCTGGGGGTTGGGGTAGATGCGCACCGTCATCAGCCGGATGATCCTAGAAGGGGGCGGGGCCGGTCGATGCCGGCTCCGATACCTCCCGGTGTGTCGTCGATCCGTGCAGCGCCGCAAACCGGCGGCCTGTGTCATCGCGTCCCCGCCGGTGGCATGAGCGTGGTGGACGAGGACGATCAGGCCGGGACCTCGCCCGCAGCGCGCAGGACCGCGCAGTCGCGTTCGTACGTCAACAGGTGGAGCGCCTCATTCTCAGCCAGCCAGCGGATCTCGTCGACTTCCCTGTTGGGCAGGAAGCGGCCGCCCTTTTCGGGCGTCATCGTCCAGTAGCGCACCACCTTGGTCCTGCCGAGTCGATCGGCGTATTCGACCGTCCCTATCTCGGACCCCAGGTCACATCGGAGTCCGGTCTCTTCCCACACCTCGCGCAAGCCGCCTTCGGCCGCGGTCTCGCCGTCATCGAGCTTGCCCTTGGGAAACGACCAGTCGTCGTAGCGGGGACGGTGCACGAGCAGCACCTGCCTTGTTCCGCCGTCGTCGGTGCGTGCGACGATCCCTCCCGCGGCGAGCACGACGTCGGGAACTTCGAGGGCGGTGTCGGGATCGGGCATCGCACCCTGTGCCCTGGCGGCGGCCAGCTCCTGGAATCGACGATGGGCATTCAGCCCGATTGTTGCCGGAACCTTCGACCACGCATCGTCCACCAGCTCCCATGCGAGGCGGTCATCGGCGAGGCACACCCGCAACAGCTCTTCCAGGCGGAGTCGAAGACGCTGGTGGTACACGGGCACGACCGCTTCGACCCGTCCATTGAGATTCCTCTGCATCATGTCGGGCGATCCCATCAGGTACTCCGCCGCTTCGTCGCCTCCGAAACGAAACACCCGGGAGTGCTCGAGGAAGCGACCGACGATCGACCGTACGGTGATGTTCTCCGACAAACCCTTCACACCGGGGCGCAGGCAGCAGATGCCGCGCACGATGAGGTCCACCCGAGTGCCCGCCTTCGAGGCTTCGTACAGTTCGTCGATGATGGATGGGTCGACGAGGTGGTTGATCTTCATCGTGATGCGGCCGTCATCACCGAGGGCGGCCTGGGCTCGGATGCGAGCGACGATGGCATCACGGAGCGACGTGGGGGCCACCAGCAGGCGGCGGTACTCCCGTTGGCGACCGTATCCGGTGAGTACGTTGAACAACTCGGAGAGATCGGCGCCGATCTCCTCGTCCGCGGTGAGGTACCCGAGGTCCTCGTAGATTCGTGCCGTCTTCGGGTTGTAGTTCCCCGTCCCGATGTGGCTGTACCGGCGAAGGCCGCCGTCCTCGCGACGCACGACGAGGGCGAGCTTGGCGTGTGTCTTCAAACCGGCGACGCCGTAGACCACGTGGACGCCCGCTTCTTCGAGGATCCTGGCCCAGGCGATGTTCGCCTCTTCGTCGAACCGAGCCTGCAGTTCGACCAGGACGACGACCTGCTTGCCGGACCGAGCGGCGGCGATGAGCGACTGCACGATCGATTGCTCGCCGCCCAGGGCTGGGTCGTCCGGGTCGGAGGTCCGGTACAGCGTCTGCTTGATGGCAACGACGTTGGTGTCCCGGGCGGCACTGGCGATGAACGCGCCGATCGAGTTCGCGAATGACTCGTAAGGGAGATGGACCAGGATGTCCCGCCGGGCGATCCGATCGAGCAGGGTTTCCCCCGGCTCGCGCTGGCTGAGGATCGGCTGGGTGGTGGGGACCCACGGGTCCACTGCCAGGTCGGGACGGTCGGTGGCCGCCAACGCCGATAGGCCGGCGAGAGCGAGCATGCCGTCCTGCACGTAGACGTCCATGGGACCGATCCGCATCTCGTCCATGAGCAGCTCGAGCACGTCGGCCGGCATCGACCGATCCACCTCGAGTCGAACCAGCCGGCTGAACCGGTAGCGGGTCTGCAGGAGCTCTTCCATCGCCTCGAGCAGGTCTTCGGCCTCGTCCTCCTCTATCGCCTGTTCGGCACTGCGCGTCACGCGGAAGGCGTGGCTGCTCACCACCTCCCGTCCCGGGAACAGGGACTCGAGCTGGGAGGCGATCACCTCTTCGACGGCGACCATGACGCTGCCGTCGCCGCACGACACGAGGCGAGGGAGCAGCGGTGGAACCTTGACACGAGCGAAATGGGAGTCGCCGGTGGCGGGGTCCCGGACCGTCACGGCCAGGTTCATCGATAGGTTCGAGATGTATGGGAAGGGGTGCGACGGGTCGACGGCCAATGGGGTCAGCATCGGGTAGATCTCCCGCTCGAACATCGTCACCAGCTCCTTGCGCTGCTTCTTGCGAAGGTCCT
>DATECY010000086.1:0-9848 GCA_035286665.1 Acidimicrobiia bacterium
TCGCCACCCACCTCAGGTCACAGGGCGCCACCATCCACACCAATGTCACCGTCACTCGGGCGGGATCGGCGAAGGCCCGCGTCTGGCTCGACGTCGACACCGCAGAGGGTCCCCTCCGGGTCGAAGCCGACAAGATCCTCATGGCGACCGGCCGCCGGGCCCGAACGGAAGGGCTCGGGCTCGACGCCGCCGGAGTCGACACCGACGCCCGCGGCCACGTCATCGTCGACGCCACCCTGGGAACCAGCAACGAACGGATCTACGCCGCCGGAGACGTCACCAACCATCCCCAATTCGTCTACGTCGCCGCCCTTGGAGGCAACATCGCCGCCGAGAACGCCATTCGCGGCACCACCCGCACGATCGATTTCACCACGATGCCCCGGGTCACCTTCACCACCCCGACGATCGCCTCGGTCGGGCTCACCGAGCAACAAGCCCGTGACGCCGGCACGAAGGTCATCACGTCGGTGCTGCCGATCGAGGTGGTGCCTCGGGCCATCGTCGACCACGAAACCGGTGGGCTGGTGAAGTTGGTCGCCGACGAGGCGTCCGGACGCCTGCTCGGCGCCCACGTGATCGCCGACGGTGCCGGTGACGTGATCCAGGCCGCGGTCATGGCATTGAAGTACCGCGCCACCATCGACGAGATCGCCGCCACCTTCCACCCCTACCTGACCATGGCCGAGGCCCTGAAACTCGCCGCGCAAGGCTTCTCCAAGGACGTCAGCATGCTCAGCTGCTGCGCGGTATGACCGGTCTTTCCGGTCACGGTCGTGTGGCTCGCACGGTGATGCTGAAGAGCGGGCCGTGGCCATCCTGCGTGAGCACTTCGACATCGATCAGTCCGGCGGCACGAATGGTGTCGAGATAGTCGGCCTTGGGGAGGGCCCCGCCCACGCACGATGCCCACGCCTCGGGGTCGCCGGTCACGGAGGAGGGAAGCGGGCCGTCGCTGACGATGTCGGACACGACGAGCCTGCCTCCGGGTCGCAACACCCGCAGCGCTTCGGCGAACACCCGTGCCTTGTCGGGGGCGAGGTTGATCACGCAGTTGGAGATGATCACGTCGACGGTGGCGTCCTCAACGGGGAGTTCCTCGATCAGTCCGCGGCGGAACTCGACGTTGTCGAGGCCGAGCCGAGCGGCGTTGGCCTCGGCGCGTTGGAGCATCTCGGGGGTCATGTCCACCCCGATCACCCGGCCGGTGTCGCCGGACTTGCGGGCGGCGAGGAACACGTCGATCCCGCCGCCCGATCCGAGGTCGAGCACCGTGTCACCCTCGCCGATGTCGGCAAGCGCCACCGGGTTGCCGCAACCGAGGCCCATGACGGCCTCGGTGGGAAGCTCGGCGAGCTCCTCGGGGCGGTAGCCGATCTGGGTGGGAGAGGGTGCGCAGCACGAGGCGGCATCGACCGCGAGGCGGGCATAGGAGGTTCGGACTGCGGTGTGGATCTCTTCGTCGTACCGGGCCATGACACGTCCTTTCAACAGCAGGCGGCAAGCAATCGGATGAGATCGGTGGTCATCTCCGGGATCACCGAGTAGTAGACGTAGCGCTCCTCGCGTCGGCTGGTGATGAGACCGGCCCGGCGCAACAGATCGAGATGACGAGAAAGCGTGGGGCCGGGAACTCCGAGCACCTGGGCGATCTCGCCGGCAGGGACCTCGCGGCCCTCGCCTGCCAGGAAGAAGAAGACCTTGAGCCTGGTCAGATGAGCGAGGGCCTTGAACGCCTCGGCATGTCTGTCGGTGGCCACGAGAGGCTGGTCTGCCTTGATCATTATCTTCATGTGTCGCAATATATCGAATTGATGAAGGGTCGGCAAGAGCCGTCGTATCTGCGCTTCTGCGCCAAGGTCCAGGGACTCTCGCCTCGGGTGGCATCGGTCTTTGTCAACCGGTGGGATGCTGCGGCCGACGATCAAGTGAGATCACGGGGTGACGTGCGACCTGATGCGACCCGACCAGGAGCACGCCCGGCGCTGCATCACCAGGATCCAAGCCCCGGAGTCCACATCGAGGGATTGGGGGCACGATTCCAGGGCGACGGAGCAACCGCCTCGCGTTGACCGAGTTGCTCGGCGCCATTCGAACAGAGCTCGCAGATACGATCTGAGCAGAGGAGACACCATCACATGGACATCGGAATGATCGGGCTCGGCCGCATGGGCACCGGACTCGTGCAGCGGTTGTTGCGCGACGAACACAACGTGGTGGTCTACGACAAGGACCCCGACTCGGTGACGCGACTCGTCACCGGGGGCGCGTGCGGTGCCACCGGCATGCGCGACCTGGTGCAACAACTCACACCGCCTCGGGCGGTCTGGGTGATGGTGCCCGCCGGAGTTGCCGGTCGGGTGATCGACGACCTCGCCGGCCACCTCGAAGCCGGCGACACCATCGTCGACGGCGGCAACTCGTTCTATCAAGACGACCAGGAGCGATCCGCGACCCTCGCAAAGCGTGGCATCCACCTCGTCGACGTCGGCACCAGTGGAGGGGTATTCGGGCTGGAGCGCGGGTTCTGCTTGATGATCGGTGGGGACGATGACGCGGTGGCGCTTCTCGACCCCGTCTTCCGCTCCCTGGCACCCGGTGTGGAGTCGGCCGAGCGAACACCAGGCAGAACCGGCACCCCGAGCCAATCCGAGCACGGCTACCTCCACTGCGGCCAGACCGGTGCCGGGCACTTCGTCAAGATGATCCACAACGGCATCGAGTACGGGGTGATGGCCGCATTCTCCGAAGGGCTCAACGTCCTCGAGCACGCCGATGCCGGTCTCGACGAGGGTGCGACCGACGCCGAGACCGCTCCGCTACGTCGGCCGGATCGCTATCAGTACCGGCTCGACATCCCCGAGATCGCCGAGGTCTGGAGGCGGGGCAGCGTTATCGCGTCATGGTTGCTGGATCTGACCGCCGCCGCCCTCAGGGCAGACCCGGGACTCGACGGCTATACCGGGCACGTGTCGGACTCCGGCGAGGGCAGATGGGCCGTGCTCAGCGCCGTCGAGGAGGGCGTGCCGGTTCCCGTGCTGTCGGCTGCGTTGTACGGCCGATACGACAGTCGGGGGCGTGACGAGTTCGCCAATCAGGTGCTCTCGGCGATGCGCAAGCAGTTCGGTGGGCACGACGAGAAGACGGAGTCGGCATGAGCGGCACGTCGCCGGCCGACGCGCTGATCCTGTTCGGGATCTCCGGTGATCTGGCCCGCAACAAGCTGCTCCCCGCGCTGTACCACATGACCGCGACAGGGCGGCTCGACATCCCGATCGTGGGGGTGGCGTCGAGCGACTGGGACGATGCCGCCCTGTGCCGCCACGTCCGCGAGGCGGTCGCCGCCACCGGCGAGGACGTCGACGAGGAGACGTTCTCGCGGCTGGCGTCGCACCTCGCCTACGTGGCCGGGGACTATCGCAATCCCTCGACCTACGCCGACATCGTCACCCGAATCGGCGACGCCGCGTGCGCGGTGGCATACCTGGCGATCCCACCCGAGCTGTTCGACGACGTGGTCGAGGGGATGGCATCGGTCGGCCTCAACCGGCGCGGCCGCCTGGTGTTGGAGAAGCCGTTCGGCCGCGACACCGCCTCGGCGGCAGAGCTCAACGAGATCGTGCACCGGCATTATCCAGAGGACCGCGTCTATCGGATCGACCACTTCCTGGGCAAGGATGCCGTGCAGAACCTCATGGTCTTCCGGTTCTCCAACACGATCCTGGAGCCGGTGTGGAACCGCCATTACGTGCGTGGGGTGCAGATCACCATGGCGGAGGAATTCGGTGTGGAAGCAAGGGGGTCGTTCTACGACTCGGTCGGGACCATTCGCGACGTCGTCCAGAACCATCTTCTGCAGATGCTCTCGCTCCTTGCGATGGAGCCACCGGTGTCCGACCATCCCGACGCTCTGCGCGATGAACGGGTGAAGGTCATCAGGGCGATGAGCCCTCTCGCCCTGGAGAACGTGGTGCGCGGCCAGTACGCCGGCTACCGCGACGAGCCCGGCGTGGCAAAGAAGTCCGAAACAGAGACTTTCGCTGCGGTGCGTTTCGAGGTGGACTCGTGGCGATGGGCCGGCGTGCCGTGGATCATCCGGGCCGGCAAGGGAATGGCCTCCACCGTGACCGAGGCGGCCGTCGAGTTCAAGCGTCCCCCGCGCCCCCTCTTCGCCGCGGCGGCTCGTCGACCGGGACCGAATCGCCTCACCTTCAGGACAAAACCCGACGACGGGATCACCCTGTCGATGCAGGCGAAGCTCGCCGGGCCCGAGATGGTGAGCGGTCCCGTCGACCTTCACCTCCGGCACGATCGTCCCCAGGGCCGGGACGGATACGACCGCCTCCTCGCCGATGCCCTCCGCGGCGACGCCGGGCTGTTCGCCCGTCAGGACGGGGTCATGGAGGCATGGCGTGTCGTGGAGCCCGTCCTCTCCGACCGGCGTCCCGTCGTCACCTACGAGCGCGGTAGCTGGGGACCTGCTTCCGCCGACGGTGTGCTCGGTGCCGACTGGGAGTGGATCACTCGATGAGCGATCCGCTCGACGTACCCGCGTGGCCCGCCGGCGTTCCCGGCGCGGTGATACCCATCGACCCGTTGGAGAGAGGAGATTGATGTCACCGATCGAACAAACCCCGGAGTGGGCAGCGCTCCTCGCCGAGCACGACGGCACCGGTCCGGTCGATCTCCGGGCAGCGTTCGCCGGTGAGCCCGGCCGTGCCGACCGGCTCACCCATCCGGTTGGAGACCTCGTCGTCGACCTGTCGAAGAATCTCGTCACCGACCGGATCCTCGAGGCGTTGATCGCGGTGGCCCGCCGGGCAGGGTTGGCCGAGCGAGTCGATGCGATGTTCCGGGGCGAGCGCATCAACACGACCGAGGACCGGCCGGTGCTCCACGTCGCATTGCGGGCCGCCCCGGGGGACACCTTTGTGGTCGACGGCCGAAACGTCGTGGGTGACGTCCACCGGGTGCTCGACCGGATGGCCGGGTTCGCCGATCGGATTCGAACGGGTTCGTGGCGGGGCCATACCGGCAAGCGGATTCGCTCGGTGGTCAACATCGGGATCGGCGGTTCGGACCTCGGGCCGGCAATGGCATACCGGGCCCTCCGCCCTCACGTCGACCCGGAGATCACCGTCCACTTCGTCTCCAATGCGGATCCGGCCCACCTGGAGGCGGTCCTCGCCCCGCTCGACCCTGCGGAGACGCTGTTCATCGTCGCCTCCAAGACCTTCACCACCATCGAGACCCTGTCGAACGCCCGGCGGGCCCGAACCTGGCTCGTGGATGGACTGGGCGACGACGCGGCCGTCGCCCTCCACTTCGCCGCGGTGTCCACCAATGCCGGGGAGGTGTCCCGATTCGGGATCGACACCGCCAACATGTTCGAGTTCTGGGACTGGGTCGGTGGCCGGTACTCGTTGGGATCGGCGATCGGGCTCGCGGTCATGATCGCCGTCGGAGGGGACGCCTTCGGGGAGATGCTGCGCGGGTATCGGATCGTAGACGAGCACTTTCACACGACGCCCCTGGATCGCAACGTGCCCGCCCTGCTCGGCATGATCGGGGTGTGGTACCGAAACGTGCTCGGCCTGCCGACCCAGGCGGTGCTCCCCTACAGCCAGGACCTCGACCGTCTTCCTGCCTACTTGCAGCAACTCGACATGGAGTCCAACGGAAAGCGGGTGCACCTCGACGGGTCGCCGGTCGGGATCGACACCGGTCCGATCGTGTGGGGCGAGCCCGGTACCAATGGCCAGCATGCCTTCTACCAGTTGCTGCACCAGGGCACGACCGTGGTCCCCGCCGATCTCATCGGATTCCTCGACCCGCCCGGGGCCCCCGACGACCAGCAGGATCTGCTGTTGGGCAACCTCTTCGCCCAGGCCGAAGCACTCGCCTTCGGCAAGTCGACCGCCGAGGTCGTTCCATCGGGGGTCCCATCCGACCTGGTGCCGCATCGAGTCTTTCCCGGCAACCGGCCCACGACCGTGATCCTGGCTCCGAAGCTCACGCCGTCCACGCTCGGTCAGTTGATCGCCCTGTACGAGCACAAGGTGTTCACGCAAGGGACGATCTGGGGGATCAACTCGTTCGACCAGTGGGGCGTCGAACTGGGCAAGGTGCTCGCCTCGAGGATCACCGCCGAGCTCTCGGCGCCCGGCATACCCGACCTGGCGCACGACGCCTCCACCAATGCCCTGATCCGTCGCTATCGAGCACACCGGGGGCGGCCGTGAACCAGGTGCTCCGCATCGACGTCGGCGGCACGGGTATCAAGGCGGCGGCCGCCGACATCGATCGCGGTGCCCTCCTCGGTCGCCGGCGCCGATCGCCCACGGCCTGACGACCACGCGGCGCCAGTCGGGAAGGATTTCCGCGTGGCTCCGGATGACGGGGATCTCAGGCGGGCGTTGGCCGGCCGGTGGATGCTGCCGCCGGCTTGTGCATGTCAGGAACGCCCAAAGTCGTCGTCGGTACGCTCGATGTCGTCCTCACCGAGATAGTCACCCAGTTGGATTTCGATGAACACCAGGGGCTCCGTTCCGGTGTTTCCAATCCGGTGCAATTGGCCGATCGGAATGTCGACGACATGGCCGACGACGACGTCTCGTGTCCGTCCATCGAGGACCACCTGACCGGCGCCGCCGACCACGAGCCAGTGCTCGGAACGATGAGCGTGGCGTTGATAGCTGAGACGCCTGTTCGGCGCGACGACGATCTTCTTCACCTGATAGCCGTCGCCACCACCAAGCACCACGTAACTGCCCCAGGGGCGCTTATCGCTCTTCCGGCTTCTCACGTCGTCATTCCTATTGTCGATGGTACCGGGACACTCGGCTCGAGGGCGGGGTCTGGGCGTCGGTGGGGAGCAGGCCGAGGCGAGCCATCCGGCGCGGCGAGGTCGTCGGGAGTGAGCAGGAAGTAGTCCGTCCGACCGAACGAGCGGGCCAGCCGGGCATAGTGCTGGAGGTCACGCGGGACTCGGCCACGGCCAGCGAAGACGCCCCGGTGGGAACGGTGCTCCGCCCCTTGGCAGTCACCCCGCGTTCAATGTACTCGGGCATCAGTTCAGGGAGCTCGACACGGTCCACGATTGCTCACTTTCGTCTGCTCACTCTCGTCGAACTGCCCGTCCGAACGCCGGGAGGGACGGTCTGATTCCATCGGGAACATCGCCGTTCGCATCCCGGTTGACGCATGCCAAGCCACCACTCGGGGAGACCCACCGTGTCCGATAGCGCCAATGCCGCCCTCCTCATCGTGCGCGTCGCGGTGGGAATCGTCTTCCTTGCGCACGGGATCAAGCATCTGCGCAGTCGTGAGAAGACGATGCGATGGACCGCGGGAATCGGGTTCTCCAGCCCGTCGATCCAGTGGTTCTTCATGTCGTTTGCCGAGATCGGGGTCGGCCTCTCCTTGACGCTGGGATTGCTCACCTCGGCCGGCGCCGCCGGTCTGGTGTCCCTGATGACGGTGGCGTTCTGGACGGTGCATCGCCACGCCGGGTTCTGGATCACCGCCCGCCCTGACGAAGGCTGGGAGTACGCGTTCGTGCTGACTGCGGCTGCCTGGGCATTGGCGCTTCTCGGCCCGGGTGAGTGGTCGCTCGATCACGCGCTGGAGATCGCCGGTGACCTCGACGGCGGCGTCGGAGCGGCCATCGTCGCCGGAGGCATCGCAGCTGCGGTCGGTCAGCTGACCCTGTTCTTCCGACCGGGCCGGCAAGCCGCGTAGGTCGGCCGGCGGCTTCTCGAAGGGGCGGCCGGCGTCCTTCGGTGCGGACGAACACGGAAGTCCTGTCGGACCTCCGTGACGCGGACGCGTGAACGTTCCGCTGAACCCGCGGCAGCACCGGCCCGGTCGCCAGGTCATCGGGCGAGGGGGATGCCCTCACACCGGCGGATCGAGCGGCCGGAGGTGGCAGACCTCGTTCCACGTACGGATCACGCGGTTCTCCCTCTCCCAACCCAGGAGCGACACCGTCGCCGGATCGAGCGACAATGCGGCGCCGAATGCCGGAGGGTTACCCACCCAGCGAGCCGCCAGGACGCGCAGCAGGTGCCCGTGAGCGAACAGCGCCACCGGCCCGTCGACAGCCAGCACACGGTCGATTACGCGATCGGCGCGTGCGCCCACCATCGCTACCGACTCCCCGCCGATGATTTCGTCGGCCCACACCGACCAGCCGGGGATGTCCCCGCGGATCTCGAGCGTGGTCTTGCCTTCATAGACGCCGTAGTCCCATTCCGCCAGGTCGGGAAGCTCGATGCCGACGCCGCCGAACCCGGCTCGCTCCATGGTCACCCAGGCGCGAGAGAGGGGACTGGCGAACACTGCGGCGAAGTCGTATGTCCGCACCATGGCGCCGAGTGCCTCGGCCTGGCGGATGCCGAACTCGGTGAGTGGCAGGTCGGTCCGGCCGGTGTGGCGGCCCGAGGCGCTCCACGCGGTCTGTCCGTGACGGACGAGGACGACATCGTGTCGCTGCCTCATCGGCTCACCGCTGGACGCCGTGACAGCATCGCCAGGGTTCCCAAGGTGGGCAGTACGGCGAGGATGGGAAACGCCCGATGCCATCCCCATCTCTCGGAACGAGCCAACACGTATCCGGTCTTCCCCAGGTACGGCATGCGTGCCTGGAACCTTAGGGAGTGCGCACCGGCACACCGCAACCGGCGTCGGCCTCGCACGGCGACGGTGTGAGCGACCGATCCTCGAATGCCCCATCTGGCTCAGGAGAGTGCCGGGGTCGGCTTGAGATCGTCGGCTTCGACCAGGTGGTTGAAGTAGTTGTGGTGCGCACCACCTCGGCGTACGCCTCGAGCAGTGGCCGTCCCCCGACTCGCTGAGAGGGGCTCAAGCGCTGCTCGGCTCCCGTCGGGCACCGAAATCGCCGCGCCGCGTCCCCGATCGGACCGATGCCGGGCTACCGAGGGGACTCGCCGCACGGTCGGGTACGGTTGGGTCGATGTCCACCGTCGTCGACGTTCTCCCAGCCTCGGGCCGGGTCTGTCCGGGTTCGATGTCGGCCGACCTGGTTCTGGGATCGTGAGGCGAACCGACGACTCGTCCGCCGGTTTGCGGGGTGCCGGGCGGGTGGTCGGATCGCACCGTACGGCACGCGCCGCGTTTCGGTTGACCGGCCTGTTCGTCGTCTGGGCGATCGCGTGGGCAGTCGTCCGCCAGGTGGCGGGCGAGGGGACCTGGTGGGGTCCGCTGCACGTCTTCCTCGTCGGGGGGGTGCTGCTCGCCATCTCGGGGGCCACTCAGATGTTCTCGATCACCTGGGCGGCGGCGACTCCTCCCGACCGTCGCCTCGCCGCAGCACAGCGGTGGGTCACGGCGGCCGGTGCGACGTCAGCTGTGATGGGGGTATCCGCAGGGGTCGCGTGGCTGGCCGCGATCGGTGCCGGACTCGTCGCCGCGGGGCTCGGTGTCTTGGTCTGGATCCTGGTGGGGATCACCCACCGTTCGCTGCTGCACCGTTTCGGGCTGACCGCAAGGTTCTACCTGCTCGCCCTGGCGGCCGGGCTGATCGGCGTAACCCTCGGCGGGCTGCTGGCGATCAAAGGGGCCGGGCTCGCGCACCTGAACGTGCGTACGGCGCACATGCATCTCAACCTGGTCGGTCTCATCGGTTTCACGATCTTCGGGACGCTGCCGACCCTGCTCCCGACCACGGCCCACCATCGGATGGTGTCGGGGAGCGAAGGCCGAATCGCCTTCGGTCTGTGTGTCGGGTCGGTGGCGGCGATGGTGGCGGGGATCGTGGCCGGCCCGCGGCTGGTCGGCGCCGGGTGCGCCCTCGCCGCCGTCGCCGGGGTCACGATCCTGGTGGGGAT